>NZ_ANOH01000235.1 GCF_000346505.1 Aporhodopirellula sallentina SM41
CGGTTTACTGGTCAATCAAACCGACGAGGAAGTGACGATCAAGACCGCCGAGGGTGTGGACCGAACGATTCCCGCCGAGGACATCGAAGAGATGGTGCGCCGCGATGTCTCGTTGATGCCGGAGAATCTCCATCAATTGATGACGGTTCAAGAACTCGTGGACATGGTCGACTATCTCGTGCTGCTGAAGAAGAAAACGCAAAGTGGATCTCATATTCGCAGCAGCAATGCCGGCCAATCAGAACCGGCTGCGTCGCATGAATCCGAAGACGCTTTGGCGGGAATTGAAATCGCCGACGATCTTTCCGCTCGGCTCTTTTCCGCTGAGCCCGAACTTCGCAACCCCAGCAATATCGACGTGGACCATCTTGGCCGAGTATGGGTTTGCGAAGTCGTCAACTATCGGCATTTTCGCAATCCGAACAATCCGGTTCGTTCCGAAGGCGATCGAATCTTGGTGCTCGAAGACACTGACCACGACGGTGCGGCAGATAAATCGACGGTCTTCTACCAGGGAAACGACGTGAACTCCGCCCACGGGATTTGCGTGCTGGGGGATCGCGTGATTATTTCCGCTGGCGACCAAGTTTGCTCGTTTTTCGATGACGATGGTGACCTCGTCGCCGACCGCAAAGAAATGATGTTCAGCGGCATCGGCGGTGTCGAGCACGACCACGGAATCCACGCGTTTGTTCCGGGCCCTGATGGAAAGCTGTACTTCAACTTTGGCAACGAAGGTCATCAGATCAAAGATGCCGATGGGAACCCGATTGTCGATCGATCAGGTCGTGAAGTGCGAGATCACGGGAAACCTTATCAACAAGGAATGGTGTTTCGTTGCGATCTCGACGGGAGCAACGTTGAAACGCTCGCGTGGAACTTCCGAAACAACTGGGAACTGTGCGTCGATTCGTTCGGCACGATTTGGCAATCCGATAACGATGATGACGGTAACCGCGCGACGCGAATCAACTATGTCATGCCGTTTGGTAACTATGGGTATCGCGGCGAGATGGACGGTTCCACGTGGCGAGTCCGCCGGACCGGCATGCACGAGGACATCCCACTGAGGCATTGGCACTTGCGAGATCCCGGCGTGATTCCCAACGTGGTGCAAACCGGTGCTGGATCGCCTACAGGAATCATTCGTTATGAAGGAGAGACGCTTCCGTCGCGATATCACAACGAGTTGCTTCACTGCGACCCCGGGCCTAACTCGGTTCGCATGTATCAAATCGAAAATGACGGTGCCGGCTATATCGGCGAGCAAAACGAAATGTTGACCGGCACGCGTGACCGTTGGTTCCGACCGGTGGATGTCTGTGTCGCACCCGACGGATCATTGTTCGTCGCCGATTGGTACGATCCAGGCGTCGGCGGCCACCGCATGGGAGACACCGAACGAGGTCGCATTTTTCGCGTCACCGGTCGGGACGGTGCGGATCGATACGACGTTCCTGAGGTCGATTTCGAAACACTCGAAGGAACGATCGCGGGTTTGAAGAGTCCCAACGTTTCGACGCGTTTTCTGGCTGCCGAACGGCTGCGTCAGACGAGAGGTGAAGCCGACGTTGCGACTGTCATCAAGCGTTTGACCGAGATGGCTCGTCAATCGCAGAAAGCGTACGAGCGATCGCGAGCGTTGTGGGTGCTCGCTTCATTGGACACACACCGAGCGGTGCGTCTGGCTGCACAAGACGACGATCCGCATGTCCGCTGTGCCGGGATCCGAATTGCAAAACAGCACGGCATGAACATTGTGAAACTCGCGGCGCGATTCGCTGCGGACAATTCTCCGCAAGTGCGTCGGGAGGCGGCGTTGTCGTTACGTGGACTGGGGGATGAAATGGTTCCGGTTTGGGTCGACTTGGCCAAACAGCATGACGGAAACGACCGATGGTACGTCGAGGCATTGGGAATTGCCGCTGACGGCAATTGGGACGCGTGCCTGACCGGTTGGATCGAAACAGTTGGAGATCAGTGGGACACGCGGGCGGGGCGTGATTTGATTTGGCGAAGCCGTGCATCGATGACGAGCGAGTGGCTCGCGAAGATTCTCGCCGAGTCCGAGGACGCGAACGATTCCGCTCGCTATCTACGCGCATTTGACTTCCAACCCGACACGCCGCGGAAACAAAATGCGTTGCGTTCCATCGCGGAAGTGGTTGCGAAGCGCTAGAGCACTTCAACCTCTGACGCGCCGAATCCCCGTAGCCGGATTCGCCAGAACTCAGGCCACCGAAGATTGGCCATATCAATTCTAAAAACGCTGGAAACGACACGCGGCCAAGATGGGCCGCAAGCCGATTGGCATTCGGGGAAACGAGCCGGCGTGCTTACGCTTCGCCGCGCCCGGGATACCCCTTCTCGATGATGAACTGGAATCCAGAGATCAGCTCATCGATGCCCGGCCGGGTGAAAGGCATCGTTTGGATCGACGAGGCATAGAGTTCCCCGTCGGGCCGAACGATGAAGAGTCCCGGTTCGCTGAACACCTCGGGCTCCTCCGACTTGATCGCCTTCGAAACATAAAGCCCCCACTGGCGTGCTTTATCGATCGGCAACTCATAACCTATCGGAAGGTTCTCAATCTTCCATTCGTCTTTGCTCTTCTTGGCACGGTCTTCCGAATCGCTGCTGATCGCGATCGCGTTGATACCCATCGAGGAGAGTTCGTCGAATTTGCGGTCGATGCTCCGCAGATAGCTCTTGCAGATTGGACAGTGATATCCGCGGTAGAAAAACACGAACGTGAAGTGCTCGGGACTTTGGTCACCGAGTTTCCATTCTTCTCCGCCGATGGTTTGGACGGAGAGTTCAGGGACTTTGGTTTGTGGCTTGATCATATCAATGTTGTGTTGAAAGTGTTGAGTTGGACCGGCACGTGTTGCTGCGCAGCCGAGTGCGATGCATCCAATCGTTGTGACGTGGCAACCCGCGAGTCTGGATTTGGCAGCGATCTTCGGCAAAGAGATGGGGCGTGACGAGCAAAGCTGCCGCTGCCCCATCTCAGTTGTTTTGCGGAGACGCTACGAAAAGGATGCTGTGACTAGACTTGGCTGCCGACGTGCAGAACGCTCATCGTGACATTGCCTCGCGGGTCGCCGAGAAAGTTGATCGCAATTTCCGCGCCAACTTCACCTTTGCGAGTTACGGGGGTAGCGAAAACGGAAGTGATCGCCGGGTTCTCGTTGTCCTGCTCGGTGAGCGTGCAGAACACGTGTCCTCCCTGAACGTTCGTGCGAACGAACTGGCGGATTTGGTTCTTGCCGTCGAGCGAAGGTGGAATGGTCAGTTCACTACAGAAGACAGCCGAGTTGTCATCTTTTGAGTTCGCCGCGTTGGATTGACCGCTTGCGAGCAGGCTGGCGATTCCGCCGACACCTCCTAGCAACCCACCGACTACGTGGCGGCGTTGGATTTCAGATTCCATCGAATTTCCTTTGCATGGATCGGGGTGATTGATCGACATCGAACGCCGACAGTTACTCTTTCATTTGTCCTTTTTGAGCGGCTGTTTTTGGTGACGCGGCACCCAGGTTTGGCTTGTCCCCGAGCGGACGCATTTGCACGGCGGAGTTCTTGCCTTTGCCATCGAAGGACTTTCCTTTCGTCCACGCACCGTGCGGGGTTTTGAAGTCATCCGAGACACCGAAGGACATGAACGCGTAGGCGTAGTCGCTGTTCTCTTCTTCCTGTGGGAAGGAGTTCGGGATTGGATGGTTTTCGGGGCCGCCGAGTTCTTCCCACGCGGCAAGCCATTGGTTTTGATGCATCGTGTCGCGGGCAATCATGTAGCTCAACATGTCCTTCATTCCCGGATCGTCGGTCATCTTCCACAGTTGAACCGCTAGCATGCGACCGGTGGATTCTGCGGTTGCGTTCGCGAGCATATCGGCCGCTACGTTGCCGCTGGCATATACATGGCTGCAGTTGAACGGAACCCCTTCACTGTCGACGGGCATCGCTGCCATGCAGGTGCCGATAGCATGTTGAATGTTCATGCCACCCATCGCCGCCATCACCAACGGATCTTTCGCGGCCTCCTCTTGTTCGAGCGGTGCTCCTTCGAGGTTCAACGCGACGGCGGTCGCCAGCATTTCGATGTGAGCCATCTCCTCGGTACCGGTCTCCAGTAGCATGTCGCGGTACTTTGCGGGACCACGAGCACCCCATGCCTGAAACAGGTACTGCAAACAAACACGAACCTCGCCTTGGATACCACCGATTGCCTGTTGCAACGCTTTGGCAAACAACGGGCTTGGCTTTTCGACTCGTACGGGATACTGAAGTTTGCCGCCGTCATGATAAAACATATGTGTTTCCTTTTTGGATTGTTGGAGGAACTGAAAAACAGTTTCATCGCGGCTTTTGCAAGTCGCGCGCCACGTCACCATCACGGCGGAAAGGGAGTTCACAAATTGTTGCGATTGCGGCTTCACGAGTGGCATCGAACGCAACGAGAGAGTTCGTCAGTCGTTTCGCGACAGTTCCGCTGAACGGTCATCTTCCACGATGACCAGATCGATGCGCCCTCAATGACCAGTGAGGTTCGCGTCGCATATTGCGAGGTCCGGGCATTCACAACGCTAAACGTGAGCGCGATTTCGAGATGCTGTAGCTGATTGCGTCCGATTTCGGTGGCGTCAGGTTTGGAGAATCCTGCGACGGGGATCGGGCGGGTCAAATGTTAAATTGCGATAAAGAGTGTCGCGTGCATGCAGATTCATTCGCTCTTTCGATTCAAGCAGTTCCAGGCTTCATCCTCCCTCCAGGAGGGGCGAACGAAGCGACGGGAGTTCGAAGCATGGAAATGGCGACCAGCCCTCTTGGCCGGAAGAGTGACGTATTCGGGGCTTTGGCGCCTGCAAAACAAAGATAATCGTCACGTCTCTGTTCGTGTTGTGGAGAGAGTGTCGCCGTCACGACGATTTGTAGGCTTGGTGCTTCGGTTGTGACCCATGTTGGTTTACTTGCCCCATTTTTTCGCTCACTCACGTTGCACCGTCGAACTCGCGTCGAATAGGCAGACAGATGAATCAAACCATCGAAAATTGCGGCTACACCGGAACGCTATCACCTCAGCTCGTCGCATTTGCGAGACGTCAATTCGTTAATGCGACTATATACAAGGGGCGACAGCGTCGTCGCGAGGGACGCTTTGCAATGATGATTCCCGTGATTGGCGTTGCCATTGACGATCAAGATCATCCCATCGGTGAGCCGTTCGACATGATTACTCGTGACGTCGGTTCGAAGTCGGTGGGCCTGATCCACGAAAACCCGATGGCGCATCAACGGATCGCAATTCACATGGTCGTCGCGGGCGCGGAAGTCGACGTGTCCGTTGCTCTCATGTGGCGAGGTCCGCTCGGTCCGTTCTACGGCTCCGGCGGCGTGTACCTGGATCGGCTCGATCGTTTTCCATGTCCGCTGGATTGCGATCCGGTTACCTGGCCGGAGTCAATCTAGCATTTCGCGACGAGAATCTGGGTTGCGACCAAACGTGTTCGCCTCTCCACGTGACCAACCGGTGCATGGTGAAAAGCCTGCTCACGGGATGCGTGTGATTTGGAAAAGATGGGTGGTCGGCGCGCGATGCTTTTCGATCTCCGCCTGGTATGTTTTGACTTCTTCAAGGATCTCGGCGTAGCGAGGCCAGTGCTCGATGTATCGCTTCGCCATGCTGGCATTGTATTGCCGTTTGTCGTCAAAGCTATCGTAGTGCGCTTGAACTGCCTCTGGATCGTCGACATCGATTTGGTAGTGCCTTTGCATCCAACGCCGAGTGTTGAGCAGGCTGCACGCCAATGCCTCGGCTTCACGTCGTTTTGAGTTTAGTTGCGTGACCGTGAGGGCTTGTTGGTACATCGGTGTCAGCTTGTTGAGAGCCAAGTTGATACCGTGTTCGAGATCTCGGTTGGTGTGTTCGGCTACCGTGGTTCCATCGATTCTGATTTCGTATTTTCCATCGTCGAGTCCTCGCACGGAAACGATTTGCTGGCACAGGTCGTTCGCGATTGGCAGCAACGAGCTGAACTGCCTGAGTCGTGATTCGATCGGCAACGGCAGGGCGTTCTCGAGCATTTCGAACTGGATCTCACTACTGGACGCCGAGATGTTGGAAATCACCGCATTGGTGCAGTCGGCCGTGTCTGAATTTGGGACGTCGATCGCGACCCCGGAGATGATCGGAGGCACATGTTGGGCTCGCAGGATCAACCAAGACATCATCAGCCGACCTTCGTCGCGAGGGTGAATTCGATCGGGACCGACAATGGTGTACGTCGGATCGGTTTGTTGTTGTCGCAAATTGAATTCGGTCATCGGACCATGCAGATCGACCAGTGACGCGTCGTTCGCTCGGGCGATGTTGCGGACAATCGATGCACAGCGGGCGAGTCCGTCGTTACATCCCGGTTGATTTTCGCGATCGAGAATGACGGTTTGATCGAACGGAGTAGGAGTCAAGAAAACTAGTTTGGGATTATTCGCATCGCGTTTGAGACGGTCGACCAGTTTCGTCATGTTTTCGCGAAAGCGATCGAGTGCGAATTTTTGTTTTCGCATATCGTCTTCGGTCGGGTTGTCGACGTAGGTGTGTCGATAGACATCATTCATTCCGAACATGATGACGACGGATGTCGGACGCTTGTCGATGACGTCTTCCTGGAGACGTTTGAGCGCCCCGCCGGCTGTATCACCAGACCTTCCCGCGTTGATGAATTGGTACTGGCGATCCGGGTATCGTGTCAGGTAGTAGTTCGAAATGATCGTCTGGTAGTAGCCACCCGCGGTGATGCTGTCTCCGAGGAAGCAAATCCGATCGCCATCGGCAAAGGGGACGGCAGAAGTTTCCGTCTCTATCGAACGACCGGTCGCGGCACGGAGGTCTCGTGGTTGTTCGCCGTTGAGCAACGACACGGACGTGAGAAGTCCGATCACTACGAACGAGACTCGAAGTT
The DNA here is from genome assembly GCF_000346505.1 of Aporhodopirellula sallentina SM41. Taxonomy (GTDB): domain Bacteria; phylum Planctomycetota; class Planctomycetia; order Pirellulales; family Pirellulaceae; genus Rhodopirellula; species Rhodopirellula sallentina. The sequence continues at coordinate 6,966 of NZ_ANOH01000235.1, forward strand.
GAGATGGCACTAGTTGGCTCCGGTCGCGAGAGTTGGTTCGGTGATCGCGTTTTCGATTTCTACGATGATTTTGTTGGCAAACATCTGCGACGTTTCACGTCCCCAGTGCAGCGTGTCTTGCGAACCCGTGGCGATCGTGTGTAGCTGGTCCGATGCGACTGGGTTGAGATCGACGATTGGGATCCCGCGTTTTCGCATTACATCGTCCACGATCGCGTTGTATCGTTTGACGCGTTCGTTGTCGGGGTTGTTGAGCGTGTGACTGCCGTCAGGTCGAATCGATCGAATCGGAGTGCAGCGTACCCAGATAACTTTGGTCTCTGGGGCGAGTTCCTCAAGGAGTCCGGCTGCATCATCGATGTTTCGTTCGAGCGTATCGACCGGGCAGCGGACCTCATGTTGACTGTTCCACCAATGCAGTGTCATCGCGTTCCAAGTGATGACGTCGTAGGGCCCATGGGAGAGCACTCCTCTCCAAGCTATCGCAGCTTTGGCGTCCTTTGCACGGATGTCATTGCCGTACCACTCGACGCCAGATCCGACCCAGTAGTCGACGTGTGCTCGGCCGGCGAAATGGTCGGTGATGAACCCTCTGTATCCCATCGAGATGGAATCACCGACGACCAGAATGCGGGGCAGCAACTCGTTTTCGATCGGTGCGCGCTGGATCATGTACTGATCCCCGCTGTAGTTCCGCATGCGTTTGAGCGACGGATCAAAATCGGTCGGAAATATCGCTCGATCGTAGATGCGAATGTTGCGGAGTGGGTAGGTTTGGGGTGGGCGTGTGTCGTGCAATGCACCACCGAACTGCAGAGGCGTATCGCTCGGACTGACTTCGTTGGTAACCGCCAGAATCAGCCCGTTGAGGAAGATCGACATTTGCTTGTTGTGGGCGACCAGCGTGATCGTGTTGAATTTGGAATTGAGAAAGCCACGTTTCTCCACGGTGCGGTATCCGTTGCACATCACCCACGCGGCGTTGTACGGCGGAGGATGATAGATCAGACGGAATCCATTCTCCGCGTCGTGGGAAGCGTTCGAAGCCAAGACTACGGCGTGGCCGGGAACCGTTTGGTTGGGACGCTTGATCTCGAACTCGATGGTGAAATCCGTTTGCGAACCGAGAATTTGAGAGGGCAGCGTGAGAATTCTTTCTGCATCAATCGATACTTCGCGATGTTCGTCGGACGTTTGCGATTGGTTCTCTGTCACGTCGTTTGTCACGTCGGCAGTGTCTCGGTTCAACTGCCAGATCGGAACAATCTGTTCAGCTTGGGTGATGCACGTCGATGTGCAACCCAGCAAAATTGCGAACAACAGCGAATGGAGTTTCATGGGAGCCTGCGTTGGCGAGAGCAAGGTGAAGTTTGGCGTGTCCAATTCGCGTAGCTGGATTCGCGAAGATTCCGATCTCCGAGGTCCGGCGGCATCGAATACTCGTTGATGAAGATCTCTAAATTGATTCTTCGTTTGCAACGAGTTGAACTTCCAGCGTGGGCGGCAACTGCGAGTTGTGACGTCGACTCGCGAAGCCGTTTGGCGTGGAATAGTCGTCCGATGAGACGGGGCTGTCTCGGACGACGATCAAGGTAACGAGACCGTTCGTGTCTTCTTGGAGAAACTGATTCAACTCTTTGCTCTGCAGTGCGACCTGTCCGGTTGCCCGTCCGTCGATGACAAGCATCGAACCGAGTCGTCTGGCTTTTGATTCGTCGACTTGATCGGACGCATCGACGTTGGCGGGAGCGTTCTCCCAACGCAGGTCTTCGGGCCTCCAGCCATCGAGCGATTCGTCCGTGACGCCGAAGACCGAGTAGAGAACGTCGTGAGGGGCCCGTAGGTGCGCCCAGTGGGTTTCCTGCAGAGTAAGAATGAGTTTCGCGTTATCGAAGTTGGATCCTTTGATCGTTTTCAAGTCGAAGCGGAGATAGCCTTTCCGGCGATAGTCGGACTCGCAGTTTTTGACCGTGATCAACGCGGGATCGAGAAACGTCGGATCGTTGCTCATGATGATTGTCGCATCCCCGCCGCGTCCCATCGCGGTGGTGATTCGCATGGTATCGTCGGAGAGATAGTTCGACCGTGGTGGAATGCGGAGTTCGCCCTCCGGGATCGAATTGTCGGCTTGCAACAAATCCGAGTGGGTGGCTTCCAAGGCTTCGCCCTTTTGAGCGATGCGTTGTTTGCCGGTTTGTTGGTGTCGTACCGATACCTTTCCTTCGATGACCCGAATTCGCGACGTGCGATCACCGGGGTTGTACGTCACGGAAAACTCTCCGTCTTGCTCGGCCGAAGATGCGTTGGGTGTGTTGATGGTAAAGCGGTCGAGCGACTTTGGGACTTTCGCTTTGGCGACTCCGGAGTGCAATTTGGCGGTCGACGAATCGATCAGTTCAAAGTCAACATCTCCCGATAGCAACACCTCGACTCCCGATGTGTAGCGAAGCGTGCAGGTGCCATGCTTCAGTCGCATGCGTCCCGGACCTAGGGGCGTGTGGACGGTCGTCGGCAGCGTGCTTTCGGCCCAACGTGCGTTGCTGCTGTGCGTCAACGTGGCCACAAAAGGAGCATGCGTTGTTTGGCGGGGTGCGGACCATAACCACGCTGAAATGAGAATGCAGGTGCAGACCGCGAGAACCGAAACGCCATTCCAAAAGTACGGCCGCAAACCTGTGGCGGCGTGATGGGCGACAGGGCTGACAGACGGCGGATCGGATTGGAGCGTATTGTGGTTCTGATGTTGCTCGAGTTGGGGCCAATTCAGGTACAACATGGCGTTGTCGTGCGTCAGGTCCAGGAACAGCGTTCTCGCTTCCGGATCGTTTTGCAGTAAATCGTTGAGCCAGTTCGCGTCTTGTTCGGTCAGGTCATCGTCAACAAGTCGTTCGATGATCCGACACAGCGCGGTTTGATCGCGTGAGTTCATGGGGGTATTTCCTTGGACGCTTATCCGTCTCCTAACGCGTGCATCATTCGGCATTCCTCACGCTTCACGCATTCACGCAGCGAAAGTCGAATGCGGCTGAGGATGCGATAGGTTGCCGCTCGTGAACGTCCACTCGCCGAAGCGATTTGATCGATATCCATTTTTTCCATATATCGCATTCGGATCATCTGTTGGTGTTCGTCAGGGAGTCGTGCGAGACACGTTGCGAGTTTGCCAAATTTGTTTTTCGTTATTGAGGTCGAATCTTCGAACTCTTTGGCGAGTGATCGGTAATTCTCTTCGCTGATTCCGAACTTCAATTTTTCCCTCGCCATGCGTTTGCGAAAGTCGAGGATGCGGTACAAGGCTGCCCTTCGTGCCCAGGCGCCAAAGTCAGTTCCAATCTCGAAGGAATCAAACGACTGCCAAAGCGCGATTTTGGTTTCCTGCAAAATGTCGTCGGAGTCGCTGACGTTTGGAAGCATCGACATCACGAAGGCCGCGAGCATCCGTTCATGTTGTCCGAGCAATCGGAGGAACTGTTCGGTGGCGTCGGAATCGACGTCTTGTGGGGCGCTCGGTCTCGATTGAATTTCAGGAGTTGTCATTTGCTAACAAGAGTGCCGGTTCAACGTGGATTGGACTGACAATTTTGAAACTTCGTGAAAAGTTTCATGCTTTGTGCGTCCAACCGAGAGGACATCGTCACTTGTATCTATAGCCGATGATCGGACCGGCATGTTGTGGTTTAGGACGCTTCAACTCCCGGTATTTGGTTAAACGGCTCAGGAGTGACGGTTCGCTTGCCTGCTTTTCTTGATCTGGTTTGATTGTTGTTCTAACTAAGAAAAGGGTGGTTTTATGGTCAGTACTCGACCTTGGAGACGGGCGTTCACCTTAGTGGAATTGCTCGTCGTGATTGCGATTATCGGTGTGTTGGTCGGCTTATTGTTGCCTGCAGTTCAGGCGGCACGCGAAGCAGCACGGCGGATGAGTTGCAGCAATAATTTCAAGCAGATCGGTCTCGGTTTGCACAACTATCATTCGGCCTATAACAGATTGCCGATGCAGTGCGGTGGTACCGCCAACGACGACAACATTTGGGATCCGAGTCCGATGGCGGACCAGCAGTCGCGGATCAGTACCGCGAACAACTACTTTCAGTTGAGTTGGTTGGTTGGTTGGGTTGACGCCGTTCATTGAGCAGCAGGCGTTGTGGGAGCAAATCAGCAATCCGTTGCTCGAGCCTACACAGCAGCTGCATCGTTTTCCGCCGATGGGGCCTTATCCTCGTCGCTCATTGACCGACGAAGGACGATGTAGCTATCCGCCATGGATGACGAACGTTCCCACGTTCCGTTGCCCGAGCGATCCGGGAATGGGGCTGCCGAGTCAAGGGCGTACAAACTATGCGGCCTGCCTCGGTGATTCGATTCAAAAACAGGCCCTCGGTGCGGTGGGGTCGAATGGTGAACCGGATTCAAACTTGCACAACATCAAACAGATGCTCGCCGGTTGCCGGGGCGTCTTTCAGTCGCACCGACAGACTTCGTTCCGTGACATTTTGGACGGTTTGGCGAACACGATTGCCGGCGGCGAAATCCTGACGGACTTGGGTGATCGTGATAATCGCACGCACGGTGTTGGGCACAAAAACTCGTACAGCCCCGCCGTGAGCGAAGCGGGCGGTGCGGTTGTTTGCCGAGAGGCGATCGATCCTCTGCGGCCGAACTTTTGGCGTGACCCGTCGGAGTTTCCTTCGACGCTTGAGGAGACGGGGGCAGCCGAGAATCGGCGTGGTTTCAAATGGGCGTTGGGGCTTCCTTGGCATACCGGAATGACCACGATCACACCTCCCAACAGCGAAGTTTGCTTTCACTGGCGATACACGGATCCGGCGATCCTTCCTCCGGCCAGTCGTCACCAAGGCGGGTGTCACGTGTTGATGTCGGACGGTGCGGTGAGGTTTATAACCGATTCGATTGAAGCCGGCGACGTCATGAGCGGTCAGGTAGGTTACGGCGGGGATTACGAGCCTGGAGGTTCGCCGAGCCCGTTCGGTTTGTGGGGCGCACTCGGTACACGCGGAGCGAAGGAGGTGATCGATGGTGAGTTCTGAATCAATCACAGGACCGTGTCGTCGCAGTGGTGCCCGGTGGATGGGGCACAACGGCCCGGTTGTGAAAACCGTTGGATGCACTGGGAGCTTCACCGCCGTCGCCATGATCTTCGCCGCATCGCTGAGTTTTGTTGCGGGCTGCGGTGGTTCGTCGGCTCCCGAATTGAACTCGACTCGATCCGAGTTGGAAGCGTTTCTCGAAGAGCATCCCAACGGATTGAGTGAGGACGTGAAAATGGAAGGACAGGAATGAAGCCTGTGATCCGTTTTTCGCTTCAGTAAGGTGGTTTGATCCTCACGTTGTGGCCTGACGGTTAACGCATGGCGACTCACGCACCAGACGGCTCTCGCTTCATTGCCGGTGATGTTGCCCGCTTTGTTGTCGGGCGCGAGTCAGCCGTCCGGTGCAGTGTCGTCTGCGGAGGATTCCGTTTGCCGGTTCTCTGTGCTGGTGCGACTGTAGAAACTCCTCGCAATGAGGAGTTTTGACTCGGAGTGAGTCGAATGTTTCTTGTTCCTATTTCAGTTCAATGTCGTTTCTTATGTCGAAAAGTTTTCCGAGAGATTCATCTGTGAATCAAGTCGATGTCAACAACCTTCCGCTGACTAGCGAGGGATTTCGCCGCGAACGATCGCCCATTGGCCACTCGCCGATGACAGGAGGTGGGGTTCGGACGTGTGCTGTTGGCTTTATAGCGAGTGTTGTTTCGTTGCTCGCCTACTGTCCTGATTCGCATGCAGCCGACAACGCGTACGAGCGTCATGTGGGTGTCGTCACCGAAACGCCCGGATTGGTTGCGTTTTGGGATTTCGTGCGGCGTGAACCTGAGGGAGCGAGACGTTTTGTTGCACATGTTCCGCCTCACTCGGAAAACGAGTTTGCGCTCGACGCCAACAATTATGTGCGCGACTATTGGGGCACGGGACGGAAGGCAACGTACGACGACTTTCCCCTTTTGGGACGCGGGCCGTTTGGTCAAGCGATTCAAATCCGACGCGAGAGCGATCCGTCTTTTCGCCCGCTGTTGATGGTGCCACGCGAACGATTGCACGATTCGTCAATCGATATCAAAGGTGAAGATCGACCCGTGAGTGTCGTGGTGTGGGCAATTCGTGAGAGTGGCAACCATAATTTGGCTGGGATTTGGCACGAAGGAACGGATCTGAAAGAGCGATCGACCAAAAATATTCAACATGCGGTGCGTGGGCAGCGGCAGTATGCGGTCTTCGCGGGCCTCGAGCGATCGGGTTCCTCGTGCGGCCACGTCTCCGAAAATGGGGCCGGTTCGTTTCAGTACAAGTACGCGATGCACAAGACGTACAGCCAAGAGCGATCACCGGAGGTACCGGCCGATTCGGATCGCGAGGTGCTGGATCAGTCGTGGCAGTGTTTCGCGATGACGTTTGATCCAGAGAAAGAGGAACTGAAGAGCTGGCTCGGTGGCGAAGCCGAGCGACGATGGCAAGACAACATCAAACAAGCCATTCCGCAGGTCTACAACGCGTGGTTGCAAGCAGAACTGCACAGCGTGCCTGGGCTGCAAAAGGGCGAAGACGAAAGTTACCCGCACGACCAATTCTATCATCCGCCTGAAGACAAGCTCGTTTCGAGCGATACGGTAAGCGAGTCTGCGAAGCGACGTGTCGAACTGAAGCAGTTCGAATACACGCGAGTACGTGTGACATCGGAATTGCAAGGCGATGGCAGTTGGAAAGTCGTCGATCGCGATTTGGTAGCGGTTTGCAAGAACCCATGGTGGTTCCCGCATCCGATCTACAGCCCCGCGGACTCGCGCAGTGGCGGACCGTTCACGATCGGTCGGGCGATCCACAGTGCACGATCAGTCGGCTTTACCGGATGGATCGGCGGTGTCGCGGTCTTCGATCGTGCGTTGGGTGCGAGCGAACTGAAAACGCTCGCCGAGATCCCCGTGATCGATTCGGCTCAGCTCTAACGACTCTGCATCACCAGCGTATTGTCATGAATAAGCAAGAGAGCACGCGTCACGCGACGGTGTTCTCGTAGTCCCCCTCCGCGTTTTCCTTCCTGGTCGAAGTTCCCACCCCCGCCGCCCTCCATCTCACCCCGCCTAACATCTCTCCGCGTACCATGAATATCTCCCTCCGTCGCGCATGCGCGATCCTGTCTCTTTGTTGCTTCCTGTCTGGGGTGTCCTTCGGCAAGGGGGTGGAAGGACGCTATGTCTATTTTGGCAATGGGCTTTCATCGATTCTCGGCGTCGCTGAACTCGAGGTCTACTCGGAAGGCGAAAACGTCGTTTTCAAGAAAGCGGACGACTTCACGTTGCACTGCATTACCGCTCGCGATCCGGAATCAAACGCGACTCACTTTCGAAATCTCGTTGACGGTAACAAGAGCACGTTGCAGCGGTGGCCACACACTTTCGAACGGGCCGCCGATGGTCTGGGCTACAAAGACGGCGCCCACAGCCTTTGTGCGTTTGAAGTCGATCTCGGTAAGACAACGCCGATTGAGAGGATCGAGTTCTATCGCAGCCGATACATCATGGACGACAAACCGTTCAAGTTGTTTCAGGATCTCGGATGGCGGTATTTGCTCGTTCTCAACGAAGACCGACAGATCGTGTCATGGGAAGTGTTCAACATCTATCCAAGCAATTGGAGAGAAGTTAAGGGACATTGGACGTTCACGCCGGCACCGGCCGATGGGGCACCGGCTGGGCGAGTGGTTCCGCAAGGCAGCCTGAATTGGTTGAGCGAAGCGGAGTTCATTCGCGACTTTCTCGGTAAACCAGTCAACGAGGCCAATCAGAATCTCACCGAAGCGGATCAAGACCGGTTGGATCGGTTCGAACATCGGAACGATCCCGCCGAGATCGACCGGCTCGGTGAAAAGTTCTTTCGAGTCGTGAATCTCGATCGTCCGGGGCTCAGAGAAGTAAAACGTCTCGCGAATCAGGGGCGATACCCCGAAGCGTTGGAGGCGTTCAAGAAGCCGTTCTTTCAAACGATCGGCGTGCTTAAGCACGTTCACGGGGACTTCGAGTATTCCTGGATCACCAACCCGAACTCACGCATTGGCATGCGTGCGCGTGATCTGAAGATTCAGGTATACGGGGACAAGAATGATCTCACTGTGAAGTCATTCACACCTGGGTTGCTGCCCCCGGCGCCGCTGGAATACCCGTTTCAAATGCAACCACTCTTGCTCCGATACGTAGCGACCGGCGATCTGGACGCGTTGAGAATGTGGGAATCGATGACGGATGATTGGGCGCTGGGGTACCAAGAGGCGGCCGATCAGGATCCGCGTAAGCTCCGTGACCATTTTGTTTTGTGTGGCGGGGCGGCGATGGATAACTTGTTGGATCTGGTCAACGCCGCTGAAGACCGGCCTGAGTTCGTGAAGGACCTTTCCGGGGCGACGCTCGCACGGTACATGTTGCCGATCGTCGAAGAGTTGCCGGTTTCCATTTGGCGGGTTTGTCGAACGTGCACCTTCAACCACACCTACAACGCGGTGCCTGGTGGTTGGTTGTTCTCGCGGGCGATCATGGATTTCCGAGCCGGCGAACGACTCGAGAAGGAGATGCGTCAGGCTTTTGTGCGGCTGTTCACGCACAACATGTATCGCGACGGTTCGATGGTGGAGGTCGGTGATGAAGGGCATTTCATGACAACCATTCATGCACCGGCGCGGCTCTACGGTATTTTTGAACAGTATGGTCGCCCGAGTTGGTTCACTCCGGCAATGGAAACCTATTTCCTCGACCATTTTCGAACGAATGTTCTGTCGCACGTAAAGAACATTTCTCCCAGTGGGGCTCACGTGCGATGGAGCACCAATGATGTTTCCGCTGGGCCGGTCGAAATTGAGTTGGGGTTGAAGCATCCGTCGTGGAAGAAGCACGACCCGGAACACCCCAACTACTATCCAACGCTCTGCAAACCGATCCTGAGCGAGACGCAGCCGCGAGCGGTGATCGACACGGTATACGGCCACGGACGCAAACCGTTTGAGTTCAAACAGCGAGCCGAGAGTCAGCAGCGGATCGCCGAGTTCTACGGCGACTACGACGGGGAGCCGGGGTTTCTATCCGACTGGATGCCGTACACCGGGCTCTGGTACTTCCGCGGCGGATGGGGGCACGAAGACTCGATGTTGCATATGGTCAATCCGACCAACCCTAACAGTAACGGTGGCGCGGCGTTGTACCCGGTCACCAATCGCTATGCACCTGGGTATTTGAACGCGACGAGTTTTCGGTTTCATGACTACGCGAGCCCGTTGCTGACCAGCCTCGGTGTCTCGATCGATGGTTTGCCACCGTGCCCCGAAGAAGGTCGCAGTCCGAGCGGCAGTAAACAGGACGTCTTCAGCGGTGCAACCGAAAAGCCGGCGAACAATCGATGGTACACCGATGACCAGATGGATTTTGGGGAAGCGACCTATCAGGGAAACTATCTCAAAACCGGAGCCGAGTTCGATCACGATCTACGCAAGCGAGTGTTTCGATCGAGCCCGCATCCTGTGAATGGGGTGTCGACGACTCGGCAGATCTTTCACGTACGGCCGGCGCGGATGTATCTGCAGCTCGATCGATTGAGATACGCGTCGAACGATGAAAAGCATGTCAACAAGCTCAATGACGTGATGGTGTTGATCGATCCGGACAACGAGACGGCGGCCTCGAACGATCAACTCGTCGTGGATGCTCGAAATATGCGAATCCGTACCGACAATCCGAATAACGCGGGCGTGACGGTCTGTTTCTTAGGCCAGCCGGATGCGAAGTTGGAAGTGAATCCCGCAGAGATCGGTCACGGCAGTTTTCGCCGAACGCCCACCATCACGCTTGATGGATTACGAAAAACGAAAGGCAAGGAAGTGTTGCTGACCTGGGAAGCACAGGGTGAGACGGTTCTTTTGTCGCTATTGCGAGGTCATCGCGCGGATGAAACGCCACTCAGCGAAGTTGTCGACTTGTCCGACGAGCGTGTTGTCGGCGTTCGCGCGTCCACCGTGGACGGTGTCACGGTTTCGTTCCTCTCCGCACGTCGTGATTTCGAAAAACTGTTGCTAGGGGCGATCGAGATCGAAGGCGAAGCGTTGTTAATGATGGAGCAACCTGATCAGCCGACGACGGGGTTGGTTCTCGGTGCCAGGAAGGTAAGCGTGGGAGGTGTCGAGGAGAAAGTCGCCGATGCTGATTTCCGTTTCACGATGGAGAACAAATTTGACGCACAACCGATTCGTCGACCGATCGATCCTCCGACCATATCGCCTGCGGTGACCACGTTTGTGGAGTCGACTCGCGTTTCGATTTCGAGCGAGACTCCGGGCGTCGAAATCCTGTATTTGACTGAGTCGGCAGAGAACTTTGATGGAGGAAAGAGAATCAGGGGTATTGAGAGGATGAGTCACCACGCGAAAGGATGGAAACGGTATACCGGACCGTTTGAGATTTCCGAAGGCACCTTTGTGCGTGCGAGGGCAGTGAGAAGCGGGATTCGTGACACGCCGTTTACCTCAGACGGAACCGATTCGAGTGCGATCAGCTATGCGAGTTTCCAGAAGTCGGCAATGCGTCCGGCAGTTCAACTCGAGCAAGCCTCGTTGACTCAGGGTTTGCAATACGACTACCTCGAGGGGCGATGGTTCGAACTGTGGAGCTATGCCGACGTGCTGCCTGCGTTGAAGACGGGCGTCACGAGTTCGTTGCTCGATGTCAGCATGCGAGACACCGATGGTCCGTTCGCGGTTCGGTATCACGGATATTTGCAGGTTCCCGAAAGCGGGACATACACGTTTTACGCGCCCGATGAGTTCGTCGATCACTCCTGTGAGCCAGGGTATGATTTGCGAGTGTATGTCGACGGCGAGGAATGGGACCTCGGACAAATGTGGCACGGCGGTGGAAACTGGTCGATACCGCTCGAAAAAGGTTGCCACCGATTTCTCGTCACGTTCGCCGACGCGCGGGCCAAGGATCTGCAGAACCAACGCGTCGACTTGTGGGGGCACTATCCGTGGGCTGAAACGGTGTGGCGGGGACGGGTACCCAAGTTACAGATTTCTCGTCCAGGGATCGCACGTCAGGAGATCCCTTCGCATTGGCTCAAGAGAGCCATCCGTTAAAGAGCTTTCGCGGGAGAGAGGTGTCGGGCGGTTTCTAACGTCGGTGGTCTCGATCCTAGCGGTTCCAGGCTTCATTCTCGCTCGGGAAGGGGCGAGCGCAGCGAGGGGAGGGCGGAGCATGGAATCCAGCATAAAACCCTCCCCGGCCCAAAGCGGGCCGACCCTCCCAGGGCAAGGGTGATTTGGGCTCGCTATGCGCCGGCGTTGCTGCCGCTTAGCGTGTGAACGTCAATTCCATGCCGCCTTCGGTTCGTTCGGTATCGAAGTCTTCGTTGTCGGACGCGAAGCGATCGTGTCCGCAAACTGCTGCGACGGAGAACCAATCATTCCATTGGTACTGCAGACGTCCGTGTACCCGCCAAAACAGTTCGTTTCGGGCGACGGTTCCGGTGAAGTCGCCGTAGTCGCGATAGCCGACTCCCCAGGTCGGCGTGAACTCCCATTTGGGTGCGAACTTCCAACCGGTTGATCCATGGAGGTTCACTGATTGGTAGCGGTAGTCGTCACCCTCGGTGTCTGCGGATTCGAAGTCGACTCCGAGGGCGTGCATTGGCAAGCGTTCCCATCCGGTTTGAAAGAAGCCCGTGATGCCTGTTGTGATTGTGGTGCCGTCGAGCGATGTTTGCGAAGGCGTCGCGCCGTCGTCCTCGAACGCCGATTGGGCCAAGGTCAGGTAAACGTAGTAGGCGTTCAGGCTGGGGCGAATGAGCGTTAGCGACGTGGTTCCCGAGTGACGGTTACCGACCGCGTCACCGTCGAAGAAATCCGATGAGAATACGTAGTCGACTCGTGCGATCGCTTGGCTCTGACCGAGTTCAAATCCCTTCTCGAAAAATGCACCGGGTTGAAAACTCGCCAGGTTGAACTCGGACACGTGTTCTTCATTTGCGGTGAAGTAGCCGCGGAACAGCGGACCTGCTCGCATGTCGTCGGTGCGTAGCCACTTCCAGTCGATATCAGGATTGAGAAATCCCTGAAAACCACCGCTGTCACTTTGAGCCAGTTCGCGACTGATCGGCGTCAGCGTGACGTTGGAGTTGTAAAGCACACCGGTTTTCAGAAAGACGCGGAGGCGGTTTGCCGGAGCTTTCACTTCGGCTTCGAGTTGTTCCATCCGCAGTTGTGCGTCGTCGGAACCGTCGAAAGATTGGATCTCATAGCTCGCCGGTTGGACCGGAGTTTGACCGGCGGGAAGGGCGGGCAGTTCCAAGGGCGCGGAGTCATTGATCGAGGGAAAACCGGCAGGTGGTGTGTTGCTGGTTGGTAGCTGCAGGGTCGCGGTACTCGGTTGCGGCGCGTTGATGCCCTGGTCGCGGAGTTGTCCCGCATAGGAGCTTTGCGGCGCGATGGCGAATACTCGGTCGAAGTGAACGCGTGCTTGTCCGGAATGGCCGGTTTGGGTCAAGAACTGACCAAGGTCAAAATGCGATGCGGCGTTATGTGGGTCTTCTTGGACGGAGCGTCGGGCGGATGCGATCGCTTCGTCGTGTTGTCCGATCGCGAACTGGAGTTTCGCCAGCATCCGCCAGGAGTCGCTGTGGTGCGGCGACGACTCGACCCGCTGCTGCATCATGGCGAGCATCTTCAATTGACTCGCCGAGGGGGCTGGGTTTGTGTTCCCGGTTGATGCGGACGCAGTGTCGCCGGCGGGGGCGGGGGCGGTTAACGTTGTGTTTTGACCGGGGAGTTCGCTGCCGACGGCTCCCGCGAGGACCGCCACCAATGCCATCACGCAACGCGTGAGAGTGCCGATGGTGGTGGATTGACGGCGGATCCGCACCGAGAAGCACAGGAAACGATAGGCGATGTCATTGGGAACTGTTTGCTGCATCTCTTTTGTCGATCCAGAGTCAAATTCGACTGGCGTTCGTCGGGCTCGGTTCGCTAATGTTTCGCAAAGTGAACAATTTGCCAGTGTCAGAAGTGATTCGTAACACGGCAAGGCAGTAAATTGCCAGTCCAGATTGCCCTCGATTTTGACCGTCAGATGTGCAGCCGTTCGCTGATTTCCAACGGAATGAATTTTACTAGTCTCGTGCATGGAGCGAAAACGAGTATGAGTAGTCGTAAACAATTGCGTAGCGTGGTGGGTGCCCTCTTGGCAGGTGTTACTATCGCTGTCCCCGCCTCTGCGCAAATCGGCGGGTTGCTGCCTGGTTCTCAAAGCCAGGTTCAGCAACAGGTACAACAACAAGTTCAGGCACGAGTCCAACAACGGGTCCAGGCTCAGATTCAGGGTCAAGTGCAGGCTCAGGTGCAAGGACAACTGCAGCAACGCGTGCAAGCACAAATTGCCAACGGCATTCAAGCTCGCGTCAACAATCAAATCCAATCGTCGGTCGATCAAGCAGCTCGCTTGGCGTTGCGTGCACGAGCCCAAGCCAACAACGCGGCTGCATCGGCGATCAACGGTGCCACTGCAACCGCGAGCGGTGTCCGCGTGGACGTCAATGCCGACGTGAACGTTGACGCCAACGCCGCCATTGCCGCACAGTCGAACCGATCGGCCCGAGCGAATTCATCGACCAACGCATCGCTTCGTGCCAACGCAAACGCATCGGTCGCTCCGATGGAAATCACCTCGGCGGACGTTGCTGCCTACGACAGCATCTTTGGTCAGTTCAACCCGTTGCGGGTTGCCGGTGTGGTTCGATCCAACGCACGCGCTCGTGCCGCCGCCGCTGCGGATACGGCGACGGGGATTGCGACCGATGTCGCGACCCAGTGGGCAGGTGAGGCGAAAGCCAAAGCCAACGGTGCATTCGCCGAGGCAATCGGTGGGGCGGTGGCAGCGTCAAACACTGCCGCAAACGGCGCAGCGACTGCTCAAGCCGAGTCGACCGCGACAGCCGACGCTCAAGCCAACAGCGCACTTGCAATCGCGGGCGTGATTCAAAACAACGTGGACCTCGGTGCGTTGATCCAAGTCGCCGCTCGCCAACGTCGTGCGGAGATCTCGCAAATACGTGACCAAGCTCTCGCGTCGGCTGACGTTGAGTTGATGGCTCAAGCCGACGTGATGGAATCGCAACTCGATGCATTCGCGGCGGCACAAGCTCAATTGAGCACGGCACAAAGCACGACTGCCCAACCACAAGAAACCGCGTCCGCACCGACTGCGTCGACCCAGCCCGAAACCGCGTCCGCTCCTCAGAGCAACGACACGACCGTTCGCTAGAACGCGTTGGGGTTCGCCAATGAATCGAGGCATCTGATCGACGCTGACAGTTGATCAGAGCGTGCCTCGAGAATGTCATATCGAAACGGTGCGATCGGAAATCCGGTCGCATCGTTTTTTTATGCGCTGTCAACTTACAAACTCATCCGCCGAACGGCGTTCGCTGATCCAAAGTCGGTCCGTTGCAGTTCAGGCGGGCGTGAAGTGCCGAGGCAGTTGATTGTTATGTTCTGTTAGACTTTCTGAACCAGGAACCGCAACGATATCCAAAGCGATTGGAGGAAACGTGCTCGATCCGAAGAAGAAACATCCGATGGTGATGCCTGATGGAACAGTGATCAAAACGGTCGTGCATCTCAACCAGGTGATCGACCACCCGCGCATGGAGATCGGCGACTTTACTTACTTTGGCCATCTCGAAGAGTTGTCGGACTATGCGTCTTATCTGGCTCCGTTTTTGTTTCCGCTCAGCCCCGAGCGGTTGGTGATCGGAAAGTTTTGCCAGATTGCTCACGGTGTGCGAATCATCACGAGTTCAGCGAATCACAGCATGAGAGGTTTCTCGACGTACCCGTTCAACAATTTTCGGATGAGCAAACAGACGACGCTCGAGGAGATCCAAGCGATGTTCCAAGTTTCGGCACCGAAAGGGGACACGGTCATCGGGAATGATGTTTGGATCGGGATGGAGGGGGTGGTCATGCCGGGGGTGACGATCGGCGATGGAGCCATCGTGGGGGCGCGTTCGATTGTCGCCAAAGACGTCGCACCCTACTCGATCGTTACCGGCAACCCGGCCAAACCGGCACGTCAGCGATTTGATGACGAGGTCATCGCGTCGCTGCTGCAGATTCGTTGGTGGGATTGGCCGACCGAGTTGATTGAATCCAATCTCGAAGCGATCACCGGGGCGAACATTTCTGCGTTGCAGAAGGCCGCTGCGGAAGTCTGATATCGCAAAGTATGTTGCAGCAAAAGGTTTTGCAGCAAAGCGTGTTACGGCAAAGCGTTTTACGGAGAAGTCGTAGGTTTTGCTTGGCGGTTTTGGTTGTTCTTCGTGTCGGTTTTCTTCTTGCCGCGTTTGCTTTTCTTTGCCGGCGGTTTGGGAAGCACGTTGGAGTTGGTCGCCCATGTTTGCCATTGCCTCTGCAGGGCTTCGGCGAGTTCCGGCTTCTGTTCGATCAAGTTGACCTGTTCGGTTCGGTCGCTGGCCAAATCAAATAGTTCCCATTGTCCGCGGTTACCGATGCGAACGAGTTTGTTGTTGGCGACGCGGATCGCGGCGTTGCCTTCGTGTTCCCAGTAGAGTGCACGATCAGCAATCTCGCCTTCGCCCGTGATCAGGGGACGCAGGCTCTGGCCTTGCATCGGCGTGATGTCGTTTCCGTGAAAGGTTTTGGGATAAGTCGCGCCGGCTAGGTCGATGCAGGTCGCCATCAGGTCAATCACGTGAGTGGGTGTGTCGACCCATTGATTGTTCGCGGCCGATGCTTTCATCTTTGCCGGCCATGAAGCGATCAGAGGCGACGCGGTCCCTCCCTCGTGGTTGTAATGTTTGTACATTCGGAAGGGCGTGTTGTTCAGATGGGCCCAGCAGTGTCCGATGAAGACGTTTGAGTGCGGGTCGCCCGGATGATCGCCGGTGTATGTTCCCGAAATGCCTGCTTCCGCGTTGCCTCCGTTGTCGGAGAGGAACAGTATCAACGTGTTGTCGAGTTGGCCTTTGTTTTGAAGGGCGTCGACCATGCGGCCGACGTTGCGATCGACTTCCTCAATCATGGCGGCGTAGATCGCCATCATGTCGTCGTAGCGAGTTTGCTCGTCGTGTGAGAGTGAATCCCATGCGGGGATTTCTTCGGGCCGGGGTGTTAGTTTCCAATCCGGATCGATCAGGCCCATTTCGATTTGGCGTCGATACCGTTGTTCTCGCAATTGGTCCCATCCCTGCATGAACTTCCCACGGTATTTCGCGATGGTTTCCTCCGGTGCCATGCACGGAAAGTGCGGTGCGACATGGGCGAGGTACCAGACGAAAGGTTTGTCTGCGTCGATCGCCTCGTCGACAAACCGAAGGCCGGCGGTGGTCCAAAGTTCGGTGCCGTACCATGGCGGGTTGAATTGTGGATCGTTGCGAGCGACTTGCTCGCCGTTAAGGAAAACTTTAGTGCCCCCTTTCGGGCCGGTCTGATCGGAGTAGTGCAGACCGCCGGCGGGCGTGTTCAGGCTGCGGTCGAAGCCACGGGTAGCGGGTGTGCTGCCGGGGATTGCTCCGACGTGCCATTTGCCGGTCATGATCGAAAAGTGCCTGCTTCACCGAGTACTTCCGCGATTGTCACGCATCGATCGTTCAGGTGTCCGCGGTAACCGGGGACGCCTTGGTCGGCCGTCATGTGACCGATCCCGGCTTGGTGCGAGTACAAACCCGTCAGCAGTGATGCGCGTGTCGGGCAGCAACGTCCGGTATTGTAGAACTGCGAAAAACGCACTCCGTTCTCGGCGAGCTTGTCAAGGTTGGGCGTGTTGATTTCGCCGCCATAGCAGCCGATGTCGGAAAACCCCATGTCGTCGACCATCACAATGACGATGTTCGGGCGTTCCCCGGCCAGAAGAACGTTTGGTAGAAGGCACGCGACCGCAAGGAAGCAAAGCAGGGGGCTGTTCATCTGGCAATAACCGCGTTGGGGAAACGGACGGTGGGGATTGAGACCTCGCCATCATAGCACGTCGGCGTTCGCGCAATCTGCGAGTTCACGTTTGTTAGACGTGAGCCCGTTTCGCAATGAGTCGTTGGCTGACCGTTGGCGATCGCGTTCGCTTTTGTGCACGCGGCGACGCTTCCATCAATGCATTTCCCGTGAGCAGGTCTCGACGACGAACAAGGCAAAAATGCAAGCCGATCGACGCGTTCTCGCGATGGTCCGGAGGCTATCGGGGGCTGGTTGCCCCGTCATCCGGTTCCGAGTTGTCTGTTGCCGAGAGCATGACCATGGCGAGAGGTGGGATGTTGAGTTTGAGACTCTGTTCGCGACCGTGTGCCGGGATCGGCTCGCTAGCGATTTTGCCAAGGTTGCCGACGTTGCTGCCGCCGTAGATCTTCGAGTCGCTGTTGATGATCTCGATGTATTTGCCCGATTGTGGAACGCCGATTCGGTAGCCTGCGTGAGGTGCCGGTGTGAAGTTCAACACAACCACCACGGTGCTGCCGTCTGAGCCAAGGCGACAGAACGTGAAGATACTCTTGTCGGCATCGTCGGCGGCGATCCAGGAGAAACCGGCCGGGTCACAGTCGAGTTCGTGCAACGCGGGGTAGTCTTTGTAGATGCGGTTGAGATCGCCGATGAACCGTTTCACTCCGTCGTGAACATCGAACTGCAGTAACGACCAATCGAGTTGGCTCTCGGCGTTCCATTCGGATGATTGCCCGAACTCACATCCCATGAACAACAGTTTCTTGCCGGGCGAAGCGTACTGATAACCGTACAACAGTCGCAGGTTTGCGAACCGTTGCCATTGGTCGCCGGGCATCCGTGAGAGCAGCGAGCCTTTGCCGTGAACGACTTCGTCGTGTGAGAGCGGCAGCATGAAGTTTTCGCTGAACTGATACACCGAACGGAACGACAACTCGTTTTGGTGATATTTGCGATAGATCGAATCACGTTTGAGGTATTCCAACGTGTCGTGCATCCAACCCATGTCCCATTTCATGCCGAACCCCAACCCGCCGTTATACACGGGGCTGGAGACTCCGCCGAACGATGTCGATTCTTCGGCGATGGTCAGCACGCCAGGGAAGTCGGCGTGCAGGTGGGTGTTGAATTGTTTGAGGAACTCGATCGCTTCGAGGTTTTCATTGCCGCCGAACTGGTTGGGGACCCATTCGCCTTCGTTGCGGGAATAGTCCAAATACAACATCGAGGCGACCGCGTCGACTCGCAGTCCGTCGATGTGGTACTCCTTGCACCAGAACCGAGCACTGGCGTGGAGGAAGTCGCGGACTTCTTGACGGCCATAATTGAAAATGTGGGTGTTCCAATCGGGATGGAACCCTTGCCGTTTGTCAGCGTGTTCGTAGAGTCCGGTGCCGTCGAAGTAAGCCAATCCGTGATCGTCGTACGGGAAGTGGGCGGGCACCCAGTCGATGATCACGCCGATGTTGTTTCGGTGACAATGGTCGACAAAGTATCGGAATTCGTCTGGGCCGCCGAAACGGCTGGTCGGTGCGAAGTAGCTGGTTACCTGGTATCCCCATGATCCGTCGAACGGGAATTCCGTGATTGGCATCAACTCGATGTGGGTGTACCCGAGTTCTTTGACATAGTCGACCAGCATCGTGGCGAGTTCACGGTAGGTGTGATAACGACGACCGTCCCACGGACGTTTCCACGAGGACAGTTGCACCTCGTAGACACTGATCGGTTGTTTGAGCCAATCGACGAGGCCTCGGCGGCACATCCAGTCCTCGTCGTTCCAGCGATATTGATCGAGGTCGTGGATGATCGACGCGGTCGCCGGCGGGTGTTCGGCGGAGAACGCGTACGGGTCGGCTTTGTCGAGAATTTCGCCTGATTTCGTTCGGACGCTGTATTTGTAATGCGTTCCAACGCCGGCTCCGGCGATGAAGCCCGACCAGACTCCCGAATCACTGCCGTGCAGCCAATCACAACCGTGTTGCCAACCATTGCCTTCGGTCAGAACGCAGACTTCGGTCGCGTTGGGAGCCCAAACGGCGAAACGAGCCCCGGCGACGCCATCGCGGACTTCCGGGTGAGCACCGAGCGAGTGATACCTTTCGTTACGCTCGGCAGTGACGTCTGCGGTGACTTCGGCAGTCTTTGCAACCGTGGTTTTTACAGCGGCTTTCACCGCGGCTTCGACCTTGGCATCCGCATTGCCTCCTGCAGTGGTTTCGACCTTGGCGGGGGCATCGTTATTTGCAGGGTCGGTGGATTTCATCTGAAAAGATACCCGTGTTGAGGAGTCGATCGTTGGTTCCCGTGGATTTTACAGGATCGACATCGTCGCGTGTGAGGGGGTGCGACGAGGTGACAGCAGGGCAGTCTGTTTCAGAGTGATGCGGGCTCGATGTTCGAACGAGCTCGGTTTGCGGATGTGGCTTTAGGTCAGCCCGTCCATCGTTCCGGTGCTGGTCGCGAACTGATCGACTTCTAGTCCGAACTTCTGCAACAGCGTCAGGTAAAAGTTCGGCAGCGGGTAGTTTTCGTTTTGGCTGAACGCGAGGTGACCGGCGTGTTGGAACCGACCGCCGGCGATCAGCATTGGCATGTTGCGGTTGCTGTGGTTGGAGGCGTTGCCGAGGTTGCTCGTCAAGAACGAGGTGGTGTCATCGAGTAGGCTGCCACGTGCATCGTCGGAATTCGCGAGCGTTCGAAGGAACTCGCCCCATTGTCCGACGAGGGCTTCTTCGACGAGCGCGAGTTGATCGAGTTTGGTGTCATCGAGTCCGTGGTGGCTGAGCGAGTGGTAACCTTCCTCGACGCCTTCGATCGGGATCACGCCACCACCGGCAGGCAAGTGCAAGGTGACGAAGCGAGTCGAGTCGGTTTGTAGCGCGAGATGTATCAGCTCGCACATCGTTCGGAAGCGGCCGATCAAGTCGTTCGGGTTGCGGCTGTCGACTGGTCGGTCAACGTCAACTTTCGGTTTCGGCTTTCTTGCCCATTGCTCGGACTGTTGCATTCGCAGTTCCAAGCCGCGGACGCTGGAGAAGTACGCGTCGAGTCGATCGCGGTCTCCGCGGCCGAGCGTTCGTTGCAGCGATTTGGCGTCCTCGGCGACCACGTCCATGATGCTGCGGCCTTGTCGAACGCGGGCTGCCTGTTTGTGACGTTCGGCTGCGGAATCGTCAACGAACAGCTCCGCGAACAACCGCGAGGCGGACGTGATCGGCGGGATCATCGCGCCGCTCTCGGTATAGCAGGGACTGTTGGTGCCCCCGGTGGCGAGCACGAGTGACGGATAGCGTGTCGCGTCGCCGCGATGTTTGGCGAGCATTTGATCGAGCGAGATGGTGTTGACCGCACGGCCCGCGCTGCCCATCGGAGTCGCAGTCAGGATACTCGCCTCGGCCCGGTGTCCGCCGCCGACACCCGGGTGCGAAACGCCCGATGCAATCGTCATCCGGCCGCGAAGGTCTTCGAGTGAGCGCAGGTAACGCGAGGGGGTGTACTGTTTGCCGGTTCCCGTGGGCATCCAGTTGTCGGCGACCAAGCCGAGTCCCACGGTCACGGCGACCATGCGCTGCGGTGCGGGATTGGGGCCAGTGACACTTTCGTTTTCACGCGCAAACGCGGACTGCATCGCCGACAACCACGGCAGGCTCATTGCCACCCCGCTGCCACGCAGGACAGTACGACGACGCAAACGCTTCTGGAAATTGAACAGAGTGGTTCTGGAGGGATGTGTCATTCGAAATCGCTGAGTTGTGTGGGGCTGAGTTAAGCGTGCTGGACGGCGAATCGGAAATTCGATCGTGGGGCTATTTCGTGGCGCTATTTGCTAAGAAACGTTTCGCTGCAAACTACCGCGTGCAAGATCGAGCGGACGCCGTGATCGTTCGTGGAAGTTTGAGCGACGATCGATTCAATGACAGGACGGTCGGCGAATTGCAGTTTCGCACCAGTGGCGAACGTCAGCATTTGCGTCGCCAGGTTTGCCGCGAGTGTGTCGTCGTCTTTCGCGATCAATTCACAGAATCGTTCGAAGGAATCGAAGTCGGTTCCGTCGACCATTGTGTAGCTGGCGTCGACTTTGGCGCCACGCACGTATTTGCGACCGCGAAGTTGCCTATAGTGATCCCGCCATTTGCCACCGGCGTCGAAGTTTTCCAATGCGAAGCCGGGCGGGTCAAAGTTCTTGTGACAAGATGCACAGGATGGATCCGATTCATGTTTGGCGAGCAGTTCACGGATCGTGGTCGCGCCGCGAATGTCGGGTTCGACGGCAGGGACGTTGCTCGGCGGAGGCGGGATCTCTTGCCCTAGAATTCGCTCGCAAACCCAGATGCCGCGAAGAACCGGAGAGGTATCGTTTCCGTTCGCGGTGACTTTGTGAATGGAACCGTGCGACAAGAGTCCACCGCGATGCGAGTCGGGATCGAAACGTACCATTCGCAATTCGTCGTCGAGATAATTGCCGTCGACATCGATCCGTTGTTGTATCCCGTAGTAACGCGCTAGCCGTTCGTTCAGGAAACTGTAGTCGCAATTGACGAGATCTCGGACGGGAAGATCGTTGTCGAGCAAGTGTTGAATGAGATGATGCGTTTCGCCGAGCATCGCGTTTTGGACGATGGTGTCGAAGTCGCGAAAGAGTCGACGGTCGGGCTCGGTGAAATCAATGTCGATCAAGTCGAGCCATTGTGCGGTGAATTCTTCGACGAACCGGCGACCTCGCCGAGTCTGCAGCAAGCGGTCGGTTTGTTGTTTCAGTTGATCGGCGCCGCGAAGTTTACCTTGGTCCGCGGCGGCACGCAGTTTCTCATCGGGCATTGATCCGCAAAGAAAGTAGCTCAGTCGCGAGGCGAGCGACCAGTCATCCAGGCGTCCGTCGTCGTCAATTGATTCGCACAAGTATAGAAAACGTGGCGAACACAAGACGGCGCGATAGCCTGCTCGCGTGGCCGCGACAAACGAGGAACGTCGGTCCTCTCCGCTGGCGAGGCTTTCGTCGAACACCGAATGCGTGAACTCAATGTACGGTGTGATTTGGTCGGTGGGCGTCGGTCGGCGGAACGCGATATTGGCGAACCGCGTGAGCTGATCGGTTAATTGCTCACGTACTTCGGCGTCGTCCATCGATTTGAGGTTGGGAAGGAGCGTCCGTGATCGTTTGTCGCGTCGCAGTGAGACATTCGGCAGCAGGCGATTCTGTACCGCCGGCCGTTTTGCGATCGGGTGGATCTGTTTCAATTGCAATCGGTGCAACGCGATTCCGGGCACGTCTTGGTCTTCGCATTCACCCAGCCCGACGTTGCCTCCCTGCACCTTGGCTCGGGCGAGCGTGGCGTCGGCGGGACGGATTTCCAGCATGTGACCTTCCGGGATCCAAGCCTCAAACGAATAAGTCTTGGGTTGTTCGGTGACGCGGAATCCACCGATCCAGCTCATCAGCGGCGAACTCGAAACGCACTCGCCGCTGCGGACGCTGCACCATACTCCTGGGGCGATGGACGACTCGGAAGCGTTGGGTGTCCCCGTTTGCGGATCTCCCGATGCGGCAGGCGGTTTCAATGCCGAGGCCGTGAAGGAGATTCGATAGGTTCCGCCCCGAGGAACTCGCGATGAGGAGACGCGGCCATAGTACGGCAGACCGGATGACCAGGTAACGGCGAGGCCCTCGCGAATTTCGGGTTCACGGTTGCGGCGTCCCCGCGGTTTGTTGGCGATCTTTTTCGGTTCGAGATCGACAGACCAATTCGGCTCCGGCCGCAGCGCCCGATCGAACGCGGCATCGAGAGCAGCGTCGACGACGTTGAGATGCGATTCGAGTTGGAAGTGCGACATCGTCTGTGCGTCCGCCAAGTGCACGTAACCGCTGTTTCGCGATTCGGCGGGCATCAAGCGAGACAACGGAATGTCGATTCCGAGGAGGTCCTGCAGCGTGCGTTCGAGTTGTTCGTTCGAAAGCCGACGTCCTTGAACTCGTCCACTTTCGGCTCGGCGGGTTCGGGACGCCTTCATCAATGCCCGCCGGGTGGGGGTTAGAAATTGGGACCGTTCGGCTTCATCGAGGTCGGCGTCATCGGGCGGCGGCATCTCGCCCTTCTCGACCCGATCGAATATTCTGACCCACGCGTCGAAAGTCTGTAGACTCGCGAGGTCGTTGCTCACCGATTCGACATCAAATCCACCTTCGCCGGACGGGCCGTCATGGCAATCGATGCAGTTGGTTTGTAGGAATTCGAGCGAGGATTCTGGTATTCGCGGCGCATCGTCGGGCGAGGCGGCGATTGCCGGTGTCGAAGCGATCGGCGTGCAGGAGATGACCAGCATCGACAACAGGACGCCGCGAAGGCAAGCAAACAAACGCATCAATGTTTGTCAGTATTGGTAGGAGGGCGATCGCGAACGAAAGGTGGGGGTGGGGAAATTCGCGATTGGGTAGGACTGCATATTGTAACAATTGAATGGGCAGAAGGAAAACGGAATCGCGGGAAACGGTTGCGCGATCGAGGGGGGAGGTCGATCAGCTTTCGCGAGAGTCGCTAGAATGGTGAACAAAATTGGCGGACGTGCGTAACGCACGACGCTGCACACCCGAGGCTGTGTATTTCGAATCAAAAAGGTCTTAGTAAGTCGGGCCTTTGGCGGGAACCTGCGAACTCGACTACATCTTTTCTATTCCAACTGATTGGCCTGCTCTATGTCCGTTACCGTCTTGCTGATCATGGCGGTTGCGTTGTTGGCGATGTTGATCAGTTGGATCGTGCTGTATCCGGTCCGTTACTACGCCCGCGAGTTGGGATTGCTCGACCGACCCGGCGGGCACAGCAGCCACACCGTGCCGACTCCGCTCGGTGGCGGGATTGGGATTTACTGTGGGATCGCGGGAACGTTGTTGCTCGGTCTGTTTGCCGCGTGGTTGTTGCAGGATCCACAGCGTGCGGAGAGTCTGCGCGAGTCGGTTGGCGGATGGGTGCCGGCGAACTACTGGGCCGCGGCGGCGTTGCACGCCCCGGGGGTTTGGTTGCGATCGACCGATGTGTTTTGTCTGCTCGGGGCCAGCACCGTTTTGCTGATCCTGGGGTTGTGGGACGACCGCAAAGGTTTGTCGGTGATCGTTCGTTTGGGCGTGCAGTTCGCAATGGCGGCGGCGGTCGTGTTGGGTTTGGGCATCGAGTTGACGGCTTACTTGCATGTCGGTTGGATGACCAAACTGCTGTCGGTGATCTGGATCGTTGCGGTGATCAACTCGTTCAACATGCTCGACAACATGGACGCGTTGTCGGGCGGCATTGCTGCGATCATCGCGACGTCCATGTCCGTGGTGATGATGACCACGTTTGATCCCGAAACGGGGCGACCTCAATTGTTGGTCGCCGGGCTGTTGTTGGTTGTCGCCGGATCGTTGCTCGGTTTTCTCTTTCACAATCGACCGCCGGCGAAGATCTTTATGGGCGACGGTGGCAGTTACCTCGTTGGATTTCTGATCGCGGTGGCGATGTTGATGGCGACCTTCGTGGGCGGTCCGTCGGACGATGGGACGCTGCGTCCGCACGCGGTGTTGGCGCCGTTGTGTGTGATGGTCGTTCCGCTGTACGACATGATTTCGGTCCTTTGGATTCGCATCCGAGAAGGTCGCAGTCCGTTCCTCGGTGATCACAGTCACCTGTCGCATCGTTTGGTGGACTTGGGGCTGTCGCGGACCGCCGCGGTGGCGACGATCCATCTGATTACCGCGACCTGTGGGTTATCGGCAATCTTGTTGACGCACGTGACGCTGCTGCAGGCGATCACGGTGTTGGGGATTGTCGCTTGCATGTTGACATTGGTTGCGATCCTAGAATCCACACGCGGTCGTGGGGCGAAGCCTTGACGGGTCGCAAAGCAGCGTCGAAGGGCAGTGGCCGTTCGAGTCGCGAATCGAAGGCAGCCGGCGCGAACGACTCTCATGCGAACGTTGCGACCGACAAACCGCTGCGACGCGAAAGGTACGAGCGTTTGGCGGTTGCGAAGTCGGCGGTTTTCGGCGGTCTTTGTGCGGGGCTCGTGTGGGCGAGTTATTACCCGGCGGATTCGACGGCGGTCGAGCAAGGCGACGCGTTGGGTTTGTCGTTGGGATTGATGGTTTGGGCGGCGTGTTCGGTTTGGGCGTTTGGTTTCTCGTCGGTCGTGGCGTCTGCGCGAGTTGGATGGAGTTCGTCGTCGTGGTGGTTGGACGCTGCTCCGGTTCTGTTGGCCGCGTGGGTAACGGTCGCCGGATGGGTTGGCACTGGATATCTGACGTCGTGGAGCCCGTCGGTCGGTGGCGACGTGCGGGCGGCGACCAACGAGGTTTGGTGGTGGGTAGCGGACGTGGCGTGTTTCGTGATCGCGAGACGTTTGTTTGCCAACCATGCGCGATCCGTTGTCGCGGTCGGTGTCGTGATGGGAGCCGGTGCGCTTTTGGCGTCGCATACGCTGCACCAGTACTTCATTTCGTTTCCTCAGACGATTCGGGAATACGAAAGCGATCCCGAAGGAATGTTGGCAAAAATCGGGCTCGACGCGGAAGCCGGTTCGGCGGCGCGGATGATTTTCGAAAACCGGATGCGAGACGGTGGGCCGACGGGCACGTTTGCGTTGGCCAATTCGCTGGCCGGGCCGCTGGCGATCTCGTTGGTGCTCGCGATGGGAGCGTTGATCGGTGTTCTTGCCAATCGAAAGGCTTACGATACGCACGGCGACGGGGCGGGCTCGGTTGGGAGTTTGCCCGGCGTGATGCTGGGGCTGTTGTCGGGATTGTTGGCAGTGGCCCTTTTTACAACGGGCAGTCGCAGCGGCGTGTTGTCCGTGGTTGTTGTCGGCGGTGTTGGTGCGTTGGTTTGGCTGATGCGAAGGAAGTTATTCCGGCGATCGGAATCCACCGGTGCGGAAATCGTGAACGAGCCCGCTACGCAATCACCCGGTGCGGGCAAGGGAAACTTTCGGGTGTGGTCGGGTGTGTTGGCGGTTTTGTCGATTGCGGCGTTTGGAATTTTATGGCGATTTGGCCACGGGATCCTTGGCGGCGAATGGGTGTCGCAGGCTCCGGCGACGATCCAGTTGAGGTTGCAGTATTGGCGGTCGACTCTCGCGATGGCAGCGGACTATCCGGTGTTCGCGGCGCGACCGGGTAACTTCCAAATCGTCTATCAAAAGTATCGCGACATTCTGGCTCATGAGTTGATCGCCGAGCCACACAACTTTTTCTTCGAAACGCTCGCCTGTGGAGGTTGGGGCGCGGCCGGGTTGTTGGTGGTTTGGATCGGTGTTTCGATCCGAGCTACTTGGAAAGGCGTCAACGCAGAAGCCCAACATCCGGAAGGGGCCAGGCGTGTCTCGATGGGATCGATACGTTCCAGTGTGATCGCGGCAGCCCTCGGTGCGTTTGTTTCATTCGTTGGTGTTTGGTACCACGGGATCGTGGCGGGGGATCTGCCGGACTTCGACGCGCATCTGATTGCGGTTCCGATTGCGGTGTCGGTTTTGGCGGTTTGGTTGGTTTCTGTCGCGGGGACAGGTATTGTTTTAACGCCGATGCAGTGCCGAATGGTTGCCTCAGCGTCAGTGGCGACCGGTATGTTGCATTTGTGTTTTTCGGGTGGTTGGACGGTGCCGGGCGTTTCGATGTTCTTGTTGACGTTGGCGGCGATCGCGACGTCGCCAGCTGATGAGCGGTCAACCGATGAGGAGGATGGTTCGACATCCCTGTTGTCCTCGCGTATGGTCGTTAGTGGGTTGCTGTTGGGGTTGGCGTTGGTGTGTTATTGGTTTTCGTATCGTCCGGTGAGCCGATCCGAGCAGGCGATCGTGCAAGCGAACATGTTGGCGAGCACCAATCGCCGCCCGGCGGCGTCGGCAATGTTGCGGGACGCTTTGTCGATCGATCCTCTCAACGCGGACGCTGCGATGTGGCTCGCGGGGCTCGACAATCAGGCTTTGCTGGTCTCGATGGGGCGTGGGCAAACGGAATCGCGGTCGCGCCGGATCGCTGACGAATCGATTCGTGAAGCGGTGCGACGATCGGGCAACGATCCCACTCGTCTGCGTGCGGTCAGTGAATTGATGCTGCAGCGATATCAGGTCGGAGGCAATCGGGCCGATATCGTCGAGGCGGCCGAGTTGTTGTCGCGGGCTCGGGAATTGTCGCCGACGCACGAGTCGATCACGGCCCAGTATGCGGAGGTGCTCCGCGAACTCGAGCGGCTCGGAGTGGACGGGGCGGACGGCGTAGACTCGTCTGACGGGGCCGACATCGGCGGCGAGAGTGCCGCGGAAATGGCCGATCGGGCTGAAATGTTGGCCGAAAGCGGTGGGGTGATCACCCGCGTTCTGAGATTGCAGCGGATTCTGCCCGCGAGGGTGATCGGTGCTCCTGCGGTTGGGCAGCCAGTGCGTGCACCGGCGGACGAAGTTCTCGCGGGAAAATAGCCGTTGGACGGGTGAACCTCGGCGGGTAGCGGGCTCTTTGGGACTTTTTTGACGGGATCGCCTAAGAATGCGTCCGC
Organism: Aporhodopirellula sallentina SM41; assembly: GCF_000346505.1. Classification (GTDB taxonomy): domain Bacteria; phylum Planctomycetota; class Planctomycetia; order Pirellulales; family Pirellulaceae; genus Rhodopirellula; species Rhodopirellula sallentina. The sequence continues at coordinate 34,520 of NZ_ANOH01000235.1, forward strand.
GTGGCCGTCTATCCTTATGAGTGGATCAACGCATCTTCTCCCCACGGCTAGATTCCATCGAAACGAACTTATGTTGCAGCAGACTCCTCGAACCGACCGGTCCGACGAAGCCGAAGCGGGCGGTCCGAGTTTGCGGGAGTTGTTTGACGCGGAAGAAACGGCGTTGCTGCGGTATGCGTTCTCGTTGACCGGGCGGCGTGCGGTCGCGGAGGAAATCGTGCAGGAGGTTTTCTTGCAGTTGCATGTTCGTTGGGCAACGGTGGAGGCACCGCGGGCATGGCTATTCCGAGCGACCCGAAACCGGGCGTTGGACATACGGCGAAAACACCAACGCGAAGTGCTCGACGGCGTCGGTTATGAACCGGAGCCTTGTCGGAAGGAGGATTCGCCGGAAGCGGCAATGGCTCAGACCGAGATGTGTGGGGCGTTGCGAACACTGATCGGCCAGCTTGACGAACGCGATCAACGGCTCGTGACGCTGAAGTATTTCGAAAATCTTCCGTATCGCGCAATCAGCGAGCAGACCGGGCTGAGCATCGGCAACGTCGGCTATCGGCTGCATCACATCCTGAAAGAACTCGCGGTCAAAATGCGTCCCTTGGGAATCGGCAACTGAACATGAACGATCCATCCCAACCTCTATCGGATAACTCCGGCCCAGGCGAAAACGAGGATCTCGAAGCTCGCGTGGTCGCGATGGTTCTCGGTGAAGCATCCGAGTTCGAACGTGAGCAGATCGCCGCCGCGATCGAATCGAACGCTGCATTGAAGGCGTTTTATGATGAGCTGCGGTCGCTGCACCAAAGCATGCCTGGTGCGGCATCGGAGGAAACGATGCCCGACGAGTGGCAGTTGCCCTCGGAAAAGCGGGCCGAGTTGTTACAGACGATTGAAAAGTCAGCGGCCGGGCATGACGAAGAAATTGTGTTTGAACCCCTTTCGGGTTTGGATAACCTCCGCTCAGGATACTTTCAGCGTCGGGTCCTGGCCGGGATCATCGCGGTCGCCGCAGGGCTGTTGATTGTCGGCAGCGTTGCAGTCGTCGGATTGCAAGTCACACGAGAATCCAACGTCGCGATGTCGACGGGGCAGGTGGCTCAGCAATCTCTCGATGCCGCCATGGACGATCTGCTGTTGGCGGACTCCGCGATCGAAGAGGAAGTCGAACTGGCGCCTTCGGCCATACCTGCTCCTGTGATGCCGAGGTCGGCTCCAGTTCCCTCTCGTGTTCCTTTTGGGGATTCCGACTCCGACTCCAGCGAGCCGTTCGGCGATGCCAACGGTCGGTCGAACGGAATATGGGCAGAGACCAATGTGGCAGACGATCCTTTTGCATTTTCAGTGCCTGAATCTCCCATGCCTGAATCGGCTGTGACAGCGGGTAATGTGATTACCGAAGACCGGCCATCATCGCGACCCTCGATCGCGGGAAACATGAAGGGCCGGGGAGTGCGGTCGGCGGGACAAGCGACTGCGGGTGAGAGTTTTGGAATGGACGAATTCTACGGCGAAAGTTTCGGGGTAGGGTCTATCAGCGGAGGCATGGGAGGAGGCATGGCGGGCGGAACGAGCGGCTCGACGCGGGAAGGGGCTTTGGGGGGGAAACCGTCGAGCGGTGGCGGTGATGTCCGATTCGGAAACGGTCCCGCCTTGGTTGACGGGTTGGCAATCCAAACGGTACCCGACGAGTCCCGTATATCAGATTCCATCGAAGATCGCGAAATCATGTTGGGCGATAGCCGAGCGTACTTCGGTTGGTCAGGACTAGAACAGGAAGAGCAACAACTGGGGACGCCGCAGCAAACGGCACCGAACCGTCCCTCGTTGGCTTTCGATGATCGTTACACCCGCGATTCCTCGGCCGGGAACGAGTTCCGGTACGGCGTCCCCTCGTCTACGACCGAGCCACAACAGCCTCTGGCGACACGTGGAATACAGCCGCGTTTTGAATCGGGAGTCGCGACTGCCGATTTGAAGAAGTCAACTGCAGAGCGAATGCAGTCCGGAGGACGAATGCAGTACGGGGGCAGCGCCGGACAACCGCGTAATGCGCCGTCTGACTATGGACGCAGCAACTGGGCGTGGCAGTCTGCGGGCCGGCAGGACTCAGCGGGGAAGCAGGACTCAGCGGACAAGCAGGAAGCTGCGAAGACGCGGGGGCTTCGTCGATCGATAATCGAGCAAGGCGATTTTGCCTTGGGACGCGATGTGGAAGCCTGGTTGCGCGAGACTACCGAAGACGAGATGGCGCAGTCCGAATTCGACCCGAACGTGGTGGCGGGTGGCGTTGTTGAAGTCGAAGAATTGAGGGAACGCCGCCCAGAGCCGACTCCGCAACTGAAGCTTTCCCAGGGGGAGCAGACTCAGGCTGAATCGCTGCAGCGGCAAACGTCGCCGTCGAGCATTGCGCTCAGCCGCCAGTCGCGTCGCGACGTGCTGCAACGAGCCAAGGACACGATGATCGTTGATGAGAAGAACGCACGCGAGGAACCGTTTTCAACGTTCTCGCTGCACGTCAGTGACGTTTCCTTCAAGCTCGCGCAGAACTCGCTCGCCAACGGGATTTGGCCCGACCCGGCGAAGGTCCGCGTCGAGGAATTTGTCAATGCGTTCGACTATCGCGATCCCACGCCGACCCAGGAAGAAAAGGTTGCCTGCCAGATCGAACAGGCGATTCACCCCTTCATGCAACAACGCAATCTGCTGCGGATTTCGATGCGTACTGCTGCGGCCGGTCGGGCCGCACAGACGCCGCTGCGATTGACCTGTTTGCTGGACAACTCCGGGTCGATGGAGCGGATTGATCGTCAGGACACGGTACGCAAAGCGTTCGCGACTTTAGCGGAGCAACTGCAGCCCAACGACGCGATCACGTTGATCAGCTTCGCACGCCAGCCGCGTTTGTTGGCCGATCGCGTTCCTGGGGAGCAAGCCGGTGAGTTGGTTTCCCTGATCGACCAACTGCCGAGTGAAGGTGGCACCAATATCGAGTCGGCGTTGCAGTTGGCGTTTGAAAAGGCACAAGAACAACAGTCCGAGAACGCGCAGAACCGAATCGTGCTTCTGACCGATGGGGCCGTCAACTTGGGTGACGCCGATCCAGCGAATTTGGCATCGATGATCACCCAAATTCGCGACAACGGGATCGCCTTCGACGCGGCGGGAATCATTGCCGACGGGCTCAACGATGAGGTTCTCGAATCGATGACGCGAAAAGGGGACGGGCGATATTATTTGCTCGATTCGATTGATTCCGCAGATGCGTCCTTTGCGAAACAGATCGCCGGTGCTCTCCGTCCGTCTGCGAAGAACGTCAAGGTGCAGATCGAGTTTAACTCCGACCGCGTCGGCAACTATCGCTTACTCGGTTTCGAAAAGCATCGCTTGAAGAAGGAAGACTTCCGCAACGACGCCGTTGACGCTGCCGAGATGGCCGCCGAAGAGGCGGGCGTTGCTGTCTACGAGATCGAAGCCAAACCAGACGGGGAAGGCGACGTGGGATCCGTTTCCGTGCGTTTTCGCGATTTGTCGAGCGGACTGATGGTCGAGAACCGTTGGCCGATTCCGTATCACGCTGATGTGCCACGGCTCGACGAGTCACCGGCATCGATGCAGGTTGCCGCGTCGGCAGCATTCTTGGCCGCCAAGCTGCGAGGCGAACCACGCGGCGAGAACGTCCAACTCGATCAACTCTATTCAATACTGTCCTCGCTTCCGGAACGTTCACGTCGAGTCTCACGCGTTAACGAACTGCAGCAGATGATCCAGCAAGCCCAGCAACTCGAACGAGAATAGGAACCGATCTTATGTCTTCTCTTTGTCAGTCGGCCTCCGCCGTCAATCGTTCCGTTCGCACGTTTTTGTCCAGGGCATGCATTGTAGGCGTCCTTGCCGCGGTGATGCCTTTGGCATTTGTTCATGCAGCGGACGGAGACAACTCCGGAGATCAGTCAACGGCATCCCAAGCGAGTGACGGCAACCGTAAGGGAGTGATCGTCATCGAAGCAATCGGTGATGCGCCTGAACCCCAGTTGTTACATACCGGATCGGCCGAGGCGACGGTGCGAGTTGGCGAGAAGGAAATCACGCAGTCGATTGAGCTGAAGGTGAAGGTCGTCCAGGGAAAACCGGGAACGGTGAGCTACGGATTGCGTGGCAACGGACGCGTCGTGAGTGTGAAGTCTGACGAGTTGCTGTCTTGGTCGATCCGGCAAACCGAAGGCGAACGTTTCCTTGATTTGCGTGTCAAAGAGGACACCGAGCAGGTTCAAGCGTACGTCACGATGACTACGAAGATCGATTCGTTGCCGACGACCGTGCAACTGCCGCACCTCGCGAAGGGGGACGCGATCGGATTCGATTCGATGATGACGGTACAAGCGGTGCCGTCAGTCAAAATCGACTTGGTTTCGGTGCAGGGATTTGTTCCGTTGGAGTCCGCCGACCGCGAGACGCGGTTGCAGACGTCAACGGGCGGCACCATTCGACTGCGGATTGGGAAAGCGGGCGCGGCGTTGGCGCCGGTGGAATGGAGCGACACGCGTTTGACCGGGACGGTGGAGCCGGATTCGCGATCGGTGCGGTTCGTCTTCAGCGGAACGGCCCAGGTCACCACGGCGGGCGCGACCGCGACGGTTCTGTCGGGCGACGCGGCGATCAGTAGACTTCCGCAAGACGATCAATTTCGCCTGCAGTTGACGAAGGTTCAGAAGGCCCCCGCGTATCAGATGACGTTTTCGCAAAAGGGCGAGTTTTCGGTCGAAATTGAGTTTGTCGCTCGGCTCAAACGACTCGGCGACGGCCGTCATTCAATGGATTTTCGAGTCGCCGGTGGCGCGGTGATGCCGATCGTCATCGAGGGGTTAGGGGACGATCTGGAGTTTGAAGCGACCGGAGATTCGGTCGTTCCCAAACGCTCTGACGACCAATGGGTTGGCTTCCTGCCCGCGAGCGGTCGCACTCGGATGATTTGGAAAACCTCGCGGCAAACCGGGGAAGGCAAATTGTTCTTTACCACGTCGAGTCGGATCGAAGCGAGTGTTGGGGCGGGACTGCTGCGGCAAGATCATGAGATCGAGTTCCAGGTCTTGCAGGGGGAGTTGCGTGCGATCGATATCGACATGCATGGTCCGGGTGAGATTCTCGATGTGCGTGGGAAGGATCTGGTTTCATGGAAGGTGGAAGGCGACGAAGGGAAACGCACCCTGCACGCGGTGCTGAGTAGTCCGATCACGGCGACGAGTCGGTTCACGTTCCGCAGTCAAACACCACTGAGTGCTTTTCCGGTACGTGTTGAGGGGTTGCGGTTGGACCCGGCCGGCGCGATCCGTCATTCCGGACACATTCGTTTGTCCAACTCCGGTTCGGTGCGACTCGAGCCGACCGATCTGAACGGGCTTAATCAACTATCGCCGGATCAGTTCCCTGGTGATTCGATCGATGCACGACAAATATTCGTGTACCGATTTCCTTCGGCGGAATACTCTTTCACTGTCGTTGCCGATCGAATTCAACCCGAGGTCAACGTGGCCGAAACGGTGCTCTATCAACTCGCCGAAACCGATCGCACGATCGTCGCGGACGTGGAGTTGGATATCCGCGAAGCCAAGATTCGGGATTGGGATTTTTCGATCCCCGGTGACTACTCTGTCGTTGCAGTAACCGGAGCGAGCGTCGCGGATTACATCGCGTCGGGTGACGTCGTCGAAGGGCAACGGAATCTCAAAGTCATTTTTGCGGCGGATGTGATGGGCAGGCAGCTCGTGACGTTGCACCTGGAGAAGAATCAACCCGCCGAAGCCGGACCGTGGACGTTGCCCGTGGTCAAATACCCCGGCGTGAAATCGGTTCGTGGTGACATCGGGATCGTGGCAACGCCGGGATTTCGCACGGTGATCAATGAGACGGAATTGCTGGTTGAAAAGCCTTTGTCGTATTTTCCGAAACCGGTCGCGAATTTGCAACACGCGTTTCGAATCCGTGAGATCGGTTGGAACGCGGTGCTGCAAATCGAACCGCTCGATCGTAATGTTCAGTCGGACGCGTTTCATCTTTACTCGCTCAGCCAAGGCACCGTCTACGGCAGTGCGTTGATCAACTACTTCGTGACCGGTGCTCCTGTGTCGCAGTGGCGACTGACCGTTCCTAAATCGCTCGACAACGTGATGGTCGATGGGCAAGACATCCGGACGTGGCAACGCGAAGACGACACGTTGATCGTGTCGCTGCATCAACCGGTGATGGGCGCGTATACGTTGTTGGTGACGTTTGAAAAGCAACCTGACAAGACCTCCGGTGAATTTTCCGCCGGATTGGTGACCCCGTTGGACGTGCAGAGCGAGCGAGGATTCGTCCAAGTCGTCAGTCCGATGCAGGTTGAGATGACGACGAGTTCGATGAGCGAAGACTTGTTGGAGCTCGATCCGTTGGAATTACCCGCCGAGTTTCGGTTGTTGAGCACGTCGCCTTCGTTGGGAACGTGGCAGTACACCGAACGGCCGTTCGCGTTGAACCTGAATGTCGAATGGTTCGAGCCGGGAACGATGGTGACACAGGTCGTCGAGTTTGCCGAAGCGAACAGCCGGGTATCGAAAGATGGGGAACTCGTGACTGATGTGGTCTACTTTGTGAAGTCGCGTGGCCGACGGACGTTGCAGATCGAATTGCCTGCCGATCCGGTGAAACTGTGGGCTGTTGCGGTAAACGATCGTCCGGTGACCGCGCGGCGGGCAGGCGATGCTACGCTGATACCGCTGCCCGGCGGCACCGATCCGAACGAGCCGGTGCGGGTGAGTTTGCGGTTGGGCAAACCGGCCGTGAGTTCCTCGATGGCTCAACTCGCGTTACCAACGATCATGGTTCCCGTTTTGAAAACACAGTGGAAGGTGGTCGGCGATGAGAAGTTGGTCTTGGTGCCGAGCGGCGGCACCGTCGAGCCGACGACTCCGGTCCGTTCGGCGAGCGGATTCGATTGGGTCGCGAGATACGGATTGGTTTCGCTCGGTGCGATCTTGGTTCTCGTCGCGGTAGGGGTTTGGTGTGTGGGCCGAGGCCCGTTTTGGACCAGTGGCGAATTGCTGAGCTATCTCGCTGCGATCGGTGTCGCGTTGGTGACGGCGATGGTGGCGTTTGCGAATGTGGATCCGTTGTCGCAGTTGCAACTCAACGTGCCGATCTTGGCTGCGGGCGAAACCGTGATGCTCGAAGTGCAAAACGTTCCGTCGTGGCGTGTGGATTTGTCAATTGTCGGTTTGGTTCTCGCGGTCATCGGTGGACTATTGATGTTGGCGGCACGTTTTGTGCGATCGAGCGACGAGCATCGTGTGTCGGCGAAGTCGGTTTGTTTGGCGGCCGGTTCATTGCTCGTCGCAATCGGTGTTCTCTGTCAGGGAGGCAGTGCGGGAGTCTTCTTTATGCTGGTCGCGTTGGCAATCGTTGTGTTGTTTTTCCTTCCGCGATCGCGCGTTTCGGTGCGGGAGGGGATGGCCCGGTGGAAGCAGTGGAAAGGAAAACGCGCAGCCGCAAAAGCAAACGAGAATTCGGCAGGTGCATCCGGTGCCTCGGGAGTGGTTGCGTCGATCGCGTTGGGCTTTTTAGTTGCACTGTCCGGCGCTAGCGTCTCTCATGCGAAAGAAGCTGAGAGTGCGTCGTTTGTCGCGGCGGATTCGATTCAACAGGATTGGGAAATCTCTCGCGACGAGCAACGTCTTCGTGTCACAGGAGAGATGGAGTTAACCGGACGTCCCGGCGATCAGTTCCTGTTGCTCAAGTCACCGGCGACGTTGACGCGGTTCGAAGGTGAAGGCTTACGCCTGACTAAAAGCGAAGTGCCCGGCTGCGGGCTGTCGTACGTGATCAGCATTCCGATCTCGATCGAGGAAGAAGCGGTTGACGATGCAAACGATCCCGACGACGAAAGCGACAACGGATCAGCCGATGAATCCGATTCGGGTTCGGACGAGGACGAAGACAACGGGAAGGACGAAGACAACGGAAAGGACGAGGACAACGGAAAGGACGAGGACAACGGCGATGGCGAGCAACTGGATGCACCGCGGACCTATCAGGCTTCGTTTGAGTATCAACTCGAGGCGGTCGATGCGACGAAGTCGATTCCTGTGTTGACTGGCGAAGCGTCCGTCTCAAAAGTCGACGTGAGTCTCGATGTCGGGGGTTGGGAAATCTTCTGTGATGCCGCCGTGATGATCGAGCAGGACAAGGAAGGCGACAAGACGAGCGGCAGCGTGTTGCTTGGCCCGGGCGGGGCGTCGGTTGTGCTCAAGCCGAAAGCCCGTGATGTGGCGTCTGAGGAGACACGGTTTTTCGTCGAAGCGTCCAATCTGTATCGTCCCGGTCCGGGTGTTGTAGACGGTCGACATCGATTCCAAATCCGTCCCTCCCAAGGCCAGGTTTCTGAGCTGAACTGTACCGTTCCCGAGGGCCTGACGGTCAGCCGCGTGGAAGGTCCGGTCTCCGCGTGGCAGTTTGATGCGGACCTCGGGCGCTTGCATCTGCAGATTTCGCCATCGCAGTCCGCGCCGTTTTCGGTAACCGTCGACACGCAGCGCAGCCTCGAAACGTTGCCCGCCGATTTGACTCTATCGCCGATGCGGGTGATGGACGCCGGCGGCGAGGTGGGGCTGTTAGCGATCGCATTCGGCCCCGACGCGCAGCCGGAGAAGGCGACTCCGACCAAGATGTCTGCTGTGAACCTCGGTGATTTTGATCGTGCGATCATGTGGCAGAAATCCGATGTCTTGCACCGTGTCTTCCGGTACGGGGCTGACGGTGGTTCGGTGCAACTGCGAGTGGTTCCGGTGCAACCGGATGTTCGCGTCGTGACGCAGCAGGCGTTGTCGCTCGGCGACGAACGGATCGTGTTGAACGTGAACTGCCTCGTGGATATCACGCGTGCCGGCTTGTTCCAATTGAGTTTTCCATTGCCTAACGGGTTGGAAGTGGAAACGATTTCCGGTGATGCGTTGCACCATTGGTCCGAAACGAACGAAGAAGACCGCAGGCAGATTGTCTTGCACCTCAACGGAAAAACGATGGGCAAACACCAGTTCTCGATCGTGCTGTCAGGTGCCTCACCGTCGTCGCAACGCGAATGGAGTTTGCCACGTTTTGAGATCACTGAGGCGGATCGGCAGACCGGTGAACTCGTCGTCCGGCCAACTACCGGGATTCGATTGCGGACCGTCGCGAGACAGAACGTTTCCGAAATGGATCCGCGCCAAGCAGCCGGAAATCGGAAAAGCGGTTCGGCTGGATTGGCGTTTCGTTTGCTGCAACAGGATTGGCGTTTGACGCTGGGCATTGATCAACTCGACCCGTGGGTGACCGGCCAAGTGCTGCATCAAATCACGATGCGAGAAGGTCAAACACGTTCGACTCTGGTAGGGAACTTCAAGGTCGAGAACGCATCGATCCGTGACCTGCAGGTGGTGTTGCCGATCGATGACGAAGGCGAAATCAAAACACTCCGTGCCAGCGGCAAGGCGGTTAGTGACTTGGTACGAGTGCAGCCCAATTCGAACGTTTGGCAGATCCAATTCAAACGTCGTGTGCTCGGCAAGGTTGAGTTTCGGATCGAGTACGAGCGACGCGGGGAGCGAGACGACGATACGGAGTTGCTCGTCCCTGTCGAATTTCCCGAAATTCGACAACTCGCGTATTACTACGGCGTTCGAGCCGGCGGGCGGTTAGAGATCGACTACGAAGAGCTCACCCCAGGGTGGCAACGGGTTGATTGGAACACGATTCCGTCGGCGCTACGGATGGCGGAGAACCATACCGTTCCTGCATTGTCGCTGCGTGCGGTTTCGCCCGACGCGCCGTTGGCTATCCGGGCGAGTCGTCATTCGCTCGCCGATGCGTTGAAGTTGCGAGTAGCCGAGGGAACGTTCGCAACGATCCTGTCGCCGACCGGTGATCAACTGACCGCGGTCGATTTGACCGTCGAGGTCATCCAACGTAGCAGCCTGAGTGTGGGACTGCCCGCGGACAGTGAATTGTTCAACGTGTTCGTCAATGGAGAGAGCGTGCACACGATTCGCCAAGGCGGACAAACCAACGCGTGGCAGTTTTACATCTTGTCGGGCATCGATGACCGTACCGCGAAGGTGCGTTTTGTTTACTCGGTACCGGGCGATGGGATTCGCCGGATCCGATTGCGGAGTCCTGAATTGAATGTGCCGCTGGAGAACATTCGGTGGAACGTTTTGGCTCCGGAAGGGTTTCAGTTGACCGACTCGGATGGAAATTTGGAATTGATCGAACAGGAGAACCGTTCGGTTTACGACCGTGCGTCGTATCTATCGCAGATGAAGGGCAAGCGACAAAACCAGGCGGCGAAGGCGGCCGAGTTGCTCGAGCAAGCCAACCAGTTGCTTCGATTGGGTGAGCAGAAGAAGGCGAGTTGGGCGTTCAACAACGTCGCCAACCAATTCGCCCTCGACGCGGCGTCCAACGAGGATGCGAGGGTCCAGTTAGAGAACCTACAAACCCAGCAAGCGATCGTGGGACTCAATACGCGTCGACAGCGTCTGTATATGGATAACTATGAAAACGAAGCGGCGCCGGCCCAAGACGAGCAGCTCCGGCAAGCCGCCGCAGACAACCCGATCTTACAACAGGCGGAAATGAATTTTCGTCCGCAACAACTCAGCGAACTGTTGAGGGGGAATACGACCGAAGACAACGCCGTGCTGCAAGCGATCGCGTATCGATTGGTTCAGCATCAACGGGCAACCGAAACGGCGCCGCAGGCGATTCTGATCAACCTGCCCGAGGAAGGCACGATGTACGCATTCACTCGCACGGTGTCGGTGACCGAGAACGAACCGCTGGAGTTGGACTTGAAGTTCGAATCTCGCTACCGGGTGCCGATGTGGCAATCAGGGCTACTCGGATTGTTGCTCGCGTCGATCGCGAGTGTCATCGTCTATGCGCGAAAACGCTGACGCGTGATGAAGATCACATGGCGTACGTTTTAGCGGTGGGATTGACGCAAATCGTTACGGGTTTGTCGCGTTTCGGGATCGATGATTGGGGGTGCGACGTTAAGTTGTTTGAACGCTGCGTGCCACGATGGTAATTGGTGGGAAGTCTGCATTCTGGCGAATCCAGTTACGGTGGTTTGATTCTGATTTCTGGTGGAACTTGCAACGGCGGGTTCTCAAATCGCCTATCATTGTCACGCAGTCACCCACACCACGTTGTGTTCACCGCAACGTCCCGCCTTTCTCCCGCTGCGAGTAGCCCATGTCCTACGCATTGCGTCGTTCGACCGTTTCTATCTGTTTGGTTCTTTGTCTGGCCACCCACACGTTTGGCGACAGTGACGTGGCATCATCGAGTGCGAAGGCGAAGCCCGCGGACGCCGAAGCAAAACCCGCAGGCAACGCCTCACGTCCGACGTGGGCAACCGAAGCGGACCCGAGTTTGCCGAATGTTTTGATTCTCGGTGACTCCATTTCGATCGGTTACGGTCTGCCTTTGAAGCAGCGATTGCAGGGCGTAGCGAACGTTTATCGACCTCTCGCCGCCAATCAAAAGCGTCCTCAGAATTGCGGCGGCACGACGCAGAGCCTCCAGAGAATTGACGATTGGTTGGCGACGAATCAATGGGATCTGATTCACTTCAACTGGGGATTGCATGATCTCAAACACGTGACCCAAGCGGGCGGTTTGACCAACTCAAAAAGTCCAGACGATCCCGCCCAAGCCGCCCCGAAGCAATACGGAGAGAATCTCAAAAAGCTGGTAGCGAAGTTGAAAGCCACCGGTGCCAAGCTGATCTTTGCGACCACGACGCCGATTGTCGCCGACAGCAGCGGACCGTACCGAGCAAAGGAATCGCCTGCGATTTACAACGAGGTCGCCGTTTCGATCATGAATCAACATGGAATTGAAGTAAACGATCTGTACGCGGCCTGTGACGGCAAACTCGATGAATTGCAGTTGCCCAAGAACGTTCACTTCAAAAAGGCCGGGTCGGAATATCTCGCCGACGTCGTTGCTGCCAAAATCAAAAAAGCCTTAACGGAGTAGCCGAACGGTTTACACTCGCTGACGCGCCCGCCGAATCGGGCGCTGTCTCGGTGCGAGTGGTATCCGCAGTCCGCTGTTGTTGCACTCCATCGCCAACCCCACCATCCATACCGCCCCACCTTTCAGAAAGAACGCTCACGAGATGAAAGTACCTGCTATGACGACATTCGAAACGATCGGCTTTCGTGTATTGTGTGCCGGCGTTTTGGCGCTGCTGCCTTCCTTGTTCGCTGTGGTTGCCGCGGACGACACACCG
>NZ_ANOH01000236.1 GCF_000346505.1 Aporhodopirellula sallentina SM41
AGTGTCGCCGTCACACCGAAGAGCAACATCTGCGTCGCCATCAACAAACGACGCTTGTCGATCCGATCCGCGAGAACCCCCGCCGGTATCGCCAGGACCACGATCGGCAACGACATCGACGTGCGAACCGCCGCGACCATCTCCGGACTGCCCTGCAACGTCGTCATCAACCAACCTGCACCGACCTCGTGGATCCACGTACCCAGGTTGGAAGCGAGCGATGCGATCCAAAAGAATCGAAACAGCGGCAACCGCAGCGGTTCCCAAAACGCCGCCTTGCGGACCGGAGTCGGTTTCTTCTCAAGCGTTCCCGATTCACTACCGACAACGGCCGAACCGCTACTCTCGGCAGCCTCATCTCTGGCGAGCACTTGCGGCGCACCATCATCCCGTCCGCCCGCTGGGGCGATCGTTTGCCCACGCCGAACCGGCGTCGGTATCGTGCTGACATCGCTGCGTGTGGGATTCGGTAGTGTGCGTGAGGGAGTAGACAAAAAAGGCAGACGTGTGGTTAAGAGGAAACGCGGTTAAGAGGAAACGTGGTTAAGTGGAAACAAAGTCCGAACAAACGTTGTTGTCGGCACAACAGGAACGGTCACCGCAATTATCCGGATCCACCGACGCCCTGTTCGGAGTGATTGCGAGATTGCATGCCCCGGTGTTGTAGCGTTGCAAGCAGACAACCCTAGCCACCGAATCCCGTGCTTTCATGCGAATGATCCAGTGTGATGATTGAGATCACCCATCTTCAAAAACTCTACGACGACACACTCGCCGTCAAGGACATCAGCATCTCAATTCCCGCTGGGGTGGTTTGTGGGCTAGTCGGCCCCAATGGCGCCGGAAAAACCACCACATTACGCTGCCTTGCAGGCTTAATCCGCCCCACTGCGGGCGAGATACGGGTTCACGGACTGTGTCCGATCGAGGATCAGGTCGAACTGAAACGCAACGTCGCCTACGTTCCCGACGACCCACCGCTCTTTGATGACCTTTCGGTCGGACAACACCTCGACTTCGTCGCGCAGCTCTATCGCATCGCCGACCACCGCCGACGCGCCTACGATCTGCTCGAACGATTTGAGCTGCTGCGCAAATACGATTCAGCCGTTACGTCGCTCTCGCGTGGCATGCGGCAAAAACTCGCGATCGCGTGCGCCTATCTGATCGAACCTCCCGTCCTGCTTCTCGACGAACCGCTCACCGGTCTGGACCCGCCGGGAATCCGCACGCTGTTGGACTCGATCACCCAGTACGCCGGTCGTGGCAACACTGTCATCATCAGCAGCCACTTGCTGGCGATGATCGGCGACGTTTGCGATCAGGTATGGATGATGCACGGCGGAACCGTTCGATACCACGGCGCCACCACCGCACTCCGAGCCTCGTTCCCACAAGCCGAATCGCTCGAACAAGCGTTCTTTGCAGCCATGACGGTCGTCGGATGAGCACCGCATACTCCTCTTCGCTCGAGAAGTCTGTCTCAACGCCACGTTCCTTGGCAGGATCCGCGGAGGGCTCCACGTGGAAACACCCGCTCGAAACGATCTGGCATCTCGAAGTCATCCGCGTTACCTACCGGCTGCAGCGTTTCTGGAATCGGTTGCGTTCGCCTCGACAAGCCGTCGCATCGATACTCGCGATCGCCTTCGTGCTGCTCTACGTCCTCGCCGGGTTCACGATCCTGTCGCGTCGTGAGGTCGTCGATCCGTCCCGTCTGCAACTGTGGTTGTCCGGCGGCATGGTGCTGTACACGATCTACCACTCGATCAAATACCTATGGTCGACGCGGCCCGCCGACGCCCCGACCTGCGTTGTCACGACACCAGCCATGGCGTTGTGGATCGGCGGTGGTCCGATGCCACGCCGCTTTGTCGTGCTGCATGATATCGCCCGCGTCGTGCCGGCAACGTTGATGAAGTCTATGTTGCTTTGCGTCGTGATTTGGCGTGACGTCCCCAACGTCTTTTGCCTGTGGCTGGGTGTGTTTCTCGCATTGTTCACACTCGAATGGATGCGGCGGATCGTCAGCCATGTTATCGACGCAATGAACCGTCGCGAAAAGAAAACCCTGCGAGCCGCCAGCCTCGTCATCGCACTCGCATTGGTCGTCGCACTCGGCCTGCAAACGATCAACAACGCGCCTCCCGGAGGCGATCCCGCGATGTACATGGCGACCGCGATCGGTGAAGTCGCTATGTTTGCCTCCGGAGACGCCGTGCAGTGCCTCGCGTTGCCCCTGCAACCGGCCTCGCATCTCGCCGTCAGCGAACCGATGTGGCCGTGGACGACGATCATTCCTGCCGGATTGATACCGCTGCACGGCGCCGTTCTGTTGCTCACGTCGCTCGTCGCGATCGCGTTACTCGGATACGTTCTCATCCGTTTGGACGACTGGGCGATTGAGCGGCGTCATAATGATGAACAAACCCAACTTCGGAATTGGAACGCGAAGCCCGAGTCATCCGGCGATGAACTCAGAGCCGCATTGGCACAACCCAACGGCGCGATCGCAGACACCGCCTCCATCGCTGAAACCCGCTCGCAATCTCGTTCGCAAAAGCACAACCCACTGATGCGGTGGCCCGTCGGAGCGATCGTTACCCGGCAACTCCATTGCATCCGTCGCTACCAAGTCAACGTCATTGTCAGTTTTGCGATCCCGATGGCGGTCTCGCTGTCACCATTGTTGATGCCATCAAACGGTCTTGCCGGCCAAGTCGCCAAGCAATGGATCTTTGTCATCGGCGGCATCGCCCTGAGTTCGCTGTTGCTCGCACCGCCCGCGTTACAGATTGACTTTCGCCGCGACCTCAAACGGATGTGTCTGTTGCGTTCGTTCCCCCTAACGTCGACCGAGATGTGCGCGGGAATGCTGTCTGTCCCCGTCGCAATCACCATTTTGTTTCAGTGGATCACGTTGGCGATCGCCGCGATCATCGCCAGTGTTTCGTTGGTGCAGGTCGGTTGGTTGGCACTCGCCTTCCCGGCGTTGGCGTTGCTCACCTTTGCGGTCGAAAACTCCTTGTTCCTCGCGTTCCCTCACCCGATCCATGAACAGGGAATCGCGATGGTGATTCGCGCCAAGATCACGTTCCTTTGGAAAGGCATCGTGCTCGCATTCGTGCCCGTGCTGCTGTTCCTGTGGATCACCGCTTGCCACCAAGTCCTTCCCGCCGCGGTCGTGATCCCGGTCGCCTTCGTCGGCAGCCTGATCGGATGCTGGTCTGTCGCGTTGGCCGCATTCGCTGTCTTGGTTAGATGCTGGAAACGGTTCGATCCCGCGTTCGACACTCCGCCCGACTGAGCCGATACAATAGCGTGACGGATCGCTGTTCGGCCCACGTTCCGACCGAAGGACGTCCTCCTCGACGATCGAATCATCCATGCACGCACGCCCCCTTTTGATCCTGATCGCGATTCTGTTCGGTGCGGTGTTTTCATCGCAGCATACGCATGCAGGACTCTCCGGCGAGAACGTTGCGTTGATCGTCAACGCATCATCCGTCGATTCGTTAACGATCGCCAATCATTACGTTTCCCTGCGAGAGATCCCCGCCGGCAACGTGATCCTTCTCGACGACGTGCCGTCCGGACTGACGATCAGTTTGGATGTTTTTCGCGACCGTATTCTGCGGCCGATTCTCAAAACGCTCGACCAGCGAGGTCTCGCGCCGCAGATTCAACTGATCGCTTACTCGGCGGGCTTTCCAACCTCCGTTTCGATCGGATCGCATACCCGCAAACTCACCGACGAAGCTCAAAAGAAATACCAGAAGCCGACCGCGTCGATCAACTCACTCACGTATTTCTACCGCTGGGTCCTCAGCGATTCGCATCTGTACCTCGGGTGGGCATCGAACTTTTACGCCCGCGGTCGTTTTGAACGACACTTCATCAATCCCTTCGGGGGCGAACCCGGCGAATCGTTCCAATCCGCATCGGACGCAGCCAAAGCAGAAGACTTCGCCAAGGCCGCCGAGAAGTTTGAATCTCTTTCAAACGAGTACCCGACGCTGCACCCGCTGAGCATCCTCGCTGCCGAGAATTGGCTGCGTGCGGGCAACGAAGCGAAAGCGTTCGAACAAATCGGCGAGGCCGTTCGGCACGGTTGGATCAACCGGAGGCAGTTGACCGAAACCGATCCGCTTCGCCAAATGTTCAGCCCAGATGAAGGCGAACTATCCCCGGCGAGGAAACGTCTGCTCGATCGCCTGCAGGACGTCCCCGTCGCTTGGCAAGGCCCGATCGCGTTCTCCTCTTCGGTCGGTTGGACCACCAACGGTCACCCCGCTTCGGCCAAACGGGGCGCGATGACCTACATGCTCTCCTGCGTGTTGGCGGTCATCCATAAAAACGGCAGCACCTTGCCGCAAGCAATCGAGGTGCTCGAGCGAGCCGCCAAGGCGGACCGCAGTTATCCCTCGGCAACGTTCGGTTTCTCCAAAACGAGCGACGTCCGTTCGACCACCCGCTTCGGCGGCACACCCGACGCGATCGCCTGGCTGTTGTCGCGTGATCAGAATGTCGAGATTTTTTCGTCTTCGCTGCCCAAAGACCGACGCCGGTACGTCGGCATGATGCTCGGCGCAGCGACGCTACCGCTTTCCAGCCGAAACTGGTCCTTCGTTCGAGGTGCTCTCGCTGAAAACCTCACCTCGCTTGGCGGCGTGTTCGGTTCTCGCTCCCAAACCAAACTCACCGAAATCCTTCACGCCGGCGCAGCGATCAGCTCCGGCGCGGTCGCCGAACCGTATTCGTTGCAACCAAAATTCCCGACCGCGATGATCTATCCGTTTTACTACGAAGGTGTCTCCGCGATCGAAGCGTTCTACCTGACACTGCAGTCCCCTTATCAAATGCTGATCGTCGGTGACCCGGTCTGCCAACCGTTCGCCCGCGCCCCCAACGACTTTGTCTCGATCAAAGCAAACGACGTGGCAGAGACAACAGCCAACGTCGAGGCCAACGCGCCCGATAAGGGATCAACCAACACACCAGCCGTGACGGTCCGTTGGCAAACACTCCCGGATACCCCGATGAGCACCCCGACGAAAGAGATGGAGATTTACATCGAAGGGAAACTCGCCAATCGCTCGCGACCGCTCGCCGATGCCAGATTGAACCTTCCCGAAAACCTTCGCGGCGCAATCGATTTCCGAATCGTCTTGATCGGCAATCACCCCACCGAACCGAAGATCAGCTTCCGTGAAGAAGTCGTCTTCGGCGACTCCGACCGTCTCCCGCGTCTCGAACGACTCCGCAAAGACAAGCATGATGAACTGACCCTGTTTGTCGAAAGCCCAGACGCGGAAAAGATCGACATCGTTCACCTCGGCCGCGTTGTCGCGAACGTCGACTCCGCCGCGGGTCGCATCGAACTCACCCCGGAAACGGTCGGCCGTGGCACCGTGCGACTGCGAGCGATCGCCCATCAAAACGGCCAGCAAATCCCAGGACGAACGTTCGAATTCGAATGGGAGTGACCCCGATCGGTTATCAGGACGGTGACGTGACCGATCGCCGTAGCTAAATTCGCGAGAATTCAAACTTGTCACACACCCGAAGTCTTGGCGACTCCGGCTACGCCAGGCTTCCCAATTCCCATCGCAAAGTAGGCCGGATCAAGGAGCCTCGCGACGCAGCTCCGGCAATCGCAAGGCGTCTCCTGCCCGAACAGCGCTACGCTCGGTCCGGCCTACAAGCATCCCCCGTAGCGAAAATCGCCGAGATTTTCGGCACCCCACAATCCCTTCCAGCCTTGGCTGGCTCCGGCCAAATGCTTCTTGAAAACGCATTACGACTCAAGCAACCGTCCGTAAAGATCACGATAGGCGTCTACCATTCTCTGCACCGAAAAGTCGGTCTCCATGCGACCTCGGTTCGCCAACCCGACTCGATCGGCCAAGCCTGCATCTTCGAGAAACCGATCAACTTTCTGGACGAACTCGACGTCGTTGTTCGGCTCAAAACCTTGCTCGGCATCGTCGCCAATCAGTTCATCGCTCCCCTCGACGCGGCTGCACACCACCGGCTTGCCCGCCGCCATCGCCTCGAGCACGACGTTGGGCATCCCCTCGTAGTGACTCGGCAAGACAAAAACGCGGCACGCCGCGATCAGAGGAGCGACATCGGGTTGCCATGGCAGCACACGAACTCGATCGTGACCGACCTGTTCAGCCCAACGCGTGAGAGCTTCACGCTGCGGCCCACCTCCGGCAATGACGAGCTTCCGCTCCGGCCGATCGACGAACCGGTCGACCGTACGCTGCAACAAAGCGAGATTTTTCTGCTCGTGCAAACGCCCGACGAACAACGCGACCCGCGACTCGGGTGGCCATCCGAGTTGACTCCAATCAAACTGGACCGCGTCACGAAACCGCTGCGTCTCGACGCTGTTGGCGATCACGCTGAGTCGAGTTCCTGGCACTCGGTACCGGGTCTGCGAAAACGCACGCACCGCCTCACTGACGCACACGACATGATCCGCCTTCCGCAGGGCCATCCCCTCGGCAAGTATTCGCAACCGATTCGGATCCGCCACGCGAACGCCACCAACCCAAGCTCCATCGCCTGCCCCCTTTTTCCGAGCACCGATCGCATAACCGGTCAGGACATTGGCGTGAAAGAGAAAACTCTGCCGGACCGCGTCCGGACGCTCCGCCAACCATCGTTTCAACTTCCGATAAACCGATGGCAATTGGGCAGCACCGGCCCCGTCGCCACTGGCGACGTTAACGTTGTGTTCCAACAGCGAATGCAACAGTTGATCTTTCCCATCGCCTGGCCGGTCTTCCTGTGGAAGCGATCCCAGGGAAAACACCCGAACGTCATCACCGCGTTCCTGAAGCCCGATCGCCAACCGGGTCAACGCCCGCTCGGCACCTCCGACATCGAGTTCGGTGATGACCAGGTCAACCTGCATTAAGTCGCCAACGCGTCCGAGATACGGAGCGTTTCTTCCACCAATTGATCCACGCGTCCGGCAATGTCTTCATCGGCCAACTGATCGCCTTCGAAGTTTTCGCCCGTCGCGTAAACGAATCGGGGCACGATCATGCAGCGAAAATCCAGCATCAAACTGTTCGCGAGCCCCATCACCGACATGTAACTGCCTTGCCCACCGGCGGCCAACATTAACGCCACGACTTTCCCCGTCCATGCTTTCCCGGTCAACTCGACGGCGTTCTTGATCGCCGCGTTGACGTCGTAGTTGTAGACCGGCGACGCAACGAATACCGACTCCGCCTCGCGAAGCAACCCGCTCAACGCGATAACCTCTTGGTCACCGTACGCGGTCGCACCGTCACACGGTGGCAGAACCCGCTGCGACAAATCGAAAACGGTGACCTCTCGCCCCTGATCCTCCAACCGGGCACGAACCTCTCTCGCCAAGATACGACTGCGGCTGGTCGGATGGAGCGAAGAGCTAATGATCAAATGCATGTCGAGAACGTGACCGAAAGAGGAAAATGGAATGCTACGAAATGGACACTCACGCGGTGAAGAAAAACCGCGTCACATGATAGAAGATAGGTGCGGCAAAACAAATGTTGTCGATCTGGTCCAAGACGCCCGCGTGACCTTGAACGAGCGTGCCCGTGTCCGTCACACCTCGATCACGTTTGATCGCGCTCATCGTCAACGTACCGACACTGGCCATGATCGTCACGACAACCCCCATCAACAACGCCTCCCACCAAAAAAACGGCGTCGCCCAACGGAGCAACGCGGCGATGACCCCCGTCGTCATGATCGATCCGAGCACGCCTTCCCACGTCCGCGACCCGTTGATGTCCGGCGCGATCACGTGCGAACCGATCCAACGACTCCAAACCCGCTCGAGCGTCAGTGACAACTGCGCGATCAAAACGAAAAACATCAACAGGTTCGTCGCGCTGCCGTCCCACTTTTCACCGCCCGTGCGGACCAGCTCCAGGTACAAAAGCGCCGGAGCATGCGAGAGACAGTACACACAGATCAGCAACCCGTACTGGATCTTCGCGCAACGTTCCAAGAACCGCTTGGCGTCACCCGCGATCGCTGCCCGGGCAGGAATGAACAAACTCGCGTACACCGGAATCACGATCGTATAGAACTCGTAATTCTGACTGCCCAAACCGATCAGGATGTACTGCATCGGCGTGAAGACAAAAAAGATCCAAAACAGCGTCCGGTGATCCCCTCGCCGCGTCGGCGTCATCGAGATGAATTCGCGCAACGCCCAAAAGGATACGAACGCGAACAACACGACCAACCCGATCCGCCCGGTCAACGAACCGATCACGAATACCGCGACCATCGTCCACCAAACGCGAATCTTCGATTGGTAACGTTTGATCAACGCCGCATCGGTTCCCGGCGTGTTGCTCCGCCCCATCACCACACCGACGATGGTCGCGATTAACAACGCCGCCAGGATGACGGCGATCAACAGATAGGTGGAGAAATCGGGCACGCTGTTTCAGGCACCTTTACGAGTGTTTGAAATCAACTGGAAACCGAAACGATCACACAGTCGCTCTTACTTGGCAATCTTAGCGACCACGGCCGCGCCCATCGCTTCAGTACCGACCGCCGATTCCGAATCGCCACGGGCGAGGTCCGACGTCCGCAACCCATCGGCGAGAACCTCAGCAACCGCTGCCTCGATCAGATCGGCTTCCTCGTTGAGCGACATCGAATGACGCAGCATCATCGCCGCAGCGAGAATCGTTGCCAACGGGTTTGCAACTCCCTTGCCTGCGATGTCCGGCGCACTGCCGTGAATCGGCTCATACAGTCCCGGTCCCGACTCACCGAGCGACGCACTCGGCAGCATTCCCAACGACCCCGGCAACATCGACGCTTCATCAGTCAAAATGTCACCAAACATGTTCCCCGTCACGACCACATCAAAATCAGCAGGCCGATTGATCAGGTGCATCGCCATCGCATCAACGAGAACCACGTCGTAGTTCACATCGGGGAATTCTTCGGCCATCACTTCCGCCGCCACGCGTCGCCACAAACGACTCGGTTCGAGCACGTTTGCTTTATCGACACTGGTCAATCGGTTCGAACGACCTCGCGCCGCCTGCGCCGCCATCCGTACGATCCGCTTCACTTCCGATCGCGAATACGTCATCGACTGGAACGCGGTCTCGTCCTCTCCTTCGCCCGAACTGCCCGACTCGCCAAAGTAGATCCCGCCGGTCAGTTCACGGAAGAACAGAATATCGGTTCCCTTGACGATGTCCGCCCGCAACGGCGAGGCGTCAGCGAGTTGGTCGAACAGTTTGATCGGCCGCAAATTAGCAAACAGGCCCAACTCCTTTCGGATCCGCAACAACCCGGCTTCGGGACGTGTCTTCGCCGACGGGTCATCCCACTTCGGTCCGCCAACCGCACCTAGCAAAATCGCTGACGCCGAACGACACGCATCCACCGTCGCTTGAGGCAGCGGGTCGCCGGTCTCGTCGATCGCGATACCGCCGATCTGCTGCGAACTGAACGTGAATTCGTGGCCGAAACGTTCCGCGATCGCCACCAAAACCAGGCGGGCTTGTTCGACAATTTCCGGACCAATCCCGTCACCGGGAAGCAAGACGATGGAGTGTTTCATGGGGGAAGGACGTGAATGCGAGAGTCAGACGGGTTACGAAAACGCCCCAGATTAGCCGAATCTCATCGCTTGCCCCAGGGTGCACTCATCCGGACAAACCGGCATCGAGACAAACCACCCGTAAGCTCACACGACGCGGCGTACTCGCCGCACACTCGTTCCCATGCCGGGTTTCCCAATCGCATCTACTCTTCGAACTGCATCTCGATCCCGCCAATCACCCCCGCACACAAGTTGTACAGGAAGGCCATGATCACCCCGCCGATGAACCCCATCACACCGTAAAACAGCGGCATCAAAATCGCACCAATGAGACCTCCCACCATCCCCGCAGCGACGTTATCGCCGGCCCCCGCAGCCCCCACCAATGCCAGGAACACGAAGAACACCGCCACGACCAAGCCGATAAACACATACAAAGCCCCCAGCATCTTCCCACACGACAAGGGGTCGACCCGCTTGAGCCGCAGCGAACGCATCTGCCCGCGCGAAAACGCGTCCGTCGATGAGGCTGCCGTGGGAGCACCGTAGGGATTGCTTGGAGGAACACTCATCAGTTTTTCCTTTGGGAGAAGGACGCCAATCCAATGATCGACGCGGGTGACAGATAAAAACAACCGAACGCGTTCGCGAAAGACTCCTACTCGCCAGAGCCCGCCGACACCCCCAGCATACCAATTCGCCAGACGGCGGTGCGCGAGTCAGCAGCAGAAATGCGTAGCCGACAAACCGAATCGCCTAACCGGCAAAGAAATACCCCCGCAAACGGCCAACCCCAATCGGCCAACCAATAGCGAAGCCAGCTACCACGCAATCAACACCACAACTCGGTGGTGATCATGCCTCCTCCGCTGATGTGCTCCTTGCTCAATCGCAATCCCGACTCGGCAAACAGATCCCTGACCTCGGCGAGCCTCCGGTTCTGCAACCCGGTTTGCAACCGAAAGAACTGATGCATCGTCCACAACAGCAACCGCGCCCTCCATCGCTGCCATCCCTTCTCGGGCAAACAGAAATCGACGTAGTAAACGACGCCACCTTCACGCAAACCGGCAATCCAATCCGGCAGCTTTCGTTCCAACTCATCACGACGAAAACAGTCAAGGAAGAACGGCAACACCAACACATCGTAAACGCCACGCGGAGGCGTCCACTCCAGTGCATCGGCGCAAACAAAGTCGACGTGCCGGGCCGCATCCATGGCTTCCACCCGGTGACGCTGGCGTCGCAACATCGCTTCGCTCTGATCCACGCTGGTGATACAGCCAGCGTGCAAACTCCCCACCGGCTTCGCCTCCCCATCAACAGTGCCCCGCTCATCGACAGCACAGCGAGCATCGACAGCATACCGAGCGTGAGCACACAACCGCTCGAGCAACCTTCCGTCTCCATCCCCCATCAACAACAACTGATCCCATTTCGGCAGATCACCTACAAGCGCTGCCCGCCCACGCTGCAATTGACCACCGAACGCCAACCGTTCGATCGTTTGATACATCGGCGCCAACCGATCGTAGCCTCGGCGAGAACGCGACCGGCCGTCACGTTTCAAACGCAACACAAGATCACCGCCGGCGGCGTCCACAACACCGCGTCGACCCACACACCGCGCACGTCAAAGATCGTGTTGGCGAGCATCGCCCCCTGATTGCGATTCACCGACGATCGCCGAGTTTCATGATCCCCCGCCGCGATTGCGATCACCGCCAACCCCATCGCGGCAATCAGAATCGCCGCCCCGACCGGAGTCGGTACGCCCAGCAACGCCGCGATCGGCAACGCGATCACAAACGCAAACACACCCAACGACCGGTTCATCAACCGTGTCACCCCGTTCTCCGAACGCGTCGCAATCGAAGCAAACGACTGGGCTTCGTCGAGATACCTCTCATACCGCGCCACCAACACGCAATTCACACAGAACAAAATCGCCATCCCAACCGTCGCCGCCCCGAGCGACAACAACGTCGCACCATCACCAACCGTCTCTGCGACAAACACACGATCCGCCCACGCCGTCAACGAAACCCCCAACGCAAACAACACCCCCACGCGAAACTCCTTCGGGATGGTTCGCCGCTCTCTTCGAAACCCCTTTGACGCGAACTTGCGACGGGTCGCGGGATTGCGATCGGTCGCGAGATTGCGCTCGACCAATGACGAGGGAAAGTGAACCCCCGCACCGTAAACCAACACCGCCGCGGCTAGCACCAAACCACTCCGCAGCACCTCGGGTGACAAAAATCGAACCACCACGAACGTGTCCGCCAGCAGCACTGCCACCCACGCCGCGAAAAACAACCGCCGATGCCGTAGATAGAAAGCGTGTCGCAGAGTGTGCGGTCGACTGCGATCCAACCGTGACGCATCGAGCAAACGATCCGCTACATAAATCAGCCACACCGTGGTCGAAAGCGCGATCATCTCCGGCCAACTCGCCGACCGCTGACAGAAACTACGCATCAACAACTGCTGCCACGCGGCGGCAACCAACACCGCGTCGAGAGACAACACGCTCAGCAACGCCGCCACCGGAACGCGTGAACTCGGCGTCTCGCGCTCCCCCGGTTGTTTCTGATGATCCCCGTCGTGGTTCAACATTTCTCTGGAATCCAACATTGCTCTGGCGACGCGTTCCATTGAAAACGCTTCGGGGTATCATTGCCCGTGCATCCGACCTCCGCTCTTGTCAACGTCATGGCCAAACTCTACTTCTATTACTCCGCGATGAACGCAGGCAAGTCAACCATGCTGCTGCAGTCGAGCTACAACTATCGCGAACGGGGAATGAACACGCTGATCCTCTCCCCCGAATTCGACACCCGTTTCGGCTCAGGCAAAGTGGCGTCGCGAATCGGCATCGCATCGGACTCGGTGACGTTCACGCCCTCAGACAACCTCAACGTCGTCTTTGAGAACTTCCTTGCCGGCGAGATACGTGCCGGGGAAGAGGTACGTGCCGGGGAACTCGCCCCACTCGGCGAAACCGACAACACCGCCGAGACTGCTTCGTCGCCTCCCCCTCCATCGTCACAGCCATCTTCGTCACAGCCATCTTCGTCACTACCGACTTCGTCGTTGCACTGTGTGTTGGTCGACGAAGCCCAATTCCTCACCCGGGCTCAGGTTCGTCAACTCAGCGACATCTGTGACTGGCACAACACACCGGTTCTCGCCTACGGACTCCGCACCGACTTCCAAGGCAACCTGTTCGAAGGCAGCGAAGCGTTGCTCGCGTGGGCAGACAGTCTCGTTGAGATCAAAACCATCTGCCACTGCGGACGCAAAGCCACGATGGTGCTCCGCATCGACGCCGAAGGAAAAACAATCAAAGACGGCAGCCAAATTCAAATCGGCGGCAACGATCGCTACGTATCCGTCTGCCGGCAACATTTCAAACAAGGCATGTCCGAACGCAGCGACGACGAACTCCCGCTAATCGATTGAGAACCGATCCGAAAGCTGCCCCGCCGATCACTCTTCCACCGATAATCGCCGCCGGCTATCGGTGAAACGAACCCCTCTTCTTATTCGCCACCGTCGCCCGAGGCTTCGGACGCGTCAACCTCGTCGCCTTCATCTGCGTCGCCTTCATCTGCCTTGCCTTCGTCAGCCTTGTCTGCGTCAGCCTTATCTCCATCTGCCATGGCTTCTTCGAACGAGGTGAAACGCCAACGAACAGTCTGCCCCGGCTTCAATTCGGTTGAACCGATCCCCTCGGTCGCGAACTCACCGTCGATGGTATAGGTCCAACCGCGTTCCGCATTGGTCTCCACGCCGCCGATACTTTGGACGAACGCCGTCACTCCGCTGCCGGAGATCACCACGCCCGGGTTTTCGATCTTCTTCATCACCGATTCGAGCGTTGTTCCTTCACCGACATCGAAACTCTTTTCAAACAACGGCTCACGCGCCTCTGCCGATTCGTCACTCGCCGTTTTGTCCGAATTGACAATCGTCACCGTCACCGAACCGATCGTTTCACCGGCAACATCCGTCGTCTCGGCATCGTCGGCAGACTGCGTGGTTGTTTGAGCGCGACATCCACTCAGCGTGATCGCCCCCACGCACAACGCCACCAATCCCCAACACGTTATCCATTGACGAATCTCGGCCTGCGGCGCCGAAGGTGAAACCAAACGACCGAAAGCAACACGAAGCGGTGACGAATTCATCGACGATCATCCATTAACGAGAAAGTGAAACGGGCATTAACGAGAAAGTGAAACGAGGAGCCAACGCATGGCGGGACCATGGCGTCTTGGTTCATCTTGTTATCCGGGCCCAAACGCTTAGTATCTACTACCCACACGAGGCATCCAAGACGGCTGAAACCCCACGCACCTCTCGGCGTTGCCCCGCTTTCGACCTGCCTATCTCTTAACGCTGCCCACCTCTCCCTCCTTTCCCTTCGATGAACATGACCGACTCGCTGTTTGATCGTTCGCAACCGAGACGACCACAAAGACATCAACCGGCGACACCGTTGTCCCGTTGGGCGGTGTCATTGACGGCGCTTTGGGTCCTGCTCCTCTGTGCCGCACTTCCTCTTCATCACACGCACGGTCAATCGGCCACCCCCGCCATGACAAAAAACGCACCGATCCAATACCCGCAAACCGCGACCGTGGACGTGACCGATGACTACCACGGACGCACCGTCGCCGATCCCTATCGCTGGCTCGAAGACGTCGAAAGCGAAGAAACCGCCGCTTGGGTCAGCCAGCAAAACAAAGTCACTCAGGCCTACCTCGACAAACTCCCTTCACGCAAACCGATGCGTGACAAACTCGAACAACTTTGGAACTACTCGCGAACCGGTCTCCCCGTTCGTCGCGGCGACCGTTACTTCTTCTCGCACAACGACGGATTGCAAAACCAAAGCATCCTGTACACGGCCCCCGCCGACATCGCATCGGATCAACTCAGCGAGAAACGAACGGTCTTGATCGACCCCAACACACTCAGCGAAGACGGAACCGTCGCGTTGGGCTCCTGGCGTCCGAGCGACGACGGGAAACTGCTCGCCTATTCGATCGCCGACGGCGGCAGCGATTGGCGAACCTGGCACGTCCGCAACGCCGAAACCGGTGAAGACACCGATGACGTCGTGAAGTGGTCCAAATTCAGTGGCGTCGCATGGACGCCCAACAGCGACGGCTTCTACTACGCTCGCTACGCCGAACCGGTCGAAGGCGAAGAACTGACCGGCACAAACGAAAACCAGATGCTCTATCTGCATCGTCTCGGCACGCCGCAATCCGAAGACGTCTTGGTCTACTCGCGTCCTGACGAACCACAGTGGGGCTTCTCACCGAGCGTGACCGAAAACGAACGCTACCTCGTGATCGAAAACTGGAAAGGCACCGAACCCAAAACACAAATCTTCCTTCGCGATTTGCAAAACGACGACGCACCGGTTCGTCCCATCATCACTGGGTTCGATGCCGACTACCGCTTTGTCGCCGCGGTCGAATCAACGCTGTACTTCCTGACCGACCTCGACGCACCGCGTCGACGTGTGATCGCGATTGACGTGGCCGATCATCTTTCGGATCCCGACGCGATGCACGAAGTCGACCGCTCAACGTGGACGTCCATCATCGGCGAAACCGACGACACGCTCGAGGACGTTTCCTTGTTGGGTGACACGATCTACGCGAGCTACCTCAGTGACGCGCTCAGCAAAATCGTTCGCTACTCACGAGAGGGTCAACGAATCGACGATGTCACGCTGCCCGGGAAAGGTTCCGCGAGCGGCTTTGGCGGACGATCCGACGCGACAGAAACGTTCTTCTCGTTCAGCAACTACGTCACCCCACCTAGCATCCACCGAGTGAATGTCGCGACCGGCGAAAGCGAACTGTGGCTGCGTCCCGAAGTCCCATTCAACGTCAACGATTACGTAACCGAACAGGTCTTCTGCGAAAGCAAAGACGGGACCCGCGTACCGATCCTGATCACGCGTCATCGCGATTCAAAAAACGACGCAAGCAACCGCACACTGTTGTACGCCTACGGCGGGTTCAACATCTCGTTGACTCCGTCGTACTCACCCGCCGTTGCCGCATGGCTTGACAGCGGCGGAGTCTACGCGGTCGCCAACTTACGCGGCGGTGGTGAATACGGCAGTGCGTGGCACGAAGACGGCATGCGTCTGAAGAAACAAAACGTCTTCGACGACTTCATCGCATCGGCAGAGTACCTGATCAACACCGGCATCACACGTTCGGATAAACTTGCGATCCGTGGAGGCAGCAACGGCGGACTGCTCGTCGGTGCCGTCATGACCCAGCGTCCAGACCTATTCGGCGCCTGTTTACCCGCCGTCGGTGTGATGGACATGCTGCGCTATCACAAATTCACGATCGGCTGGGCATGGGCAACCGAATACGGCAGCAGTGACGAAGAAGACCAAATCGACAACCTGCTTTCGTACAGCCCATTGCACAATTTGAAACCAGGAACCTGCTATCCCGCAACACTGGTCACAACCGCGGACCGAGATGACCGAGTCGTTCCCGGACACAGCTTCAAATTCGCCGCCGCACTGCAAGCCGCACAATCGTGCGACAACCCAACCCTGATCCGCATTGAAACACGTGCCGGACACGGCGCAGGAACACCAACGAGCAAAAAGATCGACGAGTACGCCGACCTCTGGTCGTTCCTGATCGAAAACTTGCAGTAATCCCTTCTCGCTGCGAACACCACCAGCATCATTCGCCCGATCCACTCACGCGTTCACGCCGCTCATGTTCCTTCAAGCACCCGATGATTCCCCCTACGACCTGCACTTCATGCTGTTCGGTTTCCCGATCCGCATCGCATGGACGTTCTGGTTGGGTGCCGTTGTGATCGGACACAGTTTCGCGTCGTCGATCGATGATGCTGCCAAGGGACTCAGCCCAGGTATCTTTCCGCTGCTGTTTTTGTGGACCGCTTGCTTGTTCGTGTCCATTTTAATTCACGAACTCGGCCACGCGTTCGCATTTCGCTTCTACGGACGCGAAAGTTCGATCGTGCTGTATCACTTCGGCGGCTTAGCCATCCCGTCCTCCATGCGCAGCGACGGAAGAGGGTTTGCGGACTCGTTTTCGTCACATCGATCCAATGAAATATCCGATTTAGTGATCGCATTGGCCGGTCCGGTGGCTCAACTCGCATCCGCATTCATCTTTGCAGGCGCGATCACCGCAATGGGCTACGAAGTCACAGCGTTTTACGCGATGCCTTGGCCGCTCGATCGTCTCGTGAGTTGGTTCCCTGGCAAACCGGTCACCAGCATCGGTTTGAACGCCACCATTTTCTTTTACGTGTTCCCAAGTGTCCTTTGGGCGCTGTTGAATTTAGTGCCCGTATTCCCACTCGACGGTGGTCGCGTCATGCGTTCGCTCGTGTTGATGAGCGGTGATCGTGGTGACACATGGCTGTGGATCAGCATGGTGAGCGCCGGTGCGGTCGCGTTCTACGCATTAACACAAGGCGGAGCACCGATCATGGGCTTGCTGTTTCTCTCGTTGGGCTTTGGCAATTACCAGATGATGCAGAGTCCGTATCGTTAAACGCAACACGCAGCAACGTCGTCTGTTGATCGCATCTACGTTGCATCGACAACGTTGTTTTTCATAGAAGCAACACCGCCATGCGTTGCAATGATCATGACAACACACGTATTGATTCAACTCGGACGTCGAACATGACCGACAATGGATCGATGTAGCCAACGTTCAAAATCAACACGTGTGGTTGCAAAACGGATTCCTCGTAGCAAAAATCTTTGCTAACGCAACCGCTTTTTTAGAAAAAGATGTTGCGGAATTTGTGGAAGCGCGTACAGTTACGCGCTAGTGTGTTAACGGTTGCTTTTGCTTGCATGGTCGATGTGGAACATCGAAGCACGCGGGAGTGACTACCAACTTGTGTTGATGAGCCGTGGCCGGTGGCTTTCAAAGCACTTCGATGAAACGATCGAGCGACCTTCGTGGTCAACCGATTGGATCATCCAAAGGTCTTGCAAAGTCACAATGACTCATCAACCATTTTCTTTCTCGCGGAGGAAGTTGTGGCCAAGAAAAAAGCAACAGGCGCTAAAAAAAGCGTCAAGAAGAGCGTCAAGAAACGGGCAGCCAAAAAGTCGGTGAAGAAACGCGCCACTAAGAAGGCTACCAAGAAGAAGGCAACCAAGAAAAAAGCTACGAAGAAGAAGGCTTCTAAGAAAGCTTCGAAGAAGGCTGTCAAGAAGTCCACTCGTAAGAAAGCGACTAAGAAAAAGGCAGTCAAGAAGAAGGTTGCTAAGAAAAAGCGTCGCTAGACGCTCTTCCACGGTTACCCTCCGCAACGAGGGACTCCGACAATCCATTTGCCAAGCCACGCGAGCCCGAATCCGGTCAAACGTGGCTTTTTTTGTGCCCGCATCGCAGAAAACGAGTGATAACCTAGGGTGAAACACCACCGCGATCGGCCCGACATACACCGTTCGAACGCACCACGGACACCCAACCCCACCCGTGCAACGACGATCGCCGCCACCGGACAACGATCGACGCATTTCGATACCACGTCGCACCCGAAGACGATGACCGAACGACGCAACCGCTGAGCCACACTCGCTCGTCTCAAATCGCCCCCATCGATGCCCTGTACGGCACGGCGATCCATGAAAAAACCTCCCCCCTCCCATACCAACCCGCCCGACCCAACGGACCACCGTTGCGATGACGATCGCAACGACGATCGCAACGACGATCGCAACGACGACTGCAGCGACGATTGCGACGAAACGATCCTCACCCCACGGTTCGACGCGCACAGAATCCCTTCGCAAACCCCGAACGCAGACAACCCCGACACACCGCATCGAGACCCGCCATCCCCCGAGGCGACCTGTGTCGAACCGATGCATTCCGCACCGGCCGCACCAGGCCATGACGTCGACCAAACCCTACCGCACGGACACGGTCACGATCACGACGCGCAAATGCGTGCGGCAATCGAGATCGCAGCGCGCGACACACCGGCGAGGGACTCGCGCCGCGACAAAGCGACTTCGAACGATCACTCAGCAGGCAACATTTCCGACGATCGCTTCCCCGCATCACTGCCACCTGGTTGCCGTGTCGACGAGTTTCGAATCATCGCACCACTCGGCCAAGGCGCCTTCGCGTGCGTCTATCTCGCACAACAAGTTCCCATGCGACGCCTTGTTGCGTTGAAGATCTCCGCAGGTTCGCATTTCGATGAAAGCGATGCCGAAGAATCACGCACACTCGCTCGACTCGACCACCCGGGCATCGTTCGTGTCTTCGACCAACGTCGACTGCCCGGACACAACGCGCACTTGCTGTACATGCAATACCTTCCCGGCGGAACACTCGCCGGTGCGGTTGCACGTGTTCGCAAATTTCGACAAACACTCGCGCAAGATTCCTCGCCTTCGGAAGCACCTCGCGAACCGACCGGGCAGATACTCCTCGACAGCATCGACGAACAACTCCTCAACGCATCGCAACAGGTCCCTGAACATTCATCGGTGCGTGAATGGATCGCCTCATCGTCATGGCCTATCGTCGTTTCATGGATCGGCGTCCATTTGGGCAACGCACTCCAAGCCGCACACAACCAAGGCGTCTATCACCGCGACGTGAAACCCGCAAACGTTCTCTTGTCCGCCGAAGGCTTGCCGCGACTCGCTGACTTCAACGTCAGCGCCAGCGTTCCGGCATCAACCACCAACACCGACCCACGAAACCAAACCGATAGTGATCGCGACGACGACGACGATGACCAAAACACCTCGGCATCGCCGGATCATGACACCAACAGCAACGCGAATCGCAGCAACACAGCCAACGATGTGTCACGTTCGATCGGCGGTTCGCTCGCGTACATGGCACCGGAACAAATCAGCGCGGTCGAGCACGCCGTCTGCGACGTATCGTCACAACGTTCGCAACACCTCAACGTCGGTGCACTCGCCGATGTCTATGCAACCGGAGTGCTCCTGTGGGAACTCTGGCAAGGACAACGACCGTTCTCCGACGAACCCTCACCGATGCGAGGTAGAGGCTGGTTCGAACGACACCGCGAACGACGAAAGAACGCCCCCGCTTTCGCCGCAACCCCGTCGCCGACCACCGACGCCAAAGACCGCCGTGGGCGATGGACCAAGAGCGACGAGAACACGACAGGTTCGCAGCGTGTTCTCGAACAAGTCCTCCGCCAAGCGATCGAATTCGATCCGAGCAACCGCCCACAAAGCGCAGCCGAACTCGGCGCCCGTTTGCGTTTGGCTCTTTACCCCGACGCTGCCAAACTGTTCGACCCGGCACCTCGTTCGTGGGCGGGTCGGTGCAGCCGTTTTTCGCCATGGCTGATCGCCGCCACGTTCATCTTGCTGCCAAACATTGCCGCGGGATGCTTTAACTTTCTCTACAACTACGTCGAGATCATTGGCCGTTATCCGGAACTCAAACCACGGTTCTTCTCGCTCGCCAACGCAATCAACTCGATCGCGTTCCCGCTCGGCGGAATCCTGATGGTCATGACCGCCAAACCCGTCGCCTCGGCCATCCTGAACGCCCGCGCGGGCCAATCCACCGACGCGGAATCCATCCATCGAACCGTGCACCTCGGACGCCGCGCCGCATGGATCGGAGGCATGCTGTGGTTGGTCGCCGCGGTCGTGTACCCGCTCGTGCTCGTCAACGGCTCACCGAGCCTGCCGCCGGTCGCCGCGTGGCACTTCTTCGGATCGCTCCTGATCTGTGGCGGCGTCGCAGCGGTTTACCCCTTCTTCGGGCTCGTCGTCATGACGTCGAAGGTCTACTACCCCTGCCTGATCCGCAAAACGATGCAAGACCCGCAGTTCGACCAACGACACGCCGACATCCGAAAGTGGTGCGGGCGTTTCCTGCTAGCCGCCGCCGGTATCCCGCTGCTCGGCCTCGCACTGTTGCTCTCCCGAGACACGATCGCCAAGTACGTCGTCGCCTCCGCCGTGGCCGCAACCTTTGTCGGGCTCCTCGCCGCGTTCGCCGCCTACCAATGCGTGCAAACGAACTGGGACACGATGAGCGAAGTACTCTCGACCCGAAAAAGAAACGCCGCCTCCATCCGAGACTAGCGAGCAGTCTTAGCTCTTAGCTCTTAGCCATTAGCCATTAGCCATTAGCCATTAGCCATTAGCCCTCGAGTCGAGACTCGCGGCAGCCCCACCACGCTTCCGCCCGGGCTCGTCCCGGCGGAGCCACAACTGACAGCTACAAAACACCCCCAAAAATCCCCGGATCTCCGCCGGGCTCGCCCCGGCGGAATCAACGCCCCACACACCTACAACGAACCACCATCCCCCACCAAAGCCACGCGAACGTCACACACATTCGTCCCCGTCGGCCCGGTCATCAACAAACCACCGGCTTGCTCGAAAAATCGATACGCATCATTCCGCTCGAGAAACTCATCCGGCGACAAACCCAGCTCCAACGCCCGCCGGTGCACCTCGCCATCGATCCATGCCCCCGCCGCGTCCGTCGGGCCGTCCTCGCCGTCACTGCCACCTGACAAGATCACCAATCGCTGCCACTCAACATCGCTCAAACCCTGCGACAGCAACCACCGATACGCCGCCAACACCAACTGCTGGTTCCTGCCACCCTTGCCGCGAACGGACGCCTCGGCGAGCCGAACGACCGGCTCGCCACCAGTGATCAACGCATCTTGCCGATGCAGCGACTGATCGCGACAGAGCATCTCGAGCGTCATCTGCGCCAGATGCTCGCCCACCTCTTCGGCGAGCCCCTCGCTCTCCCTCGCCGACTGCATCACGTGGTTGTACCCCAGCGACTCGGCGACGATCCCCGCCGCATCCACCGCGACCGCGTTGTTCCCCACCACCGTGATCGGATACTCCGCCTCATCGCCGTGCGGCGTCGATGACGACTGCAGCACCCGGTACACCGATTCCGGCAACGATTGCTCCGGGTCGTACTTCGCGAGCACCCGCAGTGCGTCCTCACGAGACGACGAATCCCGGACCGTCGGCCCCGACGCGATCAAATCGAGAGGATCCCCCAGCACATCAGACAACACCATCGTCACCATCTGGGCACCGGAACACTGCCGGGCCAGCCCTCCGCCTTTGACCTCGCTGAGGTGCTTTCGGACCGTGTTCAGCTCCGCGATATTGGCCCCGCCACCACTGAGGCGATGGATCACCGCGAGCTTCTCCTGCAAACTCACGCCATCGACCGGCCGGCATAACAACGCACTGCCGCCTCCGGAGAGCAGCATGACGACCAAATCACGCGCCCCGGCACCGTGAACCCATTCCAAAATCCGGTCAGTCCCCCGAATCGACGCTTCGGTGGGCTCGTTCAGCCCCGCCGGCCGAGCCGCACAGAGGGTCAAACCGGCGGGCCAGTCGATATTTGCAGGGATTTGGTCGCAGCCCTCGGGAACGTTCACATGCCCGACAATCGATAGCGGGGCTGCAGCAGCCCGATCGAGCATTCTCTCGCAATCACGAATCTGCTTCACAAAGCCGACCGTCATCGCCCCAGACGCCTTGCCCGCACCGATCAGAACGATCCGGTCAAACGAGGAGCGGTCCACTGCAACCTCCCCCAGCAACAGTTCACTCGATTCCAACCGAACGCAGTCGCGCATCAGCGTTTCGCCACGAACCGCATCCACCCCCGCAGAAAAAATCGCTTGCGAGTCACGAGCAAGATCACGCATCATCCAAACCTCCCGTCATCCCAAAATCACAAACCCCAGCCAACATCCCCGATCGCCCCCGCCCCCGTCGACGCCGACATCCCCAAACACATACCACACACAACTCCCCACCTCCACAAACGCTCGCCCCGCTCCGAGGCCGTGCAGTTTTTGAGTGCTGTGTTCGTGACGTCTCGCAGAACCCCGCCCGCGCGGGACGTCGATTTTATTACTGACGTTCTTCGAGGCGTCCTTCGCCCAGGACCTGAACCGTAGTAGACGAGGCGACGAGTCCTTCCCCACGCAAGGGACTCGTCGCCTCTCCACTACCAAATGCTGCCCTTAACCAATCGCCCCCCAGCGATAGGGCCTGGAGAGCGAGCGTTCAGCGAGCTTTCTGGGGGAGGGCAATCCGCGCCGCTTCCCATGCCCGGCCCCCACCCCCACGTACGCCTGAACAGCGTCGCTCGACCTCCCCATCGGGAGAGCCGAGCGAAGCAAGGGGGGTTCAGCATCGAATCCAGCGCGTAACCCTCCCGTCCCAAAGCGGCCCGCACCCTCTCAAAGCGACGGTAAAAAAAACAAGCACGACCTCCTTCGGAGAAAGGCCCTCCCAACCAACCACCAACCACCAACCACCAACCACCAACCACCAGCTAACAGCTAACAGCTAACAGCTAACAGCTAACAGCTAATGGCTATCCCCCAATCGCAATCCCCCAACAACCAACCAATTAGCTGTCATTCCCGCTCCCCCGTGATATCCTAGGGAACGCAAGACCGCTTCTTTTCTGACGAAGGACCTCGCCATGAGCAAAACGATGCAAGACTTCACCGACCTCCTGCTCCAAGAGGGCGTCATCAGCCTCGACCAGCTTTCCGAAGCCGAGGAGGTCTCGCGGAACACCAAAGCCGAAATCGGCGACGTCCTCGTCAAACTCGAGTACGCCACCCCGGAAGAGGTCGCCCAGGCGATCGCCAAATTCCACAAAATCCCCTACGTCGACCTTCGCAGCGTCCGGATCAACGAATCGGTCATCGAACTCGTCCCCGAGTCCGTCGCCCGCGAAAACATGGTTTTGCCCTACAAAGAAGAAGACGGGGCACTCACCATCCTGATCTCCAACCCCTTCGACCTCGAAACCATCGAAAAGCTGCGGTTCATCCTCAACCGCAAAATCGAAACCGCCCTGGCCCCCAAAGAGGCCATCAACGGGGCCATCAACCAGTACTACGGGCAGGTCGAAGGGGAATCGGCTGACTCGATGCTCCAGGAATTCACCGACACGGCCATCGACTTCACCGAGACCGACAGCGGCGGAGACGCGTCCGATGACGGAGACATGGACGACGATTCCGCACCCGTCATCCGCCTGGTCAACCTGATGATCGCCGAAGCCGTCCAGTTGCGGGCCAGCGACATCCACGTCGAGCCCTTCGAGGACCGTGTCCGGATCCGTTATCGAATTGACGGCGTCTGCGTGCAACGCGAAGCCGCCCCACGCCGGATGCTCTCGGCCATCATCGCCCGTATCAAAATCCTCTCCAAAATCGACATCTCCGAGAAACGACGCCCCACTGACGGACGGATCAAAATCACCGTCGGAGACAAACAGCTCGACCTCCGCGTCAGCATCATTCCGACCAACCACGGCCAGTCCTGTGTGATGCGGCTCCTCGACAAGGACAACATCAAAGTCGGCACGCGGCAACTCGGACTCTCCGAACGCGACTTCCGCAATTTCAACTCACTGATCAAACGTCCAAACGGGATCATCCTCGTCACCGGACCGACGGGGTCCGGAAAAACCACCACCCTCTACGCCTCGCTCAACGCCCTCAACCGGCCCGACCGAAAAATCATCACCGCCGAAGACCCCGTCGAGTACTACCTGCCGGGCATCAACCAAGTCGAAGTGCGGCACAGCATCGGACTCGACTTCAGCCGCATCATTCGGGCGATGCTCCGCCAGGCACCGAACATTATTCTCGTCGGTGAAATGCGAGACCACGAGACCGCATCGATGGGAATCCAGGCCTCATTAACTGGACACCTGGTATTCAGTACGCTACACACGAACGATGCGCCCAGTGCCATATCACGGATGGTGGACATCGGTGTCCCCTCCTATATGGTGGCCAGCTCCGTCATCGCGGTCCTCGCCCAGCGACTCGTGCGGACCATCTGCCCCCGCTGCAAGGTGCGGTACCAGCCATCCGAAAGCGTGCTCAAGGATTCCCAACTCCCACCTGAGATGATCGCCCAAGCGGAGTTCAGCAAAGGCCGTGGATGCACCTACTGTGGACGCTCGGGGTACCGCGGCCGGATCGGCATCTACGAACTGATGCTGATCAACGGAAAACTGCGTGAACTGATGTTCAAAGGCGGCACAACGAAACAGGTCCGCCAGGAAGCGATTGCGAACGGAATGTCAACGCTTTACGCCGATGGAATGCTGAAAGTCATCCGCGGGGTGACCACATTCGAAGAGGTCTACCGGGTCGCAAAACAGACCGAACAGGAAGACCTGGCGCTCGACCACATCACCAAAGAACTCTCCTCGCTGTAACCGCCCCAGGTCCCGCCCTGAGGCGACCACTGCCACCTCGCGATTGGCGTCCCGCCGTCGCGAGCGGTGCCAAAACGCGACACAGCAAAAGCCCCTCGCGTGGCCCAACTGACACCAACCCGCGAGATCAAAACCACTGGCTCGCAACGCCCCCTCTCTGGGTGCGTGAAACCCGTTTCCAACGTAACGGTTCTGCGATCTTTGAGGCGCCCGATGACGCGTCAGTCGCAACGGAACGAGTAAAACGTTGCCTTTTCACGGGTGTTTCACGATAATGCTCGCAACTGGCACGCAAGCCGGTCATTATTTTCCCAGCGTCAGATCGCCCCAATTATCCTTTTCTTCCGATCTGCCTGACCCAGCCTTTGGCAATCATTTTTTATCCCAACAGGTGCAACCCGTTTCCGAACCGCATCGCACGAGCGAATACCCGCGGGCCAAACCGCCTACGCGAGCAACCAACTCGGCTACTTATCTCTTGCGACTTCCAAACGGACGCCCCTGATTCCGAAACGACGTTTGCTAGCAAACTGGCTCGATTGAGCCGTCCGCTGGCACACGCATCCTTCCCACCACCGTTCCGGCAGATGCCGTCGCGTTCTCCGCGTGTTCACCGGAGCAGGCGATGCTCGTGTCGTGGTTTTCGGTGTGTGGTGAACTCGCGTGCGTGAATCGTCTTGTTTGATAACCCTGTTCTTGTTCTCCCCATCCACACCAATCTGAACCGAAACCAGGAAACGCCCCGAGCACCCCAGACAATCAATCCGCCGTTGGGCGGCAGCCCCATTTGCCCGTGCCAATCAGTGCCCGGCCGAATCGCTGCCCATGCCAATCGCGGCTAACACCGATCGACTGATGGTTCTTGGACCAGCACTCCGCACTCACCCCACCATAGAACTCGGTCAACGCGATCCACTCCGATCACGGTGGCACGGAATTGACGGTGACGCGGCACGTTTCGAATCAGTTTTCCCCACCATTACAAATTAGCGGACGCCATGGCCCAGGTTCTCATCGACAAACTGCTGCAAGCTGCTGTGAAGCAGGGCGTGAGCGATATCCACATTGTCGTTGGACAACCGCCCGTGTTCCGTCTGCACGGCCGGATGCGGAAACTCGAGACG
The DNA here is from genome assembly GCF_000346505.1 of Aporhodopirellula sallentina SM41. GTDB lineage: Bacteria > Planctomycetota > Planctomycetia > Pirellulales > Pirellulaceae > Rhodopirellula > Rhodopirellula sallentina. The sequence continues at coordinate 26,016 of NZ_ANOH01000236.1, forward strand.
AAGACGCTCGAAGCCGAAGACGCCGTGGGGCTGATGAAGAGCATCACGCCTGAACGGTGCCAACGGGAACTTCAAGAGACCGGTTCGACCGACTTCGGGTTCGCGTTCGGCGAACTCGCTCGATTCCGGGTTTCGGTTTTCAAGCAACGTGGCTTCATCTCGATGGTGCTGCGGCAGATCCCCAACGACAAACTCACCCCCGAACAACTCGGACTTCCCGAGTCGGTGGTGAAGATGGTTCACCGCCCGCGGGGCCTGTTCCTGGTGACCGGCCCGACCGGTTCGGGTAAATCAACGACGCTGGCGAGCCTGATCAACCTGCTCAACGAAACCGTCGACCACCACATCATCACG
>NZ_ANOH01000237.1 GCF_000346505.1 Aporhodopirellula sallentina SM41
CGACCGGTTTTGCCGCTCTCGAATACCGTCGCGCGAATACGCGACTGAGGCAAATAATGACCAACTTCGTTCGCAAATAAAATCGCTGAAGCATTCGTGAGCACTCCACTTTGCATGAGCCCGAGAGAGCTCAAGAAAGATTCGTTATCTGAATCGACTTCAATTTGATAACGTCCGACTTCACGAATTTCTGACTTTGTCCGATTAAGCTCCTTAGCATCGAGATCCTTGATCTCGATCCCAGGGCTTGGCTCTCGCTCCCAGCGCGACCTAGTTCGGTAGCGTGTTTCGATCATGCGATGGATGAAAGATGCATCCGCAGCGATCGTCCTCGAACCGTCTCGCCGGTAGATAGCACCGGAACAGACATAAGGGCGTTCTTCTCCCGGAGGTGCCTCAACAATGACAACTTCTTTGTTGTCAATTGACTCGGTATGAACCGACCAAAGCGACTTCGGAGTCACTTTCTCTTGCAAAGCGATCCGAAGGTTCTGCGCAACGGCGTCCCCGTCTTCGATGCCATCAATCTGTCCATCATCAGAAACGCCGATCCAAACTCGTCCTCCATCTGAATTCAGGAGAGCGCACACCGTGGAAGCAATCGCATCCACGTCCTTCGCGGAGAGCTCGAATTCAACCTCTTCTGATTCTTTCTTGGGCAGTTCGAGTCTGCCAGCCCAACGATCATTCACCATCTTCAGCCTCCTTGGTATTCAAAAACGACTGGATCCGACTGAGATCTCGCAACTGTTCGCTGATGTAGAAAAGTGCTTCTTCGGGACGACGATAGTCATGAACCCATATCCCAGGGCGATGTTCGACAGGCAGCCCTGAATCCAGGAGCACCGCCTCTTCGTACATGTCCAAGACACCTTCGTGATCCATCACTGGGGTCTTAGCAAACTTGAAACTGCGTCTTGGTTTATTTTGCTTCGTAAAGCGATATTGCCGCAACAATTGTCGAGCGAAGTTCACTCGATAGTCTGAAACAAACCATCGGGGCTTCCGAAGCTCAACCGCTCGGCGTTGCTCAAGATGTGTGATCGAAAATCCGTCGCTATTTCTGCCACTGCCATAGAAGGGCGTGACGAGCCCGAGAAAAATATCGCAATTCTCAACGGCTTCTATGCAGTTCTCGAAATTCGATTTTCCCGGATTGACCGGAATTGTGCCTTTGTGTGACATCCACACCGAATAGCCAAATCCAATCAGGGAGCCATAGATCTGATCCAGAAGACTTTCGTTCTGGTAGACGCTGGAGGAAACCATCACGACGGGTTGGTCGGCGTCGTTCATTGACTCGGCTCCCTTTCCTTTTCGTCCACGAAGTAGGGGATGTTAACCAGTCGGGGCCGGGCGGTTTTGAGGGGTTTGCCGAAGAGCATGCCGGCTTTGCCGCCTAGCTTGAGCGGGGTGTGAGCTTTGGGACGCAGTGGCTTTGGTGGCGGGGTTGTGGTGGTGACGATGTACTGGATTGGTATGCCTTGGTCGCAGGCGAGTGTGCCGAAAACATCTTGGATGTTGGTGAGGTAGTGCTGGTATGCCAGTGGGCCGAGGTCGGCTTCTCGGGGGCTGTCGTGGATCAGCAATCCCGGATGCGTTGACATCCTTGCCGCGCCCAGAATCGCGAGTGCAAGATCGCCGAGCAAAATCGCCAGCATCTCGAACCCTTCGCCTGAACCGGTTTCGCCATGAAGGATTTGGAAGGTTAGGTCGTCTTCGGACAGACGAATCGTGCCCTCGTATTCATCGGTGATGCAACGTTTGACTAAGACATCGAAGGCGGCTTCCAAGTCGCTCAACTGCCTTTGGTGCATTTTGGTGGCTTGCTTGCGTTCCGTCTTGGCCTGTTCCAAGTCGGACTCTGCGTCAGCCAGTTGATTGGTCACTTTGGAGAGCGACTTGTCGACCGAGGTGTCTTTCCGGGCCGATTCGATCCGCTCCAGTTCCTTCCACGCATTTTCGATGTCTTCCTGTTCACGTTCTTTGCGGCGACGCTTGCGCTCGGCGGTTTGCTTTTGCTCGACGATCTTCCGCATCTCGTCGGCAACTCGGGCCTCGGATTCTTGCAGACGAGTTGCGGTGGCTTCTAGATTTTCGGCCAAGTCGATTTGCGAATTCGGTTCGTCCGGGTCGATCACCGGCAGGCTGGTCAGTGCTTCTTCCAATTCGCGAGCGTAGTCCTGGGCGTGAACACACTTGCCGATGCTCTCGTTGCCGTATTCGCAAAGTGTGAACTTCAGCTCTTTCAGAGTTTGCAGGGTGCTGGTCCACTCGGCGGCCAGTCGACTGCGTTCTTCGATCGCTTCTTCGGCTGGCGAGCGGATGGTCTCCGCCGCACCTTCTTTTACTTGCCTCGCTTCCCGGCGCTCTTTCAAGGATGCCGCCGCGTAACTGACTTGGATCTCCAGTTCGGTGATCTGTTGATCCAGAGCGGCGATCTCGGCTACTAGCTTGTCGTGGACGTCGCGGTACTTCGGTTCCAACGCAAACAGGCTGGTCGCATCCATCGAACGGCCTTCGGCTTCCTCGACGCCCGCCTTGGATAGCGTTTCGCGGTGGTGGTCTTCCCAGTACTCCAAGCGAGTCTCGCCCTTTGATTTGCGTTGCTGAAGTTTGTTGATGCGTTTCTTCAGCGTCTGTTCGCGATCATCGAGTTCACGGTCCTTGTCGGTGTAGATGCCCAGCAACGCCAACACGCAACGGATCGCATCGGCTTTCGGTTGCGCGAACGCTGGCAGTTCCGCCGTGCTTCGTTTGCTGCGCCACTGAAGCGGATCGACGTAGCGTGCTTCTTGATCTCGGGAGCACATGGCCAGCAAGTGTTTCCACCGGAACGACTTCTCACCGGCGAGGAACTGTTTTTCATCCAGTTCGCCGAGCGTTACCGCGGCGACGTGATTGTGGAACGATGCGTAAGGATCGGTGTCCGGCGATGGTGGCCGACGAACGAAAGATGAGAGCGATTTGGCTTGCCGAGCGAAGCTGCTGTGCCCGCCCGCGAAATGGCGGCGTACACACCACGTCTTCGAGCCGACCTCCACGATGGCATCGACGTAGCCGTTTGGAAAATCGTTCTGCACACCCGCGACGGTTCGGGGCTGACCGAACGATTCTTCACCGAGACAAAAGCGAATCAGCCGACAAAAGGTGGTCTTCCCCAATCCGTGACCCGGTTGGAACGCATTCGTTGCGGTTTCCTTTGTCTCACGACCCCAGACGATGTTCATGCCAGGTTTCAGCGACACGTTCTGAATCGGATCGTTGCCAGTGCCGTCGTGGATTACCAAGCGGCGAACCCAGACAGTTGGCAATTCACGCCAATGTTTCGGATCATTCAGTTTTGCGAACAGATTCATGGGAGCCTCCGTGAGTGCGGTCTTATCCTGTGGAGTCGGTCAGCCAGGGTGTCTGAGCTTCGCTGACAAAGCGTGCGTCATCGTCGGCCAATGCTTCCGACACTTCCGAATGAAGCGACTTGATCGCCAATGAGACTAACTGCATGTACGTGTCGGGCAGCGTTCCGAAATGCTCGATCACGGCTTCGCTTTCGGGACCGGTGGACACAATGGCCGGTTCGGTATCGGTAGCCTCGATCGCGTCATTCTTCTGCAGTGCGTTAAAGACCTTGGGCCATGGCGCGTCACCGGCATTGATTTGTCGAAACGCGGCCGGAAGTTCGCTGATTGCTGTGGCAAGCTCTGCTGCTTTGTCTTCGCCGGCAAGCAGTTTTCCGATGGCTTCGGGGTTGGTCGCCAAACCGAGGTATTGTCGGATGACCTTCTCCTGCGACCCTGAGAACCGGACGGCGAGGTCGGCGGCGATGCCGACGGCAAGCTTTTGTGCATCGCTGACTGGGAACTTGCCGCCGAGGGAAGCGGCGATGCCGGGGACTCGGGTTACCGGTGCTGGAGTAGCAGTCCGGGCCGGCGTCACCGGTACCGGGACAACGTCTGATTCGCGTGGCCGGTGGATGTGGGAGGGCCAGTTGTTTTGGTCCCACTGGGCCATGGGAATGAAGTTGCCGGCCTCGTCGGTGGGTGGGCCTGGCGGCGGGTCGAGGCGGGTTTGGTAGGGGACGCCGGTGGCGATCGCGGTGGCCATCTCGTCGTAGATTTCGAGGATGGTGTCTTTGGTGATGTAGGTGCCCGGCGTGACAACTTCGCCGGCTTCGTTCTTGACTTCCGTGCGAGCGATGTCCTTCCGCTTGACGATTGGAAACGTCTCCATCATGTACTCGACCGCGTGCCGTGGGGTTGGGAACATCTCACGAAGCTCCGCACTGTCGGCTCCCCATTCCTCCGGCGTGCCCAGATAGAGATGGAAATAGAGAGCGTCAATTTCCCATTGCATGGTCTGCCGTCGATTCGTGTTCCACTGAAAAGGCGGACCATCGTATCCACGATCCTCGCCAAACTCCGAGATGTCGAGTGCCGTAAGCACTAATTCCAAGACGCGTTGACGTATGAAATGAACGATGTTCTGCCGAAATGTTTGGCTACGTGCTTGAGCGTCGCGATAGCACTTTGGCGAAAGAACCGCAATTTGGTTAAGAATGAACTGACTCATGTAAGAGCCGATCTTGTTGCGAATGATGTAATCAGCGACAAACGAGTTCAAGTTCGCCAACAACAAATCTGACATTGATGCATGCTTGCCACCACTTTGGAACAGTATCGCATTGTGGCCGACTCCCACACGCGGCAGCGCCGTGAATATCCCCGTGCGTCTATTCGTTACCGGATTCGTAACACCGCGAACGGCTATTGCCCAAGGGCGATCAAAAGTCCATCGCTTGAAAACTACTTTCTGATCTACCCAGTATCTTGGCCGTGATGTTCGGTATTGGTCTTCAAGCGCACAATCGTCGAGAAGAATCGCAAACGCCTTCGTTGAATGAAGGGAAGCTTCGGCTACACCATCAAAAGTATTGTATCGGTGATTGTATTGGTGAAACAGTTTTGGTTCATACAGTGGGATATGAGTGTCGTCTAAACTGCTGAACCGGTTTCGCATTTCTGTAAAGCCATCCTTTTCTAGCTCCAAGTACGTCTTAAAGTGATTCGAATCGCTGGTCATGTTGAAAAGGCCCTGGCGATAATTCAGCGACCAGTGGTCCGTTGTGTCGGTGTCGTCGTCCTTTTGAAGCACTGGAATACGCCGATAGATAAATTTGGTGATCTCAGCGTCACGACGAAAGCGAAAGATAGGACACGTTCTTGTATTGGGATTCAAAACCGAAAAATCCGCGTTATTCAGCTTGAAGATACGAGCAGGGTCTGAAATGTGCTCGATGCGTCGCGCCAAAAAAGCGAATGAAGCTTCGGTTGTCAATTCCGTTTTTCCAGACCCTGTTGTTAGCAAGCAGAACCTAACAATTGGTGCCACGGATGAAAAAATCAGATCCTTGTTCTCAAAATCAAAAATGGAAACTAGGGACCTTGATTGGACCATGTCCTGAAGGAAAAACTTCGTATTGTCGTCAGTGGCAATGCCGGAAGGGACTATGCAGCCACATCGAGCATTTTCACCAAGTAGGTTGCGCATTCTTTCGGCAAATACCGAGTAGAGATTGATGCGTCCACGGGCGCACAGTGGAAACGCACCCGATTTAGTTAGAAGCTTTGTTGCGTTTGTGTGATGGCGGACAGCAAATTTGAAATCCTGCCAAAGACACGGATTCTCTTTTTCCAGCTTGACGATGAGCTTCTTACGTTTTGCGCCTGTCTTTGCGTTCGCGATCTCCGCATCACGATGCGCGAACCATTCCTTTTCCTTCAGTTCGGTTTGTTCCCAAGGCGGGTTGCCGACGACCGTATCAAATCCACCGACGAAAGCTGATGGTTCGTCTGGCGATACTACAAATACATCTGGAAAAGCGAGATACCAGTGGAACAATTGGAACTGGCTTGCCAGTCGCCTCACCTCCGCTTCCATTGCTTTCGGAATGCTGTGCGGGTTCTTCTCGACTTCCTTCAGGTAATATTGGGTGGGACACAGACGACCGAGGTCGGTTGCGTCTTTCTTCCACAGAAATGCGGCGCACCAGAGATCGGCTAGGAGGCACGAGTATTTGTATTTGTCGCCCCGGACGGCTTTGGCGTATTCGAGTTCTTTTTGACGGATCGCTTCGACGGTTTCGTCGTCGCCGGTGGATAGGCGGGCAAAGGTTTCGGCCATGTTGCCGAGCTTGATGCCGTCGTCGCGGTTCCAAAGCTCCTGTTGCGATGCTCCCTGCTTCGCGCCGCTGCGTTCTTTGTTGTTTCGGGCTTTGAGTTCTCGGCAGACTTGCGGGTCGTCGCCTTCGATCGGTTTGAACGCGTCGTTAGGGATGCCGTCGGCGAGCAGTTTTGGAGTCGTTCCGAGCAGGCTGTTGCCGCATTGGATGTGGTGGTCGAGGAACGAGAGCGGTTTGCCGGGTTCGATCGCTTCCATCCACAGGCTGACTTTGCATAGCTCGACCGCCATCGGGTTGATGTCGACACCGTAGATGCAGCGGCCAATGATGTCGCGGAGTGCGTGCTGGTGGTCTTCGGGGCTGGGTTCGGATTCGCCGGTGCGGACGCGGGCGAGGTGACGGGCCAGCCGGTGCGCGGCGGCGATGAGGAAGTGGCCGCTGCCGCAAGCGGGATCGCAGACGGTAAGGGCCAGGATCGCTTGCTCGGCGATTTGGGTGTAGTTGCCGGAGGTGATGACGTCGCGGCGGTCGGCGGGGATGCGGTCGATCCAGTCGGGCAGATCGTCGGGAAGGGAACCGGGGACTAACGTCCGGCGGCTGATTGTTTTGGCATCCTTGAGTCGTTGTTCGACGACGGGTTCGAGGGCGGAGTCGAGGAGGCACTGCACGAGGGAGTCGGGCGTGTAGTAGCTGCCGGTCGTTTTGCGTTCGTTGCCGGCTGCGTTATTGAGTGAAAACGTCTTAGCTTCGACGTGCATTTGGGGATGCAGTTCAAGCAGCGATTCGTAAACGCTGCCAAGTTCTTCGCTGCCGAGATTGCGGTAGTCGACGCTGCGGAGCACGCGGTCTTGTTCGACGTAGGCGAGTGCTCGGATGGAAAGTAGCAGGTCGTCGTTGGAGATGTAGACCGGGTCGGTTGGTTCGGCGTTCTCAGTGGGCGAACCGTGAGCCAACGTTCCTTGGCCAACTGCGGCTGGCCCGTTTAGATCAGCCGTGCTTTCGGATCGCCATAGGAAAGAACCGAGTCCGATGAGTCCGAGTTGCGGGCAGCCGTCGTCTTTGCCGAGCGAATCGAAGACGAGTGAAAGGGAATGCCACAAGTCGGCGTGCTTGCTGCCTCGGATTCGTTGTGACATCTCCCGCAACCGGCGGGTGGAGTAGTAGGTGT
>NZ_ANOH01000238.1 GCF_000346505.1 Aporhodopirellula sallentina SM41
CAGCGTGTCAGTCGAGCGGTAACAAACGAGTTGGAAGGGATTGAGTTGGAAGGGATTGAGGGAGGAAGGCCGAAGTCAGGCGACTCCGGCTGCGACAGTTCAACCGCATCACTGCGATTCTTTGACGTCGAATCGATGGATGAAGGGGAGCCCGCCTTTCTTTCCTCGGACTCTACCGATTTCGACACCCCACTCGGGCAATTCGCCCTTGCCGCTGTCCGTGAACGCTTCGGGGCGGTACGCACCACCGGCCCACGGGCCTTTGACGACACGATGCGTCTTGGAAAAGTTCACGCCGTCTTCGGCAAAGAGGACGGAATTGGTGATATCCTTTGGACCGGTCGTCCCGATCATTGCAGCGACGCCTTTACCTTGGGGCCACACAAGAACTTCATGGTTTCCCGGGATGACCGGGTTTTCCGGATGGCGTACGTATGGGCCCTGCGGGTGTTTGGCGATCGCGAGTCCCATTTGGGTTTGCCCCGGACCTTTGCCGAGCTGGCGTCCTTTGTAGTAAAACCAGTACTCATTATTGCGGACGATCAGGCAAGCGTCATCGACGAGGTGGCTGTCGAATTGCTCCGGATCGTTACTATTGGCGAGAGCGGGATTGGTATCGAGTCGCTCCCATGGGCCTTCGGGTGAATCCGAAACCGCGATTCCGATCTTGGAATCTGGGTTGAAGCCTTTCGTAAACGGCCGCGAGGTGCCCGTGTAGAAGAGCCAGTACCGGCCTTCGGCAACAAGAATGTTTGGTGTGAACACGCTCGCGCCTTCCCAAGAGCCGGGTTCTCCCTTGCTCAACGCCATGCCTTTTTCAGTCCACTCATGACCGTCGGGCGAGGTGGCGTACCAAACCGTGGCGTCGTATCCGGGCGAGATCTTTCCCTTCGAGTACCAGACATAGTACAGGTCGTCGACTTTGATCACATCGCTCGGGTCTCGCCGCATCACACCGGGCTCTTCGCCGATACCGCTGAGTGCTGAGTGCGTCACGGTGACGGTTTTCAACGTCGGTGTTTCCGCGTGAGCAATCGCGGCGAGAACGCAGAAGGCAAGGCAAAGGGATGTCCGCATGGAATTGTCCTGTAGGGCGTCGAGTATTCGAGTGAGTTAGGTGAATGTTGGAGTCGGTAATGTTTGAAAGCCAATCCGAAAGCATGTCATCGGGCTGTTTCGATGTCACTTCTTTTTGGCAGTTTTAATCGGCACTCCTGTGCGATTTGCCCAATCTGTCCAATCGCTGCCGAGTCGTTCGGTCAAATTCGGATTTGCCGCTGCTAGGTCAGTTGTTTCGCAACGATCCTCGGCGAGGTTGTACAACTGCCAACCGCCGTGTCTCTTGGGCCAAACGACTTTCCAGTCGCCTTCACGCAGCGCGCGACTGCCGGTCCATTCCCACGCGAGTTGTGTGTGAGGCGTGCGGGGCTCTCCAAACAGGATCGGCAGAAAGCTCTTGCCTTCCACCGGAAGGATCTCGTTGCCTTGGTAGGTCGTTGGATACTCACCGCCCGCGAGTTCGAGCAAGGTCGGCATGACGTCGATAATGTGTGCGGGTTGTCGGGTGATTTCACCGGCGGAGATCTTGCCCGGCCACCACGCGATCATTGGCGTCAGGATGCCGCCTTCGAACGCCGTGGATTTGTGTTTCTTAAACGGCGTGTTTTGGGCCCAACCCCAGGCCGGACCGACGGTGGCATAGTAGTCTTTGGGTCCAGGAATGATTTCTGGGCTGCGTCCGCCCGGCTCCTCGGCACATCCCCCGTTATCGGAGAGGAAAAGGACGAGAGTATTGTCCGCCACGCCCGTACGTTCGAGAGATTCCAGCAATCGTCCGATGTTCTGATCCATCGCATCGATCATCGCTGCGTAGACCGCCATCCGTAGATCCTCATGATCGTGATTGGATGTCTCCCAGTCGTACGAATTTTCGTCTTCTTCGGAGAGTTGCCACTCGTCCGTGGCCAGGCCGGATCGTTGGATCCGTTCCCAGCGCTGCTCTCGCATTTTCAACCATCCACCCATCTCTCGGTACTTGCCGCGGTACTTCGCGATGTCTTCCGGTTTGGCATGCAGCGGGTAGTGTGGTGCCGTGTAGGTGACATGCAACAGGAACGGTTGATCGCTCTTGGCAAAGTCATGCACGCACTCGATCGCGTTGTCTGTAAATGCGTCTGTGGTGTAGAAGCTCTCGGGGAACGATGTGATGCGTTTGTCGTTCTCGCCGAACACACGCACCCGGTTGTTTTTGTACGGCGGATCAGGGATCGAGGGATCAAAGTAGTTGCAGCATCCATCCAACAGCCCATAGAACCGGTCGAAACCTCGGTGAAACGGGTGCGTGTCCTTCTTGCCGCCGAGGTGCCACTTTCCGATCAGCGCGGTTTGATACCCCGCGAGTTGCATGGCTTCACCGATCGTGACCATGTCGCGGCGCAAGAGAGTTTTCTGGTCGCGTCTGGGGTAGAGCCCGGTCAGGATCGATGCCCGAGTGGTGGTGCATTTCCCGTTGTTATAGAACTGAGTAAACCGCATTCCTTCGTCCGCCAAACGATCGAGATTCGGCGTTTCGACCTCGCCGCCATAACAACCGATGTCGGACCATCCCATGTCGTCGCACATGATCAGTAGGATGTTTGGACGCGGAGAGTTTTGCGAACCGGTTGCGGTCTTTTGGCCGCCAACGATCGTGGCGAGTACCGCGATCACCAGAAGAACGTGTTTCGTCATCACTGAAAGCCTTTTTAAGAATCTGCCCAAGATTGCGAGTCAAACGCGAACGCCTCGTTTTACTTCGAAAGCGGACGTGGGTTTTCAACAAACGCTGCCGGTCGACTATTTTCTGCAATATCCTTTGCGAACGCTTCGAGCTGAGCGTGGAGACGCGCGGTGACGTCGGGGTGAGATTCGATGACGTTTTCGTTCTCGTGAATATCCTTGGCGAGGTTGTAAAGCTGTTTCGGTTTGCCGCGGCTGACATGCAGTTTCCAGTCGCCCGAGCGAACCGCAACGAGATTGTTGGCTTGGTGATAGAAGTAAGCGTCGTGCGGAGTGGGAGTTTTGCCTGCGAGAGTCGGCCAGATGTCTTTACCGTCGATCACGCGGTCGGTTGGGATTTCGGCACCGGCGAGTTTTGCGAACGTCGGCAGGAGATCCATCGTCGTCATCAGTTCATTATTCGTTTCGCCGGCAGGGATCTTTCCTGGCCATCGAACCACAGTCGGCTCCCGGACTCCGCCTTCAAACGCAGACCCTTTGTGGCCGCGGAGAGGTCCTGCGGTCGCGTAGAGGGTCCTTTTGGGCGGACCGTTGTCCGACGTGAAAATTACGAACGTTTTCTCGTCCAAGCCGTTGGACTGGAGTGCGTCGAGAATCTGACCAACGGACCAATCGATCTCCGCGATTGCTTGTCGATACAGTTCGTCTCGGGTGCGGTAGTCAATATTGCCGTCTTCCTTGCTCAGCTTCGCGAGCACTTCCGGAGAGACGCCCGACATGAATTGCGGCGACGCGTGTAGCGGAGCGTGCGGGATCGGATGGGGCACGTATGCGAAGAAGGGTGCGTCTTTGTTTTCGTTGATGAATGAGACGACGCGTTCGGTAATGCGTTTGGTCAGGTAGTCCGCGTCGGGTTCCATTTCGACGACATCGTCGTTTTCCAGCAATGGCAAAGGCGGGAAGTTGTAGTGATCCTGGCGTGGATGAAACGAGTGGATGTCATGGCTGTAAGGAATGCCGAAGTACTCGTCGAAACCCTGCTTGGTGGGAAGAAAATCCGGTTGGTCACCGAGGTGCCACTTGCCAAACATTCCTGTCCGGTAGCCGGCCGAATGAAGGACTTCGGCGATAGTGATTTCCTCTGGGTTGAGTCCCTTCGGGTCGCCCGAGAGTAGCACGCCGTGCCGAGACCCTTTCCCCATTCCAACACGCGTCGGATAGCATCCCGTCATTAGTCCAGCTCGTGATGGCGTGCAGACGGGAGCGGCGACGTAGAAGCTGGTCAGTTTGGCTCCTTCGGCCGCCATCTTATCAATCCGCGGAGTATCCACGTGAGCGGCGCCGAAGCAGCCGAGGTCTCCATATCCCTGATCGTCGGTGAAGATGATGACAAAGTTCGGACGTTCCGCCGCGTGGAGATTCGACAGTTCCAGGGCTGTTGAGATCGCGACGAGGAGGATGAAAAAAGGGACAGCAAACGGTTTTAAAGTATTGCTGGTTGCAAACATTTTGTCGGCCAATGGGGGAGGGACGGTGTGGGGAGGAATGCCGCAATCGATCGTGGGGCACGTGCGAGTCGATGGAGCATGGAACCGTTGGTCCCGGCCCTTCGAGTCTCGAGTCGAACGATCATTCCATGCCATCTCTTGGGGCCAAATTGGCCGGGGCACGCCCTTCGGGCATCGGGTGCTGTGGGGAGAGATGTTCGATGCGCGAAAATTGCAGGTGCGGCTTTGCGACAATCTATGAGAGGCACTATAACGAGTTCTGGAGGCGTTTTGCTTTCCAGCTGCTTGTCGTTTTGCGGCTGTCCTTTGAATATTTGCGACACCTATGCTCTCACACCCCACGTCACCCCGTCAGGTCGCCCTGCTGATCGAATCCTCGCGAGCGTACGGACGTGGATTACTGAATGGAATCGCCGCTTACGCGCAGGAGCAAGGCAACTGGTCGCTTCGCCATCAAGAGATGGTGATTAACGCCGATCCGCCCGAATGGCTCGCTGATTGGAACGGCGATGGCATTTTGGTGAGAGCGGAAACGCCGGCGATGATTGACGCGATTCGTAGGTCAGGAATTCCCGCGATTGATCTGCGATGTTTGATCGAAAGCGATTTCATGCCGGGGATGGATACGGACGGAGTCTCGGTCGTGCGGCTCGCCGTGGATCATCTGCGCGATCGTGGTTTCACCCGGTTTGGCTTCTGTGGATTTGGCGGTGCGAACTATTCCGAGCGTCGCCTCGAAGAAATGCAGAAGTATGTTGCGGATCTCGGTTACAGTCTCGTGTCCTACCAGTCCGCAGGTGCGACCCAAGCGACGACGTTTGGTGCCGAGCAAGCCGGCATGCTCGATCAAAAAGGTTTAACGCGATGGCTCTCGACGCTGGATCATCCGATCGGGGTGCTCGCGTGCAACGACATCCGGGCTCAGCAATTGCTCAATGCGTGTCATGCGACGAAACTCGATGTGCCCGATCAAGTCGCCGTGGTTGGCGTGGACAATGACGACGTGATCTGCCCACTTTGCCTGCCGCCGTTGACGAGCGTCGAACCGGATACGCATCGGATCGGGTATGAGGCTGCGGCGATGCTGGAAGAGATGATGAATGGGAAACGCGTCAAACCTGGAATCAAATGGGTACCGGCGCGTCGCATCGTTGTTCGTCGTTCGACGGATGCGATCCCAGTCGACGATGCGGAGTTTGTGATCGCGTATCGTTACATCCGTGAAAACGCATGTCGAGGAATTTCGGTACAGGACGTTGCGGACGCGGTACCGATGTCACGTCGAGCACTTGAACGCCGAATGCGGACGTATTTCGATCAGTCGCCCGCTGATGTCATTGCCGCGTTTCGTTTGGAGCGGATTAAGGAGTTGCTCGAGAACACATCTCGACCGCTGAAGCAGATCGCAAAATTGACCGGGTTCGATCACGTCGAACACATGGCCAAATTCTTCAAAAAGCTAGTCGGCATCCCGGCCGGTCAGTACCGAACCAAACACCGCTTGGCATCCCAAGTCGATCCGCAACAAAACGCAGATCCGTCGTGAAATAGAGCGGTATGGGATGTGAGCGGTTGCAGACTCACATAGGCGTTTCTCTCCGAGACACGGACCCGCACCCCAAAGCCCAGCTCTCTCGGTCTTGGAAAGACCGAGCTACGTGGACCACGTTGGCGACTCACTCCTCTCCATCATTCCCTTTTTCGACGATCCAAATGTTGCGAAACTGCACCGGGGATCCATGTTCTTGGAGAACGATCGGCGATGTGGTTTCTTCGGGAAACGCCGCGTATTTGTTTCGTCGCAGGGAGAGCCGAACGTCGTCGTGAATGAGTTGATCGTTCAGATGGATCGTGACTCGAGCAGCGTTCTTTTCCGACATGAAGCCGTTTGCGGCAATGCGAGCCGCGGTGTATTCGAGATCGATCGTCTGCCACCTACCTGGAGCCTGGCAAGCGTTCACGTCCGGTGCACGGATTTGGTAAATCGCACCACAGTCCGACAGGCCGGGGCGTTCTTTACCGACGCTATTGTAGATTTGCAGTTCGTACAGCGGTCCGAAGAAGACACCGCTATTTCCGGTCCCTTCTTCAGGCAAACGAAACTCGAGATGCAACCGATAATCGCCGAACCGATCCTTCGTGCAAAGGAACTGCTTCCGCCGTTTGCCCTCGAACTCAAACGCAATCTCCATCGCATTGTTGTCGACCGACTTCCACTGGATCTCGGTCTGGTTGTCGTTGGGATTGATCCATTGAAAGGAAAACGGTTTCCAATGTTCAAAGCCCGAACCGTCAAACAGTACCGTCGCACTGGCGGGCGGAGACATGCCGAGAGTGCCCGATGGTGAGTTGGCCGAAATTTCTCTCTCGTCAGCATGGATCGGCAGCGAACTGGACAACGCGACCAGAGAGCACCAGAAAAACATTTTCATCGGTGTGGGTGAGTGCGACTTCTTCATCTTGTTGATTCTTGCGTGTTTGGGGGAACAGCGAGTGGGGGAATGAATGCAAAACCTGACTGATTTTCCGGTCAAGGTTTGGTTTCGCGTTTAAGGAAGGGGCCAGGCGATGGTTTGTCCTGCACGCAGATCAATCGTTTTGCTGAGCGTGCCGTTGGCGTAGAGACGAAAGGAACCACCGCGCGGGGAATGGATCTTTGCAGACGCGAGCGTTCCATTTTGCCAAGTCACGTCGACCTCGAATCCACCGCGGGCACGAAGCCCTTCGATGTGTCCGTCCGACCATGCCGGAGGAAGAGCGGGTAGAAGATGCAAAATATAAGGGGCTTCAGCGATTGATTCGCTGGGGACAACCGGAACAAAATGATCCGGATTCGTTTCCTGTTTGCGATAGGCAACAAACGCAGCTTCTTCGATTGTTGTCGCGTCCGCGTTGATGCTGCGTAGATGGCTCTGCAGCAGCATTTCACAAACGCCTGCGGTGCCGCCGAAGTTTCCATCAATTTGGAATGGAGGATGGAAATCGAATAGGTTTGGGTAGGCACGCTTCGCAGTTAGGAATCGGTAAATTTGATGAGCCTTTTCGCCATTGTGCAGACGCGCCCAAAAGCACGTCTTCCACCCCGTGCTCCACCCGGTGGATTGATCGCCGCGGTGCTTCATTGTCACCAGTGCGGCCTGATGCAACTCCTTCGTCGTCAGGGGTGAGATGTCCCGTCCCGGGTGCAACGCGATCAGGTGCGAAATATGACGGTGTGTGTCTTTGGGGTTGTCCCAGTCTTCAGGCCATTCTTGCAATTGGCCGTGCTTGCCGATCTTTTGTGGGCAGAGCTTCGGGATGATGTCTTTAAGCTGCTGTCGAAACGCATCGTCGCGATTCAGAATCGTCGACGCCTCGATGCAATCGGTGAACAGGTTGAGCAAGAGTTGTTGGTCCCACGAGGCACCGTAGGCCTGCTTGTTGAGTTTGCCGTGCTGCTTGACGAGATAGCTGTTCTCGGGTGACCACGTTGGATAGACCACGAGCGTGCCGTCGTGATACGGACGTAGGAACTCGACGAAGAACTCTGCGGCACCTTTGATGATCGGATAAATCTCTTCCAGGTAGACTTGGTCCTGTGTGAACGCGTAGTGATCGTAGAGGTTTTGGCAAAGCCAGTGAGCGGCTTGTTGACTGCGGCGACCGTGGACGTTCTGCGCGGTGTATCCGAAAATGTTTCCGTTGAGTCCGACGCTCCATCCGTTCCGAACGCCGAATGTTTGGCGTGCTGTGTGCGCACCGGATTCAGCCAAAATCTTTGTCCACTTCACAAACGGACGAAACGATTCGGACAGGTTTGCTGGATCGACCATCCAGTAGTTCATTTCCACATTGATGTCGGTGTGGTAGTCACAGTTCCACGGTGGCCGTAGGGAGTCATTCCAAAGGCCTTGTAGGTTGGAAGGAACCGGGGCGTCTCGCGAACAACTGATTTGCAAATAGCGGCTGTAATTGAAATACAGGTTCTCCAGTTCTCGGCTGCTGTCATTCGCTACGAGTTTGTCAGTCGTTAGGCCCGATGGTTCAAAGTCCAATTCAAGACGGCAGCGGTCCATCAAAGCTGCGACGTCATCGATGTGTTTCTGTGCCAGAGATTCGAAACCGATTTCCACTGCGTTCGTGATTGCCGATTCGCAGTCGGATTGGTAGTCGCGACCTTTGAAGGTTGGGTAATCCGGCAGGTAGTCGCAATATCCCGCCAAATAGATCGTCACTTCATCGGCATCGGAGATGTCAACGGATCCATCGGGCCGCGGCGAAAGGTCAGCGTCTCCGCCGTCGATGTACACGAACTGCATGAAGTCGACGTTGTCTCGCGCCATGTTGGCTTGGCCGGTAAGCACGATTTGCCCGTCATCCGTTTTAACTTCTGAGATCGGATGCTTGGTCGTCGTCTTCACGTTGAGATTGAGCGTTGCATTCTCCGCGGTGTATCGGACGACGACGACGTCGTGAGGATGGCTGCAAAAGTATTCGCGGCGAAATCTGCCTCGACCGATTTCGTACGTGACCGTCCCCAGGCCAGTGCGGGAGTCCAACGAACGGCGATAATTCTGCACCTCGTCGGATTCGTGTCCTGTCGAGATCCAAACATCGCTAAATGGAGCGTAGTTTCCCAGCGGTTCGACGCTGGCGAGATGCTTGGTCGCCAAGCTTTCCATGCTGCCAGGTTTGGTGCCGTACTTTCCGTCTCGGTAGGCTTGCAAAACGGTTTCGAGATCTTCAGGGGCAACCTTCCGTGTTCCGGATTGCTCGACCTCACCGAGTCCGCGTTTCGCGTTCATCCACAGCGTGATGTCGTTGATTAGCAAGTGTTCGGTGTCGATGCCTCCTGAGAACATGGCTCCCAATCGCCCGTTGCCCAGTGGCAGGGCGGTTTGGATGTAGCCGAGTCCTTTCGCCCGACGCGGTTGTTCCGCCAAGGATTGATCGATCGCCGGCGCGTCGTACTGGAGCACGTAACGTTCATCCGCGTGTGCTGCATCGAGAGACAGCGCGATCAGTAGCAACGTGATCAGGACGAGACAATGAGTGAGGGATTTCATGTCGATGTGGGGGCTTGGGGTTTTTGAGTTTTGTATTGCCAGGCGTTTGGCATCACCGTCCCCTTGGAAGGGTCGAGCGAAGCGAGGGGACGGCTCAGTATTGGATCCAGCGTGTAACCCTCCCCGGCTCAAAACGGTCCGCCCCTCCCAAAGGAAGGGTGAAGGAAAACTGCACGCCCTCGATAGGGGAAAGGGAAGGGGATTGTGTGGCGAGAATGCGGGATGAAAATGTCCTTTGGAAGTACGGCCGATTGAGGGAACCGTCTCTTCGGTAGGGGTGGCTATTGATGATTGTCTTTCCATTCCACATCGGTGAAGTAGGCGCCGCCCGCGTTGCCTTGGCGATCGTACAGATAGGTAACGAGTTCGGTTGGACCGGCGGGCAGGTCGACGTCAAACGTCACTCCGAGACTGCCCGGCGAGACTTCTGATTCTTTTTCCAATCCTGCGATCGAAATTTTGGCTCGTTCCGCGATAACCGGTTTGTTAGCTTCGGCGGGCCATTGACGAAGCGTCACCCGATAGTGCCCCGCCCGTTTGACGTTCACCATCCATGGACCGGTCACTTTCGGAAGACGTTTGATGGAGTTGAAATTCCAGGGCGGGTTACCCCTTTTTATTCGCCAGTCCTGGGAACTCAACCTTGTCGGATTTTCTGCAGGGTTTCCTAAGTCGATGCGAACCGGCGTCATTCGCGGAGAGATTCGATGCCAAAATGGTTTGTAGAGTTCGCGGAGCTTTTCGACGACCTCAGGATGCTCATCCGAAACATCATGTTGCTGCGCCGCGTCGACACGGATGTCATACAAGGCTTCGTTGCCTGAATTCACCAAACGCCAACGATCGGTCATTACCACCGAAAACGCGTACGGGCCCGCAGGGAGAGCATTGCCGTAGGGGCCGCCGTGGTACTGAACGACGTGGTGTTTTCGCGGCCAAGATTCGGGTGGACTATCGTTCGACTGCGCTAGCAACGGTTCGAGTGATACACCATCGGGAGGACTTTGGTCGGAGACTTCAACCTTGCACAAATCGGCGAGCGTTGGCAACACATCGATGTGTGCGGTGAGGGTGTCGATATCCTTGCCGCCGGTCAGTCCGCCGTTGGGCCAGTGAATGAAAAACGGCACACGATGCCCACCGTCATAGACAGAGGACTTCTTGCCTCGCATTCCTGCGTTGTAGCCCTTGAGCGGAGTGGAATCCAAACCTTGGAACTTGGCACCAGCCGAAGTCCCGTTGTCGGTCATGAAGACAAAGATCGTGTTCTCGGCTAATCCGAGTTGCTCCACGCGTTCACGAAGCAGTCCCACGTTGAAATCGATGTTAGCGATCATTCCGTAAAAGTTCGGATTCACTACGCCAGGTTTTCCTTGGTACGGCGCGGACCACTTTTTCGCCACATGATACGGACCATGGGGGGCATTTGTTGGCAGATATAGAAAGAACGGTCGTTCTTTGTGCTCTTCGATGAACTGAATCGCTTCTCGAAACCAAACGTCCGTGCAGTAACCTTCACACGCGACGGGAGTTCCCTGTTTGTCCTGTGGGGAGGCACGCTCGTACGTGTCGTCGAAATAGTCATTGCCCCAGTAGTCTGGAGCTTGCCCGACGCCACCGGCTTTGTGCCACAACACATGTTGAAAGCCACGGTCCTGGGGTCGGTGAGGCGCGTTGTCGCCGAGATGCCACTTGCCAAACATGCCGGTAACGTATCCCGCGTCCGCAAACATGTTTGCGATAGTCTTTTCGTCTGGATGCATCATCGTGCGTCCCGAACTGGTGCGGTACGCTCCGGTGTACGCCGGGTGATTTCCGGTCATCAACGCGGCGCGAGTTGGCGTGCAGAACGGACTGACATGAAAGTTGGTGAGCCGAATCGAATCCGAATAGAGGCGGTCCAACTCGGGAGTTTTCAGAATCGGATTGCCATGGCATCCCAAGTCGCCATACCCTTGATCGTCGGTCATGACGAGGACAACATTGGGCGGTGAAGCTGCGCGGGCATAGGGCATGGCGAGCGTGAAGGCGATCGCAACACCGATGCAAAACGAACTCCGCAACGAACGTTGGGCGACCCGCGGGGATGTCTCGCAGCGACGTCGGATCGACCTTGCGTGGATTGCAAACTTCGATTGGCGAGTTCGCGATCGATTGCGGACCGGGCGGCTGTTCATTTGGGAAAGTGACGATCTTGGGGAGGGCGGGACTTTGCAATGTTCTTGTTCAGAACCGCATGAGACTGGCGGTTAATTCGCGTGTTGAGGTTTGCCGACAGTTATGGGGGAGACATTAGCGCGGACTCGATTTCGCTTGCGACTTTCTGGGCAAGGTGTTGGTAGCCTTGTTTGCAAAAATGAACGTCGCCCTTCCGGATCTGGATGTCAGGCAGCTTCTTAAGTGCGTGTGAGTGCAAGTCGTTAATTCGAATGCCATTCGCATTCATGATCTCGGACGCAATTTGGTTGTACCGAACGTCATCACCCAGTTTGCGTCCCGCCTCTCCTTCCGGGACCGGCGTGGTCGCACACCAAATCAGTGTCGCGTTGGTTTGTTTTAGCCGCTCAACGATCCAATTCAGGTTTTCGCGGTATTCGTCCGGTGTCGCGGTTAACGTCCCGTGTTCTTTATCGCGGTGGCCTTGGACTTTGGAGTCTGGATGTCGATAGCAGAGGTCCCATAATCCCCAGTTGAAATGAATGACATCCCATTCACGTTTGCCGAGCCACTTGTTCAGGTTTTGTCGTCCGAACTCCGAGGTCTTTCCGTTGCCGGGGATACGAAAAACGTCTGCTTTGCCCTGGAGATGCTTTCGGACGTCGACGGTGTATCCGATTGAGATCGAATCGCCTATCAACAACACGTTGGGTAGGGCTGGATCGTCTTTGGGATTCGCAAAGGCAACTGAGTACTCTCGGCCGGTATACAACTCCGACTTGTCTGCTAGTTCTTCTGCGGTGGTTGTACTCATGGCGGTGAGTCCGCATGAGATTAATAGCAGGTATATGGTGAACCTTGGAGTCATCAGTTCTCTCGTCTTTTGCGCGGGGCTTGTTGGGTGGAACGGTATTGATCCAGACGCTTTTGCATTTGGGCCACTATCTCGGGATATTCGCGATACCGATTCATTGTTTGGTTTGGATCGGCGTCGAGGTCATAGAGTTGGCCGGGCGGGGAGTTCTTCTTGATCTTGCCGTTTTCGATATCACTATTTGGGCTGCCAACGAACGATACCGCGGCGGGACCGCCCGCGCCGTGTTGTCCAGGTTTGCCATTGAAACCACCGGCGGCTCGAGCCGGAATGTACATCCACTTTCCTTGGCGTAGGGAAACGTGAGATGGTTTGCGTGGTACCAACACCAACGATTCTCGCAGCGGTGCGGTCGGTTTATCCAGGAGCGCCGGCAGGACATTGACACTGTCGGCGAGTTGTTCTTCGTCAACGTCTTGCTGCGTCAGCGCGGCGAACGTCGCGAGCATGTCGACGCCGCTAATTAATTGCTTTGAAACTGAATTGGGTTGGATCTTGCCCGGCCATTTGGCGATGAACGGGACACGTTGACCGCCCTCCCAAACTCCGAATTTGAAACCGAGAAGGTCGCCGTTGATTCGGTGCCCGGCGTGGAAGGCATCTTGTCCGCCGCGGTTGAACATGCCGCCGTTGTCGCTGGTCACGATCACCAACGTGTTCTCCGACAGGTCGTTGGCTTCCAACGTCTTCATCAATTCGCCGACCATCCAGTCGAGTTCGTGGATAAAATCACCATACAGGCCTGCTTGGCTGGTGCCTTTGAATCGAGGATTTGGCGTGAACGGGTGGTGGATGTTTGTGGTCGCGAAGTAGAGAAAGAACGGCTGTTCTTTATTGTTCTCGATCCAGTCGACCGCTTTTTCGGTCAGCAACGTCCCCGTCTTCTCATCGTCGTAGAGAGCGTGCGCCTTTTGGGCGCCACCTACCGCGTTGACCGTCTTCTTGCCCGCTTCGGCAGGGTACGTTGTCGTTTTCGAATAGGGTTTAGTGAACGTGATGGGATCGTTTTCGTCAAAACCAACAACCCGGTCGTTTTCCACATAGACGTAGGGGTACCCGCTATTCACTTTGGGCACGCCGAAATAGTAATCGAACCCCAATTCCAGTGGGCCAGGGCGAAGCGGTTTGTTCCAGTCGGTCTTGCCGGTTCCAAACCCGAGGTGCCACTTGCCGATCGCTGCGGTGGCGTATCCTGCGTCGTTAAACAATTTCCCGATGGTCAGTTTGTTTGTGTCGATCAGCAGCGATTGAAAGTGACCGCATGGCCCCCAAATTCCTTCTCCGCCGTTGCCACGAAAGGGATACTGCCCGGTCAGCAAACCGTAACGCGACGGGGTGCAGACCGCCGAGGCCGAGTGAGCGTCGGTGAAACGACGTCCCGCCGCCGCGATGGCGTCGATGTTTGGTGTCTGTACCTTCGTTGCTCCGTAGCATCCCAAGTCACCGTAGCCGAGGTCGTCGGCAAGGATCAGCACGACGTTGGGTTGCTCGGCAGCGAGGCGAAGACCCGGCAGCAAGACCGCCGCCACTAGCAAACATGGAAGAAACTTCATGGTCTGAATCGTTCGGTGGGATTTAACGTGAGGTAGTGAGGAATTCGTTTATGAAGGCCCGGTTGCAACTGTGGCACAGCCTCGAAAGGTACGAGGACCGTCTATTGTTTTGACTTAGAGAGCCGATTGGCTTGGACGACTACTTTTACGCCTTCCTGACGCAGGTTGACTTGGAATGCCTCTTCGATTTGATCGAGCGGGAATTTGTGCGTGATCAATGAACACACCGGCAAGCCAATCTGCTCCGCCCGCTGCAAAAAGTGGTATGCGTTGGGATATTCAAAGCTGTTGTAAACCCAACTTCCGATCAACGTGATTTCTTTGCGACAGATATCTAGGTGTGGGTTGATCGCACATTCGCCGCCGTCGACAAAGTGACCGACTTCGCAGATCCCACCACCACGACGAATGCATTTGAACAGATTGGAGAACGCAGCCGGCACTCCGGTGACTTGGAATCCGAAGTGTGCGCCGAGGCCCTTGGTGAGACTTTGAACCTTGGCAGCGAGATCATCGATCCCCATGAAATCTTTGTAGTTGACCAATTCGTCCGCACCAAGTGTGGCGGCCATCTCGAGGCGACTCGAATTGCCGTCAATCGCAATGATGTTGTTGATCCCGTATGTTCGCAGAACCGCAATCATGAGTAGGCCGATCGGTCCGCATCCCTGAACGACCACCCTGCTGCGGAAGTTCAGTGTGGAGCCACAGTTCTTCGCCCGTTCGAGGGCATGGCAAACCACGGCAGCCGGTTCGATCAAACAGCGTAGGTCGACGCTCATTTCGTTGACGACAAAAAAGGACGATCCTGGCCGAATGATCACGTAGTCGCCGAAGTACCCGTTGAAGTGATTGTCAGGTTCGTTAGGCAGGAGGCCATAAACCCGCAAGTCGTCACAGAGGTTGGATTTCAGCGGATTGTACTTAGCGATCATGCACGCATCCGAGGTGTCGAGGATGCTCGTGACGATCTTGTCACCGACACGCACCGGTTTTCCCACGCTGTCCATTTTAACGTCGCGACCGACTTCCAGCACTTCGCCGGTACCTTCGTGTCCGAGCACGACGGGGGCCAATTCAAACGGATCGGACTTGTAGCAATGGATGTCAGTGCCGCAAACGCCGCACGCTTCGACATGGACAAGGATTTCGTCAGGACCGATTTCGCGGAGAGGGAACTCGCAAATCTCGACGTGGCCCGCTGCTTTCATTACCGCAGCACGACCAGATTTAGGATGACCTGACCCCGCGTGTTCGGATTGCGCACCCGCCTGAGATTGTACTCGCCGGAGAACATTACTAACGATGCGATCGATTTGCTGTTCGTTTGAATTCATGAAATGAAGCGTGGGTGGGGGAACGTTACTGATTGCCAACTTATAGTCAGACAAGGGTTCGGTAGGTGTCGTTGGCAACGGACGCACTGGCGAAACTTGCAGAAATACAGTCCAGGGGCGCCCGCAATGCAGTGGATGTTCCTTCGATGTTGTCGGGTTAGGGGTGGGGTTGAAAGCTCAGTGTTCGCTGTTGGTAACCGCGAAAGACAGTAAGCTCGATTTTGTGTTGTGCCTTTTTTACAGTCCGCTCGAGAGCATCGAGGTTTTGAACCATGGTCTGATTCAGGCGGATGATAGTATCACCGTTCTGCAAGCCTGCTTTTGCTGCAGCGGAATTGGCATCGATGTTGACGACATACACGCCCGTGTCTTGGCCTCCCGAGGCGTCAATCAGATCCGGGAATTCGGAAATCGTCACCAGTTCCATTCCGGCCCACTGGAGCGTGCGAGGTTCGGGGCTGGAATGTTTTTCTGATTCTTCCTCCGGCCCGACGTATTGTCCTAAGATCGTCGAGGCTAGCCAACTTTGGTGTTTCACCTGTTCGACTTTGATGAACACGACACGATCCTCAAAACCAACGGCATGTCCTTCATCGTCAAACGTGTTTGCTCGCACGGTCGTGCTTTCTTCCAGACGGATCGGCCGCGTGTAGT
Organism: Aporhodopirellula sallentina SM41; assembly: GCF_000346505.1. Taxonomy (GTDB): domain Bacteria; phylum Planctomycetota; class Planctomycetia; order Pirellulales; family Pirellulaceae; genus Rhodopirellula; species Rhodopirellula sallentina. The sequence goes on from NZ_ANOH01000238.1 coordinate 15,847, forward strand.
GTGGCGAACTCGCAGTCGGTTTGGATCCATTTAGCGTGTAGTGAACTTGACCACCGCGAGCGTCCGCCCTGAACGTCACCTCAATGGAATCCTCGAAGTCATGAAGCTCGTTCATGATCCTTGTCATCTGGTGACCGAATTGGTCCATCGGGAAGTTTTTGAATCCCAGTTTGAGAGCCGGTGATTCGGGCTTCACCTGATAATTTCGAGTAGCAGGGTTGACGAACATCGGATCGGCAAACACGCTGTCTGCCCCCTGTTTCTCCTGCCACGCCGCTAAACTGTTCGCGGCGCCCGGAACCATGAAGTCGTCGGTGTTGGTGTTCCACCAGACGTTGGAATTGAGGGTTCCCCACTGCGCAAAATCTTTTGGCATGCGGGCAGGCCCGATCATCGTGGTCGTTGGCCTTCCACCGCCCTCTTTGGACCCGGCGACTACGACGATATTGCGTTCGAATACATCTTCGCTGTTGTCCTGTGGCCAGACATGAAAGCCAAGAGGAACCGCGCTCACCGTTATGTTGTTTCTCACGGTGCGGAAATATCCATCACGCAGCTTCAACGTCGAGCCGATCATCAAATTGTTGGTGATCTCGAAATTGGAGGAACCGTCGTCCAAATCAATCGTCCAGTTCCCGGCGCTAATCGAAGATCGGAAATTGCCAATGCGATTCTGGTGAAGCTTCACCGTCTTGATCGCATCGAGCATCACGTCCTCCTTCTTCATGTTCTTGAAGTCCCAAAATCGTTCTCGTCCCCACGCGTTGAAAGGGCCGTGCTCACCGGTATCCAAGATCGTGTCATAGATGTCACAATTCGACATCACGTGACCTCCCCAGGTGCCATCATTGAACGTGACTCCGGCGCGAGATATCCAGTAAACGCTACAGTGATCGATCGTGATATCCATCGCCATCGATACCAGGATCCCGGATGTCTGTTTCCCATACACACCGATATCGCGAGTGATCGTATTGGTCACGCTGCAATCAGCAGGATAGTCGTTCGTCTTGGGGCCCGGTTCTAAATCCGTGAACTCCCAATTGTGAATCGGTTGCTCCCAAGTTTGATATTCGCGGACCGCCTCGGGGCTACCGACGAAACAGACTCCACTGTCACCGGTTTCCTCAATCAGACAACCTGAAATGTGGATGTCCCGATTGAAGCCGTCGACGAAGATTCCGTTGCCGCCAACTTGATCGAGATGGCAATTCGTCACCGAACAGTTCCGACTGTCTTTGAAGGTAATCGCACCGCCTCGATGAATCGCCCAGTCTCCACGGGCAATGTCTTCATACGCGTCCATGAAGGTGGCGAGTGACTGGGTGATGTGGAAGTCGGCAAAGTGAAGATGCTCGGCAGCCTCCACGTCGATGATACGACTCAGAACGGCAGCCTCGACCGTCACCTTCGACAATTCCACTCCGTTGGGCGGCTTGAAATACAGCACGTCTGCTTTCGCGTCGTGGAACCACTCAAACGGTGCATCAAGTTCCTCGAAAATGTTCTCGATGTAGAACGGTGAGCCAGCATGACCTCGACGTTTGCCAACACCCAAGCGTCGTTGGGCCTGCCATCCGCCTTCGCCAAAATGAATCGTACTCTTAGCGAGATCAATCTTCGCGACGCGGAACTGCCAGTTGCCCCAGTTTTTGTAGTGAAACGCGTGTACGATCCCCGCTTGTGGATCCTGCCAATTGGCTGCACGCTCTTTGAGTTCTTTTGAATCAAACGTCAGGTACTCCATCGACGGTTGGTTCGTCGCGTTGAGGTAGCCTTTTCCGGTTCGCAACGGATTGTTGTAATCCCAATTTGGAAACCTGGATCGCACCATCCGCTGGTCTGACATGTACAACTGATTGATCTTCCGCCCCGCGAGCTTCGTGCCCTTGAGCGATTGCTGATAGATGCCATTCCGCCAAGGTGTCCATGCATTCGGGTCGAGCGGTAGGCTGCCCTTGAGTGTGACAGGTTTTCCCGGGACCGCTCGGTAGGTAATCGGAGCCGCTCGGGTGCCCGAGTCGCTTTCGCCAAAACGCAATGTTTTGTCGAGGGAATACGTCCCGCCATCCACCCAGACCGTTACCGGTTCCTTCCCGGATAGATCGCGGGAAGCGATTGCTTGACGGGCCGCGTCCAAAGTTGCCAGCGGTGTGTGGATTGTTCCGCCAGCACGGTCATCGCCCGAAGTACTAACGTATATATCCGCGGCGAAGAGCGTGTTCGCGGCGATCAACAATCCGGTGATGGGGGCGATCAAGGTCGGGGGCGAAATCATTGCGATGCTTCAAGCATTAGAATGGGGATGTCAAAGATGGAACGAATACGGGCGGGCAAGTGACAAACAGGAGTTCTGGTTGGATATGAGGACGGAACCGGACGGTTCACGTTGCACTGCGAACAGCGAACGTCATTCCGTTCTTGTCTTTACTTGCGTGCAGCCGAGTAGAGTTCGTCGGTGCGTTTTCGCAGTTTCCGAAGCACCTCCGCATGCTCGGGGCTGTTGATGAGGTTCACCTGTTCCTGAGGATCTTTCTGCAAATCGTACAGCTCTTCGATTGGGGGCTCATGTTCGTAGTAAACGAAGTACTTCCATCGCTGTGTCCGCGTGCCGTGAGAGCGGTAAGACTTGTTCTCGTTGATCAGTTTTTGATTGATCTCATCGACGTTGGGTTTTCGTTTTGAGCGGAAGAGATCGACGAGAAAGAGATCTTCCATGAACACTGCGTCTCGCCACTGCGACATGTCTTGCGTTTGATCCAAGATCCCGGTGAAGTCTCGACCTTGCATGATCGCAGGCGGTTCGATTCCCGCGAGCGAGAGAATTGTTGGGGCGATGTCGACCGATGAAACGAGAGCGTCTTCGCGTCGTCCTTGGTTCGTATCGTCCGTTCGACCGTCGTAAACAATCAATGGTTCTTTGACGGCTTCTTCGTAAAGGATGCATTTATCGAAGAGGCCGTGTGACCCCTGGAATCGTCCGTTGTCACTGGTGTAGATGATGACGGTGTTGTCGAGTTCGCCCATCTCCTTGAGTTTCTCGACCAGCATCCCGACTTGCTGGTCGACGGTGTATCCTTGGGTTGCAAACCGACGCACGAGTCTTTGGTACAACGCCGGGGTTGATGAACGTTGTCGATGTAGCGGCACGCCCCGCGCATTGTCCTTGACGACGTTGGGGAGTTCTTCGTTGTCGCCTTCGACCCAGTTCTCAGGAACCGGAAAGTCGTAGTCTTTGAACTGTTCGAAATGCGGCATGTACATGTGGCTGGTGCTGTCGTGCTTGACCGCATAAAAGCTGACCGAAAGGCAGAAGGGCTGCTCCGCGGGCTGGGTTTCCAAAAAACGCAGCATTGCCTCTCCGGTCTGCAGCGTCCGAGTCACGCCTTTGCGACCGGGACGGTAGATCTGTCTGAGTCCTTCGTCGTCCGTCGGCCACCATTCGAGCTTCTTCGTTGGGACGGTCTCGCTACCGGCGAAGAAGTCGAACACGTCGCCCATGTTCTGTTGGTAGTAATGTTCACGCGGTGTGCTCGGACGTGTCGCTTGTTCGGTGACCGTGAAGCCCACTTTGCCGATGAAACCGGTTCGGTAGCCCGCTTGTTTGAGAATAGCGGGATAGCTCTGAAGGAAATCGGGCCGTGACAACGTGTAGTCCTCGGGAGCCACGAATCCGACGCGGTGGCTGGATTGGTGTCGGCCGGTCATCATCGTCACCCGACTAGGCATGCAAATCGCAACCGCATAAGCAGCCTGATCAAAGACAACTCCTTGCCTAGCGAGTTGGTCAATATTGGTAGTGTTGAACTCAGGATGGCCATAGCAACCGATGTTGTCCCAACGTTGATCGTCCGTCATCAGGAAGACGATGTTGGGCGGTTCTTGTGAGTTCGCGTGCTCGCATAGACACGTCGCCGCTATCAGCACGAGTATAGCAACTAGACGGAAATGACTCATGATGTTTTCAGTGAGATCGATGGAGAGAAGATTTTGCAGTTCAGTGCCGAAGTGGGTGCGATTGGTTTGCCGACGTGTACGGATACGTTCTTACTGGAGATTCGACAATTTCATCGCGTTCAGGTCTCCCGGGTAAGTTGACTTGGGACGGTCACTGCCTGCTTTGTTCCAATCTCCCAATTCGCGTCGTGTCTTGGCAGCGAGTTTCTTTAGCTCGTCCGTCCGCTCTGCGTTGACGTTTGACAGATCCTGTTCTTCGGCGAGGTCAGCTTCTAAATTATTGAGCACGACGTGGTCGAGGTTCTTGTATTGGCCTTTTCGTTTTGCCCAGTAAACTCGGTTCGCCGCGCGACGTGGCAAGTGTAACTTCCACTGGCCTCGCCGCACCGCCTCGAGCGTCAATCCGTTGTAGTAGGCGAATTCTTGCCGCGGGCTCTTGTCGGTTTGACCGCTGAGCAGCGGCAGCAGGTCGTAGCCGTCGTACTTGCGATCCGTCGGCATTGGCACGCCACTGACGCGAGCGATCGTTGGCAGGATGTCCAACGCGGATACCATCTCATCGCTGACCCGTCCCGCCGGGATTTGTTGCGGCCAACGGATCATCGCGGGCACTCGGTGGCCGCCTTCCATGGTGTTGTATTTGCCCTCGGACAACGGTTTCGCCGAACCGGCCGGTAACCATGGTCCATTGTCCGAAGCCAAGATCACCATCGTTTCCTGTTCAATGTCCATTTTCTTCAATGCCGACAACACGAGTCCGACATGATGGTCGAGCTCTCGCACCATGGCAGGCAGCGCTTTCGGATTCATCTGGCCCTTCTTCTTTTTAACCGAAGCCCATTCCTCCGGCGTGCAGAACTCTGCGTTGGGTGACCACGGTCCGTGCACCAGATAGTGTGCGAGGTAGATGAAGAACGGTTTTTCGTTTTCCTGTTGCTGTTTCATGAAGTCAATGGTCGCGTCATTCAGCCTCTGGTGCGCTTCATCAAACCGGATCTCTCCCTGGGGTTTCTCGTTATGCAACCAGACATTTTTTTTGCCAACGGGGAAGTTGTAGAGGCTGCCGACATACTCATCGAATCCTTGTAGCCGAGGACCATACAAGTCCAATTCACCGAGATGCCATTTGCCAAACGCAGCGGTTGCATACCCGTGAGGCGAAAGCAGCTCGGCCAACGTAATTTCGCTCAGCGGCAACCCAACGTGCTCGTTCCAAACGGGACGTTTGCCGTTGGGGCAAACGGGCAAGCCGTTGCGTTGAGGATATCGCCCGGTCAACAAGGCACCACGACTCGGCGAACAAACGCTGCACGCCGACAGGTAGTTCGTGAACCGGATCCCGTCCCCTGCCAGTTCGTCGATATGGGGCGTCTGAGTTTGAGAACCGTAGCAACCTAGATCGCCATAGCCGAGATCATCGACATAGATAAGCAGGATATTGGGCGGTTGGGTTTTAGCCACTGACGTTGGGTGTTCAGCTGCTGACGATAGGTTTGATAAATACAAAGCGGCTATCGAGAACGCAACGATCGTTTTTATGTTCATCGACTTATCACGCATATGAGATTCGCATATCGAGTTTCTGTCCCGCTTTCAAAATAACCGGGTTGGAGAAGTCCAATCGCAGGTCGCTGTCGGTGGTTTGCAATTCCGGGGAAACTTCAATGTCGCCGAATTTCACTTGGACGGACGTCGGAGATTTCCCTTCGGCCGCAGCGAGCGACACTTCAGTCAGCCGAAGCTGTCCTTCGTTCAATTCGATGGACGCCTCGAGGTGGTCCGCTGCCTGAATTTGTGAGAACAGTCCATAACCTTCCGCCGCGGTAAAGAAGCTGGCGTGGTCTTCCGGTTGAAAGATTGGACGGAATCCGATTCGACCAGCAGGGCCGTCATAGACAAACCCCTGCAAAGCGATCAAAGCCGACCAAACGCTGAGCGAACGCCCATAAAACTTGCCACACTCATCGTCACCGAACGGGTTTCCGGAATAGCCCCACGCACCGTTCTTCATATCGGTGACCCCTTCGGTACGGAGGCGACCGTCGTAGCGATCCGATATCATCTTGATGACCATCAACCCTTCGGGAAGCATACCGTTTTGCATCATCGTGACGGCGGCACCGTACTCAAAGCCGGTCATGACTTCATCGCCATACTTCATGCCGGGGATCGGCTGAGGGTTGTTGGGCCACGTGATCATTTTCATGCCGCCGTCATCGACTTCGCAGTACTGGCGCGGCTTGAGCGATTGGCCATGAAAGTCCGCCAGGAAATTGTGTTTCAACAATGACTCCATTGCCTTGCGTGATCGATCGCGAGGGTAGTTGGGTTCGATACCAACTTGGCCGGCCCACCATTCGCCCAGTATTTGGTCGATGTGGCATCCATCCAAATAGTCTTGGTTGCGTTCCTTTCCGAGTTCCTGGACGTAGTACTCGCCGTTCCACAATCGGTCGTTTTGCAGTTTCTTGCCGGATTCCCGAATCTTACGGTACTCCGACGCGGTTTGGGGGTCACCCATCGTTTCCGCCATGCGAGCGGCCGCTTCGAGCGCAGACAAATACAACGTCCCGATCCATGACGAACATCCCGTGAACGCTCCGTCGAGTGTGTTGTGCTGCATGTTCTGCATGTAGCCGTCACGATTGGGATCCCAGTGTTCGATGCCCCAATCCATCGCCTTCTTGACGTTGGGCCACTGTGACTTCAGCCACTCGGTGTCGGTCGCGCAGAGATGTTCTCGATAGGTGTTCAGGATAGTTCCGAAGTGTCCGTCGGCTGCTGAGCTCCTATTGGTATGTCGGTAGGGAAGCAAACCGTCGGGGCGTATCGTGTCAAAGTCTTGCTCACGCATCTTGCGACCGAGTTCAGGCAGCAGCCGCGCGTGGGCTTGGGCATAGTGCCAGACGTGAGTGCAGTTGCCGGCGCAACAGCCTGCGGTCGGGTTGCTGCCCTCCCAAGCACCGAAGAATCCATCGGCCGCCCACCAACATGTTTGGCTTCGCAAGACCGCGAGCTGCGATGAGAGGCGATCGACTAGCCATCTCGGCAATTTCGATGCGTAGAGCGTGTCGTGGAAACGGTAAGTTCGAGCAATCAAGTCGTCGAGGTTTTCCTGCAGGTAGGACGCTACATCGCGAGCGTCCGACCACCAGTTCGTG
>NZ_ANOH01000239.1 GCF_000346505.1 Aporhodopirellula sallentina SM41
CGCCCTTTTTTAGATTGGCGATCCATGTCGATAGATCTTCTTCCACTTCCATTGCAAACCTGGTCACTCGTTGTGGTCATCACGTTCTACCTCGCAATTGTGGTCACCCGGCCGATCAGAGTCGAGCGTGTTTGCGAGTCAGGCTTTGCCTTTTTTGGGTCGTGGATTTCTTTGGGGCTCGGATTTCGTTCGAAATCCTCGCGGCCAGAATCCGTGGTCTGATCTGCGACAGTCCGAGTCGCGTGCCCGTCGAAAGGTTTCTCTTTCGAACGTTCCGCGGGAGATGACTGTACCCCAATCGCATTCGCTTTCCGTGTCAGGGCATCGCCATGCGACCGCTATGATAGAGTATTCTGAGATTCGACGCCCGGGGGGCGTTAGGTTCGGTGAAATGGGTGCGTTGGCGGTGAATCGGGTCGGTGAATCGATCGCGTCATGCCGCCGAAGGTGACTGGGCGAGTTGTAGCTAATTCAGAAAGAGTGGACCGTGGCCGGGGAAAAGAAACTAACGCCAGACGATTTAGCTACGGTGGATCAATTATGTGATGAGTTCGAGATCGCATGGCTGCTCTCCGGCGGAAGAGAGTCGCTCAGTCGATGGGTGGAGAAGGCCCCAACGAAACTGAAGTCGAAGATGTTTGCAGAACTCTTGGCTCTCGACGGACAACTGCGGACACGGCAAAGTGAATCATCGCTGATGAGTTCCCTTTCGAAAATTTGCCCGTTTGATGTCGTGATGCCGGGGCCTGATGAGTCCTCGTTTCTCGGCGATGGACGGTTGCCCTCGATCCGGACGGCACGACACGCGTTGATCGACTGCCCGACTTTTGCGGGACTCGCGCGAACGGTGGCCGAGCGACTCGAAGAGTCCTTTACCGAGAGCCGGTTTGTCCAAGGCGACGCGGTGATGGAACAAGGCGAGCCGACTCAGGGGCTGTTTATCGTGCTCGCCGGGCAGTTGGAAATTCATAAGCAATCGGAAGCCGGTAAAACCGAAGTGCTCGACCGGTGTGGCCCGGGAAGTGTCGTCGGTGAGATGTCGTTGTTGAGCGGACAGACATGTACCGCGACGGTGATTGCGAGTGGCGACGTGCAAACGATGACGCTAAGTGCGGAAGCATTTGCGACACTCCGAGAAGATTACCCCGAGATCGAAATCGCGTTGAGCCAGTTGGTCAGTGACCGACTCGGCAGCCGCGAGGTCGACGCGTTGTGCGGTCGAACGCTCGGAGGTTACCGCCTCATGCGTTGCATCGGCCGGGGCGGGATGGGCGTCATCTATGAAGGGTTTCGGGAGGACGAGGTGAGGCGACCGGTAGCGTTAAAGATGTTGCGACACCGTTTCGTGCACGACTCGGCTGTGGTGGACCTGTTCCACCGAGAGTCGGAGGTGTTGCAAAGCCTGCGTCACCGTAACGTTGTGAAGGTTTACGATTCGTTTGTGGACGTGCGGACGCGTTTCTTTGTGTTGGAGTTGTTTGACGGGACTGATTTAAGACGCGTGCTTCGGCAACATGGTCGTTTGGGCGAACCGGTGGCGCGTCGTCTGGTCGGACAGATTGCGTGCGGGTTGCGGCACGCCCATGCTCAACGCGTTGTTCATCTCGACGTGAAGCCGGAGAACGTTTTGTTAGACCAGCAAGGGCGGGCCGCGCTTGCGGATTTTGGATTGTGTCAGGATTTGGATCAGGATCAATCCGATCTGTATATTAAGGGGACACCCGCCTACATGGCACCCGAACAGCTCTGCGGTGACGCGGTCACAGCGAGTTCGGATTGGTATGCGCTCGGTTGCATGATCGCGGAGTTGCTGACAGGCCGGCGATTGTTTCAAGATCGCGACCCGGTGAATTTGCTCGAACAGAAACGAGCAGCGATGCCTTCGGAGGCGTGGCCCAAACTCAACATCACTGACGATATGCGCCGTGTGTTGCACGGCATGCTGCATCCCATCCCCGACAAACGTCAGGTGAACGTCGAACGATTGTGTGCGTGGAGCGAAGACGTTCCGGAACTAAGCGTTGAAAAGACTTAGCTCCCCGACCGGGGTGTGGCGAAGTGAACGCTTAATTTGAGCGTCCTTCGTTTGGTTATTCCAGAAAGTGCGTAATTCACTGGGAATACGTGCGTTTTCGGCGCAGCTCGGCTCAAACGCGAAAGCGAATTCGCGTTTTCTGTGTCGTGACGTCTGCTGTCGTGTTCATGTGAAATCTCGTAGAATCCGGCCGTTGGCGGAACATCGACCTCACTACGTATCCCACATGGAGTACAGATTATGTTGGCTTCGCACATGCCCAAGGTTTCGCTCTCTCGTTCAGCAGAGGTAGTCTTGGAAGAGGCGAAATCAGTTCGGTTTTTCAGCTCGGTTGAAGAGTTGGTTGAGGCCGCCGTGCCCGCCGATCAGATGGACGATCAAGGCTACTTTACGGTGGGTTATGACGTCGACGGAATGTTCCGACCGGAAGCGAAAGTTTGCCGGGTGAAGAACGGCGTTAGCGCAAACTACTTGGAAGAGTATATGAGGCGGCGCGATCCCGAATGCATGGTGATCGCCGATGATCGTGCCACCGACAAGATGACCTACAAGAAGCGTTTCGGAGGCGAGTTCGAGGATCTGCGTCAGGAAACGTTTGATTGGTTGAAGACCCAGGACTTGGCTTGTTTCTTCTTTGACGCCGGACGTGGCGGCAAGGGGTTGCCCGCCGTTGCGATTTGCCCAGCCAACGCAGGGTTCTTCGCGTTGGGTTTGGCGATGCTGCAGGGCATTATTCCTGTGGAAGAGATCGAAGCGAAAGGCGACGACTACTTCCATTCAGCAATCATCTACATTGCACCGCCGTTTAGGCATTCGCACTTCGATGGCAAACAAGTCGTCGTGCACAATCGTCGGGACGAGTTGCACGAGCTATACAGCTACAATTTGTATCCAGGCCCGTCGGCGAAGAAGGGCGTCTACGGCATGTTGCTGACCTTGGGTGAGAAAAACGATTGGACGACCGCACACTGCAGCACCGTCCAGGTCGTGACGCCTTACGACAACACCGTGACGATCATGCACGAGGGGGCCAGCGGTGGCGGTAAGAGCGAAATGCTCGAGCAGATGCATCGCGAGTCCGATGGTCGGTTGCTGTTGGGCAAAAACACGGTCTCGGGTGAGCCGCGACACGTGACGCTGCCTTTGGGATGTTCTCTGCGGCCGGTTACCGATGACATGGCATTGTGCCACCCCGATTTTCAAGACTCCACTTCGCGTGAAAGGAAGCTAACCCTTACTGATGCGGAGCACTCATGGTTCCTTCGCGTGAACCACATCACTCGATACGGAACCGACCCGCACCTCGAGCGATTGACGATTCACCCCGACGACCCGTTGCTGTTCTTGAACATCGACGCAACACCAGGTTCGACCGCGTTGATTTGGGAACATATCGAGGACGCTCCGGGACGCCCCTGCCCCAATCCGCGATTGGTGTTCCCACGCAGTAAGTATCCCGGCATTGTGAACGACCCGGTGAAGGTCGACATTCGCAGCTTTGGAGTGCGTTGCCCGCCATGTACCCGCGAGAACCCGACCTACGGAATCATGGGAATCTTCCACTTGCTGCCACCGTCGTTAGCGTGGTTGTGGCGGTTGGTCGCCCCGCGTGGGCATGGAAACCCTTCGATTGTCGACACGCAGGGGATGAGTAGTGAAGGTGTGGGGTCGTATTGGCCGTTTGCCACGGGGCGCCGCGTTGACCAAGCGAACATTCTTCTGCACCAGATCATGAACACGCCTGACACGATGTTCATTCTGACTCCGAACCAACACATCGGTTGCTGGGAGACAGGCTTCGCTCCGCAATGGATCGCTCGCGAGTATCTGTCGCGTCGCGGGACGTCAGAGTTTCCGAGCGACAAGGTCGTCGATTCGCGTTGTCCGCTGTTGGGGCAAACTCTCAAAACACTTCAGGTGGAAGGTCAGACGATTGGTCACTGGTTCTTGCAGGTGCAATCGCAACCGGAAGTGGGCGAAGAGGCCTATGACGAAGGTGCTCGGATTTTGACAGAATTCTTCCACGAGCAAATCCGCAACTTCCTCGTGGACGATCTCGACGCACACGGTCGTAAAATCATCGAAGCGTGCCTCGACGGTGCCAAGTACAGCGATTACGTCCAACTTTCAACTGACTGAATCGTTGGTTGATCGCGTGTGAGAAC
>NZ_ANOH01000240.1 GCF_000346505.1 Aporhodopirellula sallentina SM41
TCAGGCGTTGGTTGGTGCGGGGGTTGATGACCACGAAACACACGAATGACACGAAAGCTGGTCTCCGTTCTTTCTTTCGTTCTTTCTTTCGTGTGGTTTGCGTGTTTCATTGTCTTGGGGTTGGGGATTGTTGTGGAAATGGGGGGCTGGATTTGGGATGATGGAGGGACGGTTTGGGTGGTTGGATTGCTGTTTGTTTGGAAAGGATCGGGATCATGTTATTGCGTTCAAAATCGGTTTCACGGCGTCTGGCGATGACGGCGGGAGGGGCGGTGTTTTTTTCGACTCGGGGTGCGTTTGCGGATCAGTTGCTCGAGCCGACACCTCGGTTGACTGAGGGGCCGTTTTATCCCGATCGGCTACCACTCGACCAAGACAACGACTTGATCGTGATCGGGGACCGGACGACGCCTGCGGTGGGCGAGATCACGCATTTGACGGGCCGTGTGTTGACTCCCGCGGGATCGACGCTGCGGGGAGCGACGGTGGAAATTTGGCAGTGCGACGCCAACGCGGTTTACTTGCACTCCAAAGACAGTGACCGCAAGAAGTCTCAGCAAGATCAGAACTTTCAGGGGTATGGCAAGTTCGAGACCGCGTCCGATGGAGGTTACCGTTTTCGGACGATCAAACCGGTGCCTTACCCAGGGCGGCCGGCGCCACACATTCACATCAAAGTCTCGCAGAACGGTCGCGAAATATTGACGACGCAGTTATTGATTCGTGGCCATGACGGCAACCCGCGCGACGGTGTTTTCCGGCAGGTTCGGGAGAAACAGCAGCGAGACCTGTTGCTCGGTGATTTTCGCAAGCTCGAAGAGTCCAAGCTCACCAAGGCCGGCATCCCCGAATGGTCCTGCCACTTCGACATCATCCTCGGCCAAACGCCAGCGGACGCCCAAGAAGGCTAGTCGTTTCGGTCAGCTCCACTACCACCTACCGGAAAAACGTGCTGCGCCAGGACACTCGAGCGTTTCCAACCGAGACAAGCCACACCACGGTAGCCAGCATGCAGGTTGTCATTCGTAGGCCGGACCAAGCGCAGCGAAGTTCCGGCATTCGCAATCCACGTTCTCGTTATTGATTATCGCGATAGACGACTGACGCCTGTCGGAGTTGCCGCGTGCCAGTGTTCTCCAGGCGTACTGAGATTCGAATTGCTTCCGGTTTTGTAGTAAAGGGAGCTGATGTTTCTCGTTCAGCGATGTCGTCGTTTCCCAGCAAAGGAAAAAACGTACCTGCGGGGCGGGAATCAATTCCATCCGCGCCCCAATCAGCAAACGCGGAATTAGCAGTACTGATTACCTGCCAACGGGTGCCGCGGAAGATACCGCCAGAGTATCGGCGTGCCTGGTAAATTCCATCGCGTTCGTAGCTAGATGTGTAGGTGTCGAATGCGGGCTGAAATAGCACAATTTCATTTGCATCGCTAATTACTAGGCGGCCGGACTTAAGAAGTGAAGACGCATACGTCTGCTGAGATGCAACCGTTGGGAATGTAGTACCGCCAAATTCAATTCCTGAGAAAGTCGATTGAAGGCGTTGGATGTTTAGGTTGTCTGAAGATGTGTGCAGGTCCTCTGAAATTGCGGCGTTCCCTGGACTTGTCGAAGCACTAGTAAGGGTTGCTATGCGTCTTGCTTGCCAGCCTCGCATGGATCCGCCTGCCAGGACCGGGTACGCGAGGTCAACGAAACCACCGCCAGGTACGAGGGTAGGCACGTCTGGACCGGTTGATCCAAAAAGAACCTCTCGATACCCGGCGTCGTTTGGGCCAATGACGAGATTCGCATCTGAAAGATAGAAGGCGGCGTTCGGGTCGAAAATTTGGACGTCGAATGCTCGGCCGTTATTTGCAATTACATCTTCTCCCTTTCGGGTTCCTGACAACACAAATTCGCGCCGAAGATAGCCAGACCAATTCGCAGGTGTCACGACATTCTCTGTTGTGGCATCACTATAAGGTGGTCGGTACGAAGGTGGTGTGCTGGTCTCCGTTCCGTCGGTCACGCTTGCAATCAAGTTGATTGGGGCCTCCAGCGCCAGGATCGGCATGGAAGTGGATGCTCCACCACCTCCAGCAAGCGTCGTCCAAGGCACACGCACGTGTGCGAAACGATTGTGAGGTTTAGAAAGATCGCTCAAAGAGTTGGCAATTACTCTGGCTGACGCAGAGAGATTCGGAGTACCGTCGGAGTTCGAGCTGCGACGCACTGAGAGATCGCACAGTTGATGAATGTTGGACATGCCCGTTAGCCAATCGCTCCCAGGGGTCATGCCCAAGATGCTTCCGTCAGCTCTTAGATTGAGGTCCGGGCGAATAAGAAGCACACGCCTGTAGAGCAGTAGCCTGTCTGGCAAATTGTTGCCATCCGCGTCAACGATATTTCCAGTCCCATCACGTTCAGGATTGGTGAAGTAAACTATTTCCGCATACTTTGAGCGAATGACGACCGGGGTTGCGTCTGTTACTCCAGAGTCTAATACGTATGCAGGTACTTTGCCTGTGAACCAACTGCCTGGTGGTGCAACTGCGGTAAAGGCGAGGTAATCGTCGATGTCGCCATATCGACTATCCTCAGCGACCGCGGACCCATCGCCACTGATGGCTGAATTATTGCGTCCGAACAACGTCGAGGTTGCATCGGTGCAGGGCCCTTCTGCGTATAAAAAATAGCCAGCGGGGTCAGGGCCAGAGCCGCTTGCGGGTTCTAGCGAAACTGTACATCGTCGTAGTTCATCATCAAGCCTCGTGGTAATGTCCCTTAGATCACTTGATAAAGTTAGATTGCCGCGGCTATCACGCACGCTCGCGCCGACAAACGCAAATGCCCTGGCTACCGCTGCCATCATCAGTAATGTGATTGCCATTGCAATCAACATCTCAACAAGGGTGAAACCACTATGGATTCCCTTCGCTGGCCTCGTAGTATTCGGTTTGTTGATCACTGATAGTACCTCTCGAAAATGACCGTGTCGCGTGCATTTAAGTCTTGACCTGGTGCAAATCCGACTGGGATTGAACGGTCAACGATGAACATGGCCTTGAAGCGTTTTACCTCACCAGTGGACTCGCCGTATTCAGCACCAAGACTAATCGTGTTGTTGGCATCTACCTCGAATAGGCCGATTGTCATCCGAATTAAGAATACTTGTGAGTTATCGGACACTAAGTTGGGCAATCGCATTAGGGTCTGGAAATGCATCGCAGGATTGCGGGGTCTGTCCCGATGGAAATTCCCTCCGGTTGGATTAATCGCGCCTGTTTGCCAAATCGGCCATCGCTGAGTTTCGGGGAATTCGTCGGGGCTCCGGATGAGTTGACGAGGTGCCTCACCACTTAATCCACTCGTGTAAGAGCGCAGGTCGGCTGTTCCTCTCGTTCGGAATAAGTTTGCGTCTGGGACGCGACGCTGCATGGCATCAGTTGCTGAAGTTGTACGGAGAGACGGGAAGGCACTAGACACGCTAGACTCGGTAAACACTCCCGCGAATTGCGTTGGATATTCCGAATCAAATTTTGTGGAGTCGTAGTTGACGGTGCCAGTTCCAGTGACATCAGCAGTCGTCTCGTCTAGTGCGTAGCCACGACGACTGGCTAGGAACGCCTCCCAGGAGAGTTCGTTTTGATTTGTGGTTCCGTTTGGGTTTGTTGCCTCCTGGTCGTTCAGGTGGCCGAGCATCAGGCCTCTCCATATCTGGAACTCATTGATGGAGTTCAGGTTGATTTGCCCGGTGCGTTGATTGTTCAGAACGAAGTTAAATGGCGCTGTGTACATCGCATTTAAGTGAGAGTTCGATGCGATAGTCGGGTCAATTAACTCGACCTCTCCT
>NZ_ANOH01000241.1 GCF_000346505.1 Aporhodopirellula sallentina SM41
TCACAAACGTATGCTTTCACTCAACGACGATCGCTGGACTTCACTTGGCCACGCCTACGGTGAATGCCACGACACCGTTGAATGGCTGCGACACCTGCACGACCCGACCGCCGACTTTCACTCTTCGGTGAAATCGTTCGATTACTGGAGCGCTCTATGTCACCAGCAATCCGTCTACACTGCCACGTATGCGACCATTCCTCACTTGGTCAACTTGGTTACGCCTCTTGCCCCCAATAACCCTGATCGCGGCGACTTGCTCTGCTTCGTTGGCTACTCGGTGGCCTGTGCCCACCTTCCGGGCGCTGATGACATTCCCGACTTTCTTCGTGCTGAGTACGAGTCTGCACAAAACGATGCGGTACCACTGCTCTCTGCTTCAATTCCATTCACGAAGGAAACTGAAAACACCGCCTCTGAACTTCGACACATGATGTCCGCGCTCGCTGCCTGCCGTGGTTATCCCGAACTTGCCTTTATGCTCGCTGACATGGATTGCAGCATCGAATGCCCGAATTGCGACGGTCTCATTGAACCCTTCGAGAGCAATCTGAATCTTCTCGCGGGGCAGTGACGGACAACATGGTTTTTACGCTAGGCCTTCGGCACACCTTCGTTGGTAGGCAACGGGCGCTGGCATTGGTACAATCTTTCGTGATTCAAACTCCACCGCTTCGGTAACGGCGGTGTCGTAAAAACCTTCCGTTGTGCGG
>NZ_ANOH01000242.1 GCF_000346505.1 Aporhodopirellula sallentina SM41
GCAGCACACGCACGTCCACCGGCTCCTCTCGGTCCCACACCAACCCCACGATGAGCGCGTACGCGCGAACCTCGAGTTTGCGAAATTCGGGACGTTCCGCTTCCGCCGGCAAACGCCCGATACTGTCTTCGATCCGGCTGCGGACCCGCGACCAAACATTCTCGGTCTCTTTGATCTCGTCCCGCAACTCGATCGTGACCGCACTGATACCCACGCGGCTGATCGATCGGATCTCTTTGATCTCTTCAATATCTCGCACACGGTCTTCGATGACTTCCGTCACCAACGTCTCAACGCGTTTGGCGTCGGCCCCAGGCAACCGCGTGTAGATGATTGCCACCCGTTGCTCCAACACCGGATCTTCCATCCGTGGCAACACCGCCATCGAACTGAGCCCGGCGACCAGGATCAACAGCACGATCAAAACGAGAAGCCGTTGGTCATGAAAAAACCGAGCCGCGAGACGTTCCACCCAATCGCCTCGGTCGCTCAAGTCAGACGCGACTGCATCGTCGCCTCGATCACCTCGCCCCGTCACCGCCGCGAAACCTGGATCGGTTGTTGGCCAGGTTGCGAGAGCAAAGGCTTGCTTATCCGTACCCGTACGGCAACGCCTGGACCGATCTGCCCGACTCCTTCAGCGACGATCCATTCTCCCGGTGCCAGCATCCCGTAGACGAGCGTCAGCGATCCGGCGGTTCGCAATACCTGCACCTCACGTCGTTGAACGATAGCCTCTGAGTAGCCTTCGATATCCTGGTTCCCGGTCAACGCCTCATCGTGTTTCGGCTCGCTAGGATTGTCCTCTCGTTCGCATTCTTCCGGCACCGCGACGTACACCGACCACAACCCGCGAACGCCCCTGACCAATGAATCGGTTGGGACCCAAAAAGGGTCACTCAGTGATTGTTCCCTCGCCAATGCGGCCTGATCCTCACCGCCCCACGGAACCCACAACGTTGCAGTCTGCCCGATGTGCACTGCCTGAGAAGCCAACCAATGCATCCGTCCATCCGGACCGATCCGGGACAATTCAACGTCGACTCCCCGTGTACGCGTCACATCATCGACCTGGGGCTGCATCCGCACAACTTCACCGCAGAAGTAACCTGCATGACTATTT
>NZ_ANOH01000243.1 GCF_000346505.1 Aporhodopirellula sallentina SM41
GTCGCCAGGTACGCGCCCGGATCAACGACAACGCTCCCACGACTAGCTCGATCGGTTTACCTAGGTAAGCCCATCGGGCTTTTCGTCGTTGAAACGCAGCAAAACAAAAAGCCAATCAGCCGCTCGGCGTTTGCCACGGTTCTCTGTCAGCCAACCGGTGCGAACCCACGTCGGCTAATTCAAGCAGGTGAGTCTCGCATCGCCCCGTAGGCCGGACCGAGCGAAGCGAAGTTCCGGCAGAATGTGTTGCGAGGTGCCACACTGCGTCGCACGGCTCCACAATCCCGCCCAAATTCCCGGTAGCGAAACACGCCAAGTGTTTCGGCACAGCCCCACGAAAACGCCGAATGTCTTGGCGACATTCGCTACGGGGTGGATGTTTGTAGGCCGGACCGAGCGAAGCGACGTGCCGGCAATCCACACCACCGCCGGATACGCGTCGCAAAGCCTCCTTCATCCGGCCTACTTCAATCACGAACCAATCAGCCGATACCAACCGCTTCGCGCGCCGCCGTGCGAAGCTCAAACCACGGTTTGATTACTCAGCAACACCTTGT
This sequence comes from Aporhodopirellula sallentina SM41, assembly GCF_000346505.1. GTDB lineage: Bacteria > Planctomycetota > Planctomycetia > Pirellulales > Pirellulaceae > Rhodopirellula > Rhodopirellula sallentina. The sequence goes on from NZ_ANOH01000243.1 coordinate 558, forward strand.
TGCCCGGACGCGGTGGTCGTTGGCAACTTCGGAATCGGAATGTTCTCGAATCGGTCACGATTGATCTTCGTCGCCATGCTACCCGGTGTGGTTGGTGGGACCGAACGGGTGACCAAGATGGTTGGTTCGACACCGTCGAGCGTCAGCCCCGCGACCGCTTCGCGAACCGCTGCGACGCGAGCATCCGTTTCGGCCGCGTTGACTCCCTCGAGCACGTGAATCTCACGACGAGTCAACGGCGACTGGGTCGCGATCCAACGAACTCGGTTTTGGCCCGCCGCCAACAACGCACCGTCACCGGCACGGAACAACTCGTGCCCGATCGTGTTATGGCTGCGCCAACCGTTATTCTTCATAATTTCAAACGGAGTGACGACCTGAATCGCATCGGCCTCGTTGAACGGGTCCGGCCATGCGGTGTTCCGCCAGTAAGCCATCTTCTTGTTGTGCAGCCACGTACCGAAGTCCGCCGAAGCGGTCGATGTCATTCCCACCATCAGAAGGAACATCCAGATGGTCGGTTTTCGAAAGACAGTCACAGCCATCACGATTGAAATCCTTCTCGAGAAACAATTGCATGCGTGCGGCCGTTCGTTGCCAACCGCAATGGGATCCGCCGCTCGTGGCAACTCCCCGGGGTCGATCCGGTCAACCCTCAACGATGAAATCGACATCTCAGCCCAACCGGGTTAGCACGGACACCCGGCAGACCCCAACCTCCCCCATCCGTTACAAATTACCTCGCCTCTGCCTCGCCGAACTTTCGAATGGAAACCAAAATACGTCCACGACGTGACGTGTTCGACTCATTCGCACCCAACACATCCAACTCGCCTCAACCCTCATTCTTTGCCACGCAAACCAACATGCCCTCGACTCCTCCGACGCCCACGCCCACCCCGACGATGCTTTCTTGGAAAACCTCTCGTCGTACGATTTCGATCGAGGACCGACCTCGCGTGATGGGCATCCTCAACGTCACGCCGGATAGTTTTTCCGACGGCGGACGCTTTTTCGGAAACACAGAACTCCCCTCAGGCAGTGCTGTCTCCAAATGCGGTGACCTCTCCGAAGAACTGCGTGTCGAAGCAGCCGTCGCGGCGGGCCTCCAAATGCAAGCCGACGGGGCCGACATCATCGACATCGGCGGCGAAAGCACGCGGCCTTATTCCACACCCGTTGACGAGGCCACCGAGACCGCTCGCGTCGCCCCCGTCATCGCCGCTCTCGCGGTCCGGCTCGATATCCCCATCAGCATCGACACGAGCAAAGCCAGCGTCGCATCGGCCGCTATCGATGCCGGCGCGGAGATCATCAACGATGTCACCGGCCTCGAAGGCGATCCGAAAATGGCCGAACTGGCGAAGCAATCAGGGGTCGGTGTCTGCGTCATGCACATGCGGGGGACTCCGCAAACGATGCAGGACGATCCAACCTATGAAAACGTCGTCGAGGAAATCCGCGACTACCTGATCGCCCGCCGAGACGCATGCCTTTCGTTCGGTATCGAACTCGAAAAGATATGCCTGGACCCCGGTGTCGGGTTCGGCAAAACACACGACCACAACTTCAAACTCATCCGAGGCATCCACCGGTTCACCGACCTCGGATGTGCGTGTTTGATCGGCCACTCGCGTAAAGGCTTCATCCGCAAACGGCTTGCCGCGTTCACTGAAACGTCCGGACGCGAATTCAACCCGATGGCTGGCACCCTCGGTGTGTCACTCGCGGCTGCCGCGGCAGGTGCTCACCTGATTCGCGTTCACGACGTGGCTGAAACCGTGCAGGCCATCGAAATGTTCAACGCCTGCAAACCGACTCACGATTGAAGGTCGACATAGCAGCCAAAGTCAAAACAGCAATTTGCCACCCTGGAAAATTTCATCCATCCGCAAACGGGCTTCCCCGTTCATCTCGCCGCGGCCGCCTGGGCAGCTTCGATCAGTTCCACAATCCGGTCGAAGTCCTCCGGTGTACCGCGTGGTGAACGATTCTGGGTTTTGCTCGAGGCGGCCATTCGAGCATAGTGCTTTGTCTTCGCACCCGCATTGACCAACACCTCAGCGACGTCGGGGTTGCCCCACCAACAACACCATGCCAACGGAGTGTTCTGCCACGATTCGTCACTCGCCTCCATGTCGGCTCCCAAGCGAATGAGTTCCTTCGTGACTTTGACCGAGTTGTACCAGGCGGCGATAATCAACGGTGTTCCGTTCTCCATCGTACCGTCACGCAGTTCCAACAACGCCGGCTGTTCTTCCATCATTTTCGCGATCTCGACGTCATCGTCTTTGTGAATCGCAGTCATCAACCGAACACGCTCTTCCTGGGTGGCTTGATAGCCGGGTTCCGATGAGACCACCAAAACCCGGTCCACTTCCAAGCTGCCTTTCGCGTCGTTGATTTCCGCCCGAACATTCAGTTTGACGTACCCGGGCAAGACACGCATCGACGTTCGGTACGTCTTCCATCCGCCGAGCGAACCGAACCGATAGATCGGCTCGACGCGTGGGAACTCGCGAGTCTTCCCGCTCTTCATTTCCAACCTGTAAACCATTCCCGCACCCGTGTCGTCGGATTCGCCCAACTCAACGGTCGGCCCTCGCATCCGAGTCAAAACCGTCACAAACTTGATCCGCTTGGGCAGTTCAATCGTCGTCGAAATCGAAGTCTCGCTGCCATCCTTCGGGCACGTCAGTTGAACGATGCCTTTCGCTCGATTCAGTACCGTGGCGAGCCCCGTTTCAAATGTGGATACCTCGCCCCAACCAACCGGATACCCACGCTCATCGAGTTCTTTCAACTCGGAATTCTGATAGAAGTTGCCATGCCGATCCGCATTCCAATGCGGCGTCTTCTCAAACACGGCTTGCCCAAAACACGACTGCGAAACCAGAACCCAGAAAGCCAACACCGGCAAAACGCGAGACATGCGGTCATTCCCCAAACGGTTACCAATTTGGCGTGCACCCATCGCAAACGCCGACACAACCCAGTCGAACAACCTACCACAGGCGCTCGCCCGATTGGCGAAACAGTCCCATTTATGCAACGCGTTTCATCGAGCCCGAATTTCCAGCGCCGTGCCAACACACCGGTCCGCTGTTACGCTTCCTTGGCGTCCGAGTCCCGCCCCTGGCGATCAACGTCGGCATGGACACTACGACTCGCCGCGGTGCCCCATGTCGTCGCGTTGTGCGTCTGGGAATTACCGGGGGCGATGGTCAGCCACTGCCATTGTCCGGTGTGGACCAATCGAGCGATGATCGCAATTTGTCCCACGTGATACGACACATGAGTCAACGATCTCGTGACCGCTTGAGTGACCGTGTGAGGTTCGCCGCGAATCAAAACAGTTTGGTGAACGTTCTCATGATCGATCGACGCCAGCGCATCGACGAGCGCAGACCAACCGGCGTCGAACGCCTCGATCAGTGATTGCCGATCGCCTTCCCAATCCAGGAACTCAGTATCCCGATCTCGGGTCTCCTTCTCACCATCACTCGTGAAGAAATCGGTCCAGCGACTACGTAGGTTACCTCCGAGATGCCGCAGAATAATCGCGACCGAGTTGATCCCCTCCGCGGGTCGCTGGAACAACTCTTCATCGCCGAGCTGCGACACCGACGCGTCAATCATATTCCGATAGGAAACGACCGTCTGCCGTGCCGCGTCGAGCCAAAGATTCGTCTCAGCATTCGTCATCGTATTCCTTTGTATCATTCTCCGACGTCTGGCGATGAGGCGCTGCGCAGCCGCCGCGGATCTATCCGGCAAGAGTCTCGCAGTGCAAAAAGCCAACTTGATAGCTCGCGATGACCGCGTCGCTCGCGTCTCGATAGTTCGTCTCGTAATCGCGAACCAACGCAGTCAACTCACCCCGAGTCAACGGCGTGTGAGAGTGCGAAACGCTGCCTCCGGTCAGCCCCTGTTGGTGGATTGCGGTGAGAAGGTCGCGCGCCGACGCATGCCGCACCGTGAAAACCGATTGCGACTGGTGCTTGATCTGCCATCCCATTCGCATGGCTGCCTCGGTCACATCCGCCCACGTCGGCAATCGGGATTGAGGTGGCTTGTGCGGTGCCACTCGCAAACGTGCGTCGTGCAACTCGCCGAGCGTCTCACGCAGCATGATCGCGACCACGATCTGACCGCCGGGTTGGGCCGCACGATGGATCGACTCAAACGCCAAATCAATGGGTGTCACCCAGTGCAACGAAGAACTGCTGACGACGAGAGGAAACGGCGACTCGGTTTGGTAGTCACAAACGTCCGACGCGACCCACTCAATCCGGTCGCATTCACCAAGGTTAACTTTCGCTCGATCGATCATCGTTTGCGATAAATCGACCGCCGTGATCGATGCGTTCTTAAATCGCGAGTCTACTTTTTCAGTCAATCGTCCGGTGCCGCACCCCAATTCCAAAACGCGGTCAACAGGCCCAAGTTCTTTCATCAACTCGATCACGCGATCGGCGACTTGCTCCTGCACGTGCGAGTGGCGATCGTAGGTCGACGAGGCCGCAGAAAATCGCGAGCGGATCGTTCTATCCTGCATCGGTGCGAGCCACATCGTTTTTCCAATAGTCAATCAAGTTCGAAACAATCCATTCGGGACAACGCACCGGTAAATCGTGTCCGACCGCTTCCATCCTTCGCACGTGCGACGTCTCGAGTCGCCGCGACAGATCATCGGCGGCGTCAACCGAAATCACGCGATCCTCCTGGCCGTGCAAAATCAAAGTCGGCACACGCACTCGGCTCGCCGTCTCACGAAGATCCGCGTCACGCAGATATTTTAGCCCGTCCGCCAATTTGCGACAGTCGTCCTGGTCGCCGTCGAACGGTTCTGCTCGAGCAATCAGGTCATGCGGCAATGCGGCCTGGACATCAAAATTTGCGAGTGTTTCCTCGGGTTTTCGCCGAAAAGAAATCGACATTGATCGTACTTCCGCCATCGGAACCCCGTGCGGCGTATCGTCGCCGGCAACAAATCTCGCGGTGCTACCGATCAAACACAACATCGACCCGTCGGCGACCCCCGTCGCCGCCTCCAACGCCAACATCCCGCCGATCGACCATCCGGCCAACACGCATGGTCGATCAGTAGGCAGCGTCGACGTAAGCGTTCCAGGAGCGATAACCTCCTCGGAGGAAAGCAAGGCAACGTCAAAGTCATCTGCCAGCAACACAGCCATGCTTTCGAGAGCAGAACGTCCCCACGACCATCCACTAATCAAGAATAATTTTGTTTTCATACCGGCATTTTGCAGCAAGCCGCACGCCAAGGCGATCCCGGGCCACGTCCGAAATGATTAGCCGGCGGCAGGGTTGGAAACGCCAAAACAAATGGAACGACGAAGTAACGGCGTTTGACCACGAACGCGAACGCTACACGAGACAAGCCAAAGGTCACAACCGCGTCATCACTGTACTGCGAGCCAAACTTGAGTCCGATCCGGCCGCCCACTAATTGACAGCAACCGCTAATAACGCGGACAATGTCGAAGCCGTGACCAAACGTGTCCAGACGGCAACGACGCTCGAAAAATGGTGGGAAACCCGTGGAATTACACCAAGATGACGTCTTTACGATCGACGAATTGGCGACCTATTTGGAGGTTCCCAAATCAACGCTCTACAAACTCGTCCAAGAAGGCAGGATTCCCGGCCAAAAGGTCGGAAAGCATTGGCGATTCCACCGCGACGTGATTGAACAATGGCTCGGCAAAGAACATCGACCGAACGCAAACGACCTAGGTAGAACGAACCAACCGCCACCGAACCAGCGACATAGCCAACCAGTCATTCAACGAAATAGCTGATGGATCAAGCAACTCACAACAAGATCGTCTCGTTCATCTGGGGCATCGCCGACGACGTGCTTCGCGATCTGTTCAAACGAGGCAAGTATCCCGACGTTATTTTGCCGATGTGCGTCTTGCGTCGTCTCGACGCGGTTCTCGAGCCATCATCGGCGGCGGTTCTTGAAACGAAGCAGATGCTCGACGAGGCCAAGATCACCGAGCAAGATCAAGCACTCTGCGACGCCGCCGGCCAACCGTTCTACAACACCTCGAAATTCACGATGCGGGATCTTCGCTCGCGAGGAAACCAGCAACAGCTACGCGCCGACTTTGAAGATTATCTCGACGGATTCTCGCCCAACGTTCAAGACATCCTCGAGAACTTCAAGTTCCGCAATCAGATCCCCACACTCTCGAAAGCCGACGCTCTGGGAACGCTCGTCGAAAAGTTCTGCGACCCCGAGATCAATCTAAGCCCGAATCCGGTTCTCAATAGCGACGGCAGCGTTCGCCATCCCGCGATGGACAACCACGCGATGGGGACCGTGTTTGAAGAACTGGTCCGCAAGTTCAACGAGGAGAACAATGAAGAGGCCGGCGAACACTGGACACCCCGCGACGCCGTTCGTCTGATGACCAAACTGATGTTCTTGCCCATCGCGGACAAAATCAAACCAGGATCCTACGAATTGTACGACGGCGCATGCGGGACCGGCGGCATGTTGACCGTAGCCGAGGACACCTTGATTGAACTGGCCAGAGAAGCCAATGGGGGCGAAGAGTCCGGCGTGAAGACCTATCTCTATGGGCAAGAGATCAACCCCGAGACGTTCGCGATCTGCAAAGCGGACATGCTGATCAAAGGCGACGGAGAAAACGCGGACAACATCCGAGGCGGGGCCGAATACAGCACGCTATCGAACGACGCCTACGGCGCCAAAGAGTTCGACTTCATGCTTTCCAATCCACCGTACGGGAAAAGCTGGAAGAAAGATCTCGAATCGATGTGTCCATCGGGAAAGAAGGATTCACTACGGGATCCGCGATTCCGAATCTCCCATGCCGGCGAGTCCGACTATTCACTCGTTACACGATCCAGCGACGGCCAGATGATGTTCTTGGCCAACATGGCATCCAAGATGAACGACCGGACTGAATTGGGAAGCAGGATCGCCCAAGTCCACAACGGTTCGTCGCTGTTCACTGGCGACGCTGGCCAAGGGGAAAGCAACATTCGACGATGGTTGATCGAAAACGATTGGGTCGAAGCGATTGTCGCCCTTCCGTTGAACCTGTTCTACAACACGGGCATCGCAACCTACATCTGGGTGCTTTCCAACCGAAAGTCGCAGCAGCGTCAAGGCAAGGTGCAACTGATCGACGCGACGCAGTGGTATCGGCCACTACGGAAAAACCTCGGCAAGAAGAATTGAGAGCTCAGCGACGACGATATCAAGCGGATCTGCGACACCTATCTAAACTTCGAGGAAACTGAACAATCCAAAATCTTCCCGGGCGAAGCGTTCGGATACTGGAAAGTCGTTGTTGAACGTCCATTGAGATTGCGAAGCCAATTGACGATCCCACGCATCGAAGCATTACGATTTGCGTCCGGTGATGAAGAGATTCGTGAAACGCTATACGAAGAGTTCGGCGACGCATTGGTCGAAGACTTTGGAAGCATCAAGAAGCAACTCACCAAGCGATTGGCCGAGTGGGGAAGCGACGATGATGACGAAGACGGCGGAGGCGGAAAGAGCCTACCCGAGAGCAAGAAGAAGAAGCTACTCAAGCCAGAGACTTGGCAACGTGACGCTCGATTGGTCGAGTTGGGAACGTGGTTGCGTGAGCACGTGGGCGGCGATCCGTTTGACGACTACAACGTTTTCTCGGAAGTCGCCACTGAGAAGTTGGCGGAGCATGACAAGAAACCGTCGGCGGCCGAACTGAAACTTGTCTTGCGAGGCGTTAGCGAAGTTGACGAAGCCGCACCGCCGGTGATCGCCAAGGTTTCCAAACCGAACAAGAAGGGCGAAACCAAAGTCGACGCCGATCCGAAGCATGGTCGATACCGGTGGGGCGAATTACCCGAGTGCCTTCGCCCGTCATCCGCTCGCGAAGACGCCTATCCGGCCGAGAGCGTTGTCGAGTTCGAGCCCGATGCGGACTTGCGAGACAGTGAGCAGATCCCACTACTCGAACCCGGCGGGATCGAAGCATTCATTGAGCGAGAAGTTTTGCCCTACACGCCCGATGCGTGGTTACAAGATAAGAAGGGAAGCGTGAAGATCGGCTACGAGATCTCGTTCACGCGGCACTTCTATAAGCCGGAACCTCTGCGAACGCTAGACGAAATTCGCGACGACATCATCGCGGTTGAGAAAGAAGCGGAAGGATTGCTCGACGACTTGCTTCACGGGAGCGTCGCATGATCGCTGAACTAAAGCCATACGAAGAGTACAAGACGTCAGGCCAGTCTTGGTTGGGCGACATTCCCCAACATTGGACCTTGTCAAGACTTGGTGCGCGATTGTACGAACGGCGTGAAACGAATGATCAGAACCAAGTTCAAGACGTCTTGTCGGTCATGAAAACGCGAGGCGTTATTCCTTATGCTGAAAAGGGGAATGTAGGGAATAAACGCTCAGAGGATATTCGACGATACAAAATTGTACGTCCTGATGACATCGTATTGAACTGCATGAACGTAATCATTGGTTCGCTTGGCATTTCCAAATACACCGGATGTTTGAGCCCAGTTTATTATGTGCTGCGGACTCGGATGGATGACGATTTGCCACGTTACTTCACCGCGGTGTTTCAAAATCCACGTTTCCACAAGAGCCTCGTTCGGATTGGGAACGGGATACTTGCCCATCGAATGCGCATTCCGATGGAAAAACTGAAATGTGAGATGATTCCCGTTCCTCCACCGGACGAACAAGCACTGATTGTTCGTTTTTTGGATTGGGCGAGTGTTCGTTTGGGGAAGGCGATTGCGGCGAAGCGAAAGGTGATCGGTTTACTCGAGGAGCAGAAGCAAGCGATCATCCACCGCGCCGTCACCCGAGGCCTCGACGAAAACGTCAAACGAAATTGCGAACATGCTCCTTGGCTTGGCGAACTTCCATCAAATTGGCCAGTATTTCGGGCGAAACTGTTGTTTCATCAAGTTCGGCCAGAAATGCCAGAAAATGCTCAACAGGTGACTTGCTTCCGCGACGGGCAAGTGACACTCCGAAGTAACCGCCGCACAACTGGATTCACTAATGCCATTTGGGAGTTGGGCTACCAAGGTATTTATCCAGGTCAACTCGTCCTTCACTCAATGGACGCATTCGCGGGCGCAATCGGCGTTTCAGACTCGACTGGAAAATGCTCGCCGGAATATGTGATTTGCGAACCATCAATGGATGGAATCAGTTCAGACTACTATGCGCTACTTCTTCGCAGCTTGGCGGTACGCGGCTTCTTCGTAATGCTCTGCCCGTCAGTCCGCCAACGCGCACCCCGCGTGCGATACAACGACTTTGGATCGTTCATACTTCCAAAGCCGTCTGAATCTGAGCAAAGGGAAATCGTTGGATATGTAAAAAACGCTTTAAAGGAGATCGAATCTTCCATCCTGAAGAATCGGCGAAGTATTGAACTTTTGATCGAATGCCGCACGCGTCTAGTCGCTGACGTTGTAACTGGCAAACTGGACGTTCGCGAGTTCGCTCGGTCGTTACCGGATGACGTCAGCGAAGAGGTCGCCGAACTGGCCGCCACCGAAGCGCTCGACGAAGACTTTGCCACCGACGACGAAATGATCGAGGAGGCGGTGTGATGGTGGAGATCGTTTCGGGAGATCTGTTTGAAGCCGATGTCGATGCCATCACCAATGCGGTGAACTGTGTCGGCGCTATGGGACGCGGTATCGCGTTGGCGTTCAAACAACGCTTCCCCGACAACTTTGTCGCCTACAAACAGGCTTGCGATGCTGGGTCGCTTCGCCCGGGCAGCGTTTTGGTTTTCGACCGTGGTGAATCGGAACGCCCCCGCTACATCGTCAACTTCCCGACGAAGGACCATTGGCGGAATTCCAGCAAACTGGCCGACATCGAAGCCGGATTGCAAGCACTCACCCACGAAATCGACCGACTTCGTATCCGCTCCGTCGCCCTGCCGGCACTCGGTTGCGGCCTGGGTGGGCTCGAATGGGAAACGGTTCGAAACGCAATCGAAACAACTTTTCGTGGAAAATCGGCGGTCCAAGTATCACTCTATTCGCCAATCTAGATTTGCTAGCATGCCTAATCCTATGTACAACAGACCAAAGTTCCCAGATTGGGAACTATTGGATTGACTTGAGAATGGGAACGGACGATAATTCATGAGAGTGATCGCAAGGAGCACGCTAACGAGGTACGGAGCCGCGAACCCACGCGCCGACCATGCTCTCCGCGCTTGGTACGCCGAAGCAAAGCAAGCATCGTGGTCAACACCTGCAGACGTGAAGGCACACTACGGCAATGCCAGCATCCTGAAAGATGGTCGCGTTGTCTTCAATATCTGCGGCAATGAATACCGACTCGTTGTCAAAATCAATTACGAATTCTTCACTATCTACATCCGATTCATCGGGACCCACGCGGAATATGACCAAATCGACTCGCAAACCATCTAAAACGCCGATGCCGAGGGTTATCAAAACCGAGCGGGATCATCAGCGTGCGCTTGCGCGAGTCGATGAACTGTTCGCCGCGACGCCCGACACTCCCGAAGGCGACGAGCTGGAACTTTGGTTGCTGTTGATCGAAAAGTTTGAGGACGAGGTGTTCCCGGTTGATCCACCCGATCCGATTGAGGCAATTCGCTTCCGTATGGATCAAGCAAATCTGAAGCAGAAAGATTTGATTCCAATCATTGGGAGCAAGAGTAAGGTTTCAGAAGTTCTCGCCGGGAAACGTGACCTGTCACTAACGATGATCCGTAGATTGGTTGACGAGCTTGGTATACCTGCCGATGTCTTGCTAAGGCAGAAGGGTTCGGTCCCCGTTGCCCAAGATTTTCTCGAACTGGGAAAACGCTTTCCGCTCGCCGAGATGGTCAAGCGAGGTTGGCTTGACGGTGTGGTGAAGTCGCTTAAGGAAGCAAGGGAGCAACTGGATGATGTGCTTGCCAAGTTCACTGAACCCGTAGGAGATCCAACGTCACTCGAAGTATTCAACCGGCAGATGTCTCGTTGTGGCAATGCTAAAGACGACGCCGCGTTGGTTGCGTGGCAGATTCGCGTGATGAGTGTTGCGAAACAGAGAGCAAAGCTGACGTACGAAAGCGGTACGGTTGACGAATCTTTCTTGCGGGAGGTTGCCCGTTTAAGCTTCTTTAACGACGGCCCCAAACTGGCGCAAGAGTTCTTGGCAAAAAATGGGATTCACCTCATCGTTGAACGTCATTTACCCAGAACCTACCTTGATGGAGCGGCAATGCGACTGGGCGACGATGGGCGACTAATCGCAATGACTCTGCGACATGATCGACTAGACAATTTCTGGTTCGTCCTGTTGCATGAGCTTGCCCATATCTCATTGCACATCGACAAGGGGGTCTGCCAAGCCGTATTTGACAACCTGGATGAACGTGGAACAGATAAGATTGAACGCGAAGCGGACGCCTTGGCAAGCGATTCGTTAATACCGAAGAGCGTTTGGCGTGATGCGAGATTGACAGTAAGGTCTTCCTTCGGTGATGTAAAATCGTTTGCCGACCACCATCGAATTCACCCCGCGATCCCGGCCGGAAGAATCCGTTATGAATCGGGTAACTTCAAAGTTTTCGCTCGCTTGGTGGGAAGCGGTCAAGTTCGCCAACAATTTGAACATTGAGCATGAAACGATGATTGCAGACCACCAAGAGTACGATCACGCAAAAGCTCAACTCGCTGAGCAGAGAAAGCGATTGGATTTGCGACTCAAAGGTTACGTCAGTAGGGGCCTCAATGACGACGAAGTTGAACGATTGATGCAGCCTCTGGAGTGCTTCTACGTCGGTAAGCTGGAAGAAATCAAGGAGTATGAAAAAGGACTTGGAACGCGATGAATGAGTCTGGCCCTCTGCCTCCAACAAGCAAGGTCCACGAGAAAGGACCGTTCTACAAGAATATCGCTGGCGGTGTCAGCGACACAAGCGAAGGCGGACTCGAGAAGATCATCTTCGACGATATGGTCGATCGCGGTTGGCGACCGGGCGATCCAAAAGATTATGACCGCGAATATTGCGTTGACTTGGCGAAGCTTCGCGAGTTCTTGACAGAGACTCAGGCCGCGATCGCGGAAGAATTGCTACTCGAGAGCGATAATCCGACGCGACGAAAGTTCCTCGCGAGACTCGAGAAAGAGATCGGATCGCGCGGAGTTATCGACGTCATTCGGCGCGGGATCAAGTTCGATCACCACGACATCGAACTGTTCTACGGAACACCATCGCCCGGCAACGCGAAGTCGGCGGAACTGTTCGCCGGCAACCGTTTCAGTATCACAAGGCAATTGCGGTATAGCCTCGACGAATCCGGTCGTGCGCTCGATCTTGGCATCTTCATTAACGGCCTGCCGATCGCGACGTTTGAGCTAAAGAACAACTTAACGAATCAAGACGTTGACGACGCGGTCGCACAGTACAGCGACCCGCGACAACGCAACCCGACAGAGCGTCTTTTCGCGTTCGGGCGTTGCATCGTTCATTTTGCGATCGATGATCAGCAAGTGAAAATGTGCACGCACCTGAAAGGCAAGAAGTCTTGGTTCTTGCCGTTTAACCAAGGTTGGAACGATGGGGCGGGCAATCCACCAAATCCGAGCGGATTGAAGACGGACTATCTATGGAAGAGAGTTCTGACGCCGGAAAGCACAACGAACATCGTCGAGAACTACGCCCAAATTGTTGTCGAGAAGAACAAGAAGACTGGGCAGAAAACACGCAAACAGATCTTCCCACGCTATCACCAATTGGATCTGGTTCGCGGATTGCTCGAGAACGTTCGAGAACGCGGCGTTGGCCGTCGCTATTTATTGCAGCACTCGGCGGGCAGTGGTAAATCGAACTCGATCGCCTGGTTGGCTCACCAACTGATCGGACTTCGCGGCGGAAGTGGCGGAGTCGACGACCCCGAGATCTTCGATACGGTTATCGTGATCACCGACCGACGGATCCTCGATCAACAGATCGATGCAACGATCCGTCAGTTCATGCAAGTCGGATCGACCGTGGGCCATGCGAAGCGTAGCGGCGACCTGCGAAAGTTCATCGAATCCGGCAAAAAGATCATCATTAGCACCGTTCAGAAGTTCCCCTTCATCTTGGACGAGATCGGTGACGCCCATCGCGGTCGCAAGTTCGCGCTGATCATTGACGAAGCCCACTCGAGCCAAGGCGGCAAGGTTGCTGCGGCAGTGAACGAAGCGATCAGCGATCCAGAAGACACGATCAACGATGCGCTCGAAAAGCGAATGGCCGCGCGCAAGATGGTGACCAACGCAAGCTACTTCGCGTTCACCGCAACCCCGAAGAACCGAACGTTGGAAATGTTCGGTGATGCTTTCCCCGGTCCCGAGGGGAAGACAAAGCATCGACCATTCCATACGTACACGATGAAGCAGGCGATCGATGAAGGCTTCATCATTGACGTCTTGAAGTACTACACGCCGGTCGCCAGCTATTACCGGTTGGAAGCGGTTGTCGAAGACGATCCGATGTTCGATCGGAAACGGGCGCAAAAGAAGCTTCGCAAGTACGTCGAACGCCACGATCACGCGATCCGCTTGAAGGCGGAAATCATGGTCGACCACTTTCTCGCCTATGTGTTGGCACCTCGAAAGATCGGTGGCGAAGCTCGAGCGATGGTGATCTGCAGCGGGATCCCCGAAGCGGTGAAGTACTATCGAAGCATCAAAAGCTACTTGGAAGAGATAAAGAGCCCACACAAAGCAATTGTTGCGTTTTCGGGTGAAACCGACGTCGAAGGCCAGATGATGACGGAAAGCCAATTGAATGACTTTCCAAGCGACGAGATTCCGGACAAGATCCAAGAACACCCCTATCGGTTCTTGGTTTGCGCAGACAAGTTCCAAACCGGGTACGACGAGCCGTTGTTACACACGATGTACGTCGACAAGAAGTTGTCGGGGGTTCAAGCGGTTCAAACGCTGTCACGTCTCAACCGCGCGCATCCGAACAAGCGAAGCGCGTTTGTCCTCGACTTTTACAACAACGCCGATACCGTTACCGAAGCGTTCTCGAACTATTACCGAACAACGCTTCTTTCCGAAGAGACTGATCAAAACAAGTTGCATGACCTGCAACGTGAACTCGAAGACGCGCAAGTCTTCACGCAAGAGCAAGTCGATACGCTTGTCGAGCGATACTTGGCCGGCGAGCGCCGTGATACGCTCGATCCGTTGCTTGATCCATGCGTCGCGCTCTACAAGACGACACTGGACGAAGACGGCCAAGTCGGGTTCAAGGGTAAAGCGAAGGCGTTCGTGCGAACCTATGACTTCTTGGCCTCGATCCTTCCTTACAGCAACGCGTCTTGGGAGAAGCTTTCGATCTTTCTGACGATGCTTGTCCGCAAGCTGCCAGCACCGACTGAAGAGGATCTATCGAAGGGGATCCTTGACGCGATCAACATGGATAGCTATCGCGTTGAAAAGCAAGAGCGATTGAAGATTATGCTCGGAGATGAAGACGCCGAGATCGATCCGACGCCGCCCGGGGGAGGCGGTCAAAAGCCGCAACCCGAACTCGTTCGATTGAGCGAGATCCTCCAAACCTTCAACGAGCAATTCGGAACGCTTTTCACGGATGCCGATAGAATCTTCCGACGCATCAAAGACGACGTCGCTCCGGCGGTTGAGAAAGACAAAGCGTATCAAAACGCCAAGACAAACACGCCTGGTAAAGCACGCCTCGAATTGACCGCGGCAGTGAAGAAAGCAATGGGGCCGATGCTTCGAGACGATACCGAGTTCTACAAGCAATTCGTTCAGAACGATTCATTTAAGCGGTTCGTGACAGATTTTGTCGCCGAACTGATCTCGGAATAGGCAGCAGGTAAAAGTATGTCCAATGGTGAAGAGAGCAAAAATTTCATTCGATTGCGTTTGGCCGTCGCAACATATTTGGCAAAGTATCAGCTGTGGCCAACGCGGGCGAGACTGTCTGCGGTATGCTTACGTGATCTTCGCGAGCATGCGTTGAGCAATGCCGAATTCAAGCATCTTTCAAGCAAGCTTGATTTAGTCGTCGATGATCGAGCCGTTTTTCAAGTGGAAGCCGACGACGGTTGTTTCTTCAACTATTCGTCAGGAGTGTTCGCAGATGGAAGCGAGCATAATGGTTCCGTCGTGCTCGAGCCGCATATGCGAAGCAAAGTCGAAGAATGGTTGATTGGAAGACACGAACCTGAACCGGCGTCTCTATCCGACTCACCGCTCGAACAGTTTCAAGCAGACGAAGAGAACGATCACAAGCTGCAAGGAAACCCAAAGGTTCAGCTAAACGCGTTGTATAAGACTCGCGACAATATCAACGCACAACTAACCGCAACACAAGCGATACAACTCGCCCAGCATCTCCTACAGAAAGCGCAGATCATCATCGATAACGAACTGTCCGACGCAACGGTTCATCTGTGGAACCAAGGATCCGAGAATGAGACGTTCTATTGCGGATTGACCAAAGCTCGCAAAGGACCGCGACGCGAGAAAAAAGATTGATCTTGCTAGGGAGGCTAAAGAAGCCAAAAGGTACTCTCAACGAATCGCGTTTCTTTCCGGGGCACCCGGAACAGCCCCCAATGTAGGCACACTTTCTTTCGTTCTATATCATTCACAAAGGACTGTGATGGACGATTTGGTGTCTTGAACCAGAACTAACAAGTTCTCTCGTGCGACCGATTCTCAAACAACGAACAAGGGCGACAAGAGCGCCTCGACAGAATTAAGTTTCTTCAAAAAGATGTTGCCGACGTCTCCTGAGTTCAGAAGTCTGGATTCTTGACGAATCCAGCTACGGGGTGCGGAATTCTCCGATTTCAAAACGCTCCGTACGCCTCAGTCATCGGTCACTTCGACCACCCAGACTTGGCTGTCCCAGTTCACTTCGTCCCCGGTAAACAGTTGCCGGCGACGACGCGTTTCGACTTCGTCGTTCACCATCACCTCGCCCGCCTGGATGCGGACTTTCGCTTCGCCGCCTGTACCGACAACGCCGGCGGCTTTGAGGAAATCGTCCAACCGGATCATTGGCCGCGGATCGGGCTTGCGTTGTTTGTCTGCTGGTTCACTCATCGGACTTCGAACTCCGCGATGATCGGGTAGTGGTCACTCAGGTCGCGATCGGACGCATCCATTTCCCAGTACCTTTCCCAGTGATCTTCTTTGTGATCGACGCCCGCGCGGATCGCCAAATCATTACGAACCGCCACCGAACGCAGGCACAAATCCCGACGCTTGGGATCGTCGTCCACCAACGAACGACTGACGAGGATCCGATCAAATTGTTTTCCATTGAGCAAATGCGTTTGCTGTCGCGGTGCGTCGGACATCACGAGCAGATCGACGAGGTCATCGCTGCGGTCACGCGTTCCGCGGCTCATCAACATGGACAACTCACTGCCGGGACGAACTTTCCCAGCAACTTCCTCGGTATTGAAGTCGCCGAGTACCACAATGTGCACCGGAGTTTTCTCCCAAACCTGAAGCCATCGGACCAAACTCGCCACTTGCTTCTGACGCAGCTCCGCCCCCTGTTCGCCACTGCGCAAATGCACGTTGACGATCAGAACGGTTTCCAACTCGTCGCCGACCGGCACCTCGAGGATCGCGGCGAGATGCTTCGTCACGCTGCCGTAGGTTTCCTCGCTCCGCATCTGCGCGGTCACGTTGCCCCGCATCATCGTCAACACGTCGACCGGTTTGGTTACCAACAATCCGACATCTTGCTCGGTGTACCGGTCGTTTCCTTCGATCGCGTATTCTGCGTATTGCAGTGCATGCTCTCGCTGCAACGCGCGACTGAGATACCACAACACCCGCTGCCCTTCGACTTCCTGAAGTGCGACGACGGAGGGTTTGACCGAGGCGATCGATTTGGCAACCGCGTCACGTCGCCAATTCCAATGCCCCCGCGTCGGGCTAGACTTTTCAATCGCGAGTTTGCTGTAGTTGTCTCTTTTCGAATCGTCATAGAACCACTCGAGGTTCCATGTCATCACCGAAAACGCAGGTTCAGACGCACCCGATGCCGCGGCGGTGCGTACCACCGGTTCGACCGCTCGGGCGACCGTCGACATCGCGATGACGCACGGGAGAATGAACGCGTAACAAAACAGTCGTCTCATGAAAATGCCGTCGATCGGGATGAGTTGCCGTCCTGACCGCATTCTTTCACACCGAAAGAATGCCGCCCCGGGCGGAACGATTTTTGCAATTCCGTTACGATAGACACATTCGCTGATTTTGTAAGGTAGAGAGGTCTTTATGAAGCCGAATTCGTGTCCACGAATCCCCCTCGTTTGTCCGCATTTCCCCAACGATTCCTTCGCCGGATCGCACACCAGGCGAGCCGCGTTTTCGGCCCTTGAAATCGCGGTGGTAATCGCAATCCTCGCGATTTTGACCGCCATATCGATCCCCGTCGTCAGGGACATGCGGTCGATCGCCCGGCGAAGCAATTGTGAACAAAACCTGACACGGCTCGCTCTCGCCGCTCAAGCCTACGCGGTCGATCACATCCACCTGCCCAGCGGCACGTTTACCGGATCCGCCACCATTTGGACGGGAGAGATGCTCCCCACCGGAGCAGACGACAGCGACGCGATCCCCCTCACCATCGACAGCCTCCCGGAAGGCTACCACCACAACTGGGTCTCGGCGTTGTTGCCTTACTGCGACCGCCAGGGCATGTACCAATCGATTCAATTCGACGTTGGCGTCTACGCCCCAGCCAACGCGATCACCCGCGAAGCCGACATCCCGTTTCTGCGTTGCCCCACGTCGGCCCAGCAACAACAACCAAACACAACGAGCTACGCCGGATTGCATTCCAGCGACGCTAGGCCGATCGGCACCGACAACGACGGCCTGCTGTCGCTGAACCGATGGTTGATCCCCGATGAAGTCCCCGACGGGATGGCGTACACGATCCTGCTCGGTGAAAAACTATCGCCACCCGATTTCGATCTCGGTTGGATGAGCGGCACGCGCAGCAGCCTGCGAAACGCGGGCACGCCGATCAACGCCGAAAGAAACAAAGACGCCTACCTCGACCCCAAATACGTCGGCGGACTCGCCAGCCTCCACGCCGGAGGAGCCCACGTCGCACTGGGCGACGGATCAATCGAGTTCCTCAGCGAAACGATCGATCCCAAACTCTTCGCCAACCGCGTCTGCCGAAACGATTCAACCGAAACAGAATAAGCCCCCAAAGCAATTCCATCTCCAAGTTA
>NZ_ANOH01000244.1 GCF_000346505.1 Aporhodopirellula sallentina SM41
GTCGCTCGACCTTCAACAATTAATGCGCGAGTACTACCCACGGCTGGCGAAGTCACGCCGGCTCAGTGTTGACATGCATCGCGCCGTATGGGCCATCACTCATTGTCGCACGCGAGAGATGGGAGGCCACGTCAACAGTTGCCCCCAGGGGCACTTTCACCAAGTTGCTTACAACTCCTGCTCGCATCGATGTTGCCCGAAGTGCGGGTGGCTGCCTCGCGAGAAGTGGCTCGATGGCTGGCGAACGCGGTTGTTGCCGGTGCCGCATCATCACCTCATCTTCACCATCCCGCACTCGCTCAATTCGTTGTGGAGATACAACAAACGTGTCTTTGCCGACGTGCTCTTCCAAGCCGCGTCGCAATCACTCATGCAATTACTCGACTCCCAGGCCTACATGGGCGCACGACCTGGGATCCTCGCAGCATTGCACACTTGGAACCAGAAACTCGACGTGCACGTGC
Source organism: Aporhodopirellula sallentina SM41 (assembly GCF_000346505.1). Lineage (GTDB taxonomy): Bacteria > Planctomycetota > Planctomycetia > Pirellulales > Pirellulaceae > Rhodopirellula > Rhodopirellula sallentina. The sequence continues at coordinate 465 of NZ_ANOH01000244.1, forward strand.
ATCTGCATGTCTTGGTTTCCGCCGGAGGACTGACCCACGACGGACAATGGGCCGCGGCCAAGAGGAAGTGCCTG
>NZ_ANOH01000245.1 GCF_000346505.1 Aporhodopirellula sallentina SM41
GATTTATCGTCGGTTTGCTTTGATTTTGATGGTTTCCCCCTTACCCCCGCCTTCGACGATTGCGCAGCGGTAGCTACGGGGATCGTCGAAGGGTTGGAGGAAAGACGGGCGGGTGATGTTGGCACGGTGCCAGGAAGCCGAACTACGGCACCGAGGCTCGGGCTTGCGGACGACTGAGGCTCAGCAAGCGATGCAGGTTGTGGGCGATGCACAGCAAGGTCCACTCCGCTCGCACCTTGTCCAACCCGCGAACCAGGAACTCCCGGACGCCGAAGCCTCGCTTGATCAGCGCGAACGGTCGTTCCGTGACGGCCGCTCGGCGTGCGTATTTCTTCCGAGATCGCTCGGTCTGCATCTTCGTCGCGTGAGCTTGTTTGGCCCGCTCGTGCTTGCCGTTCTCGATCCGGCGGCCGTACTGGTTGCGACAGTTCTTGAAACACTTTGCCCGCAGCGGACACTCCGTACACTCGCTCTTGGCGATCCGGTAGAGGTAACGCTCCGACTTACTCCGCTCGCTACGTCGCTCGAGCGTCTTACCCATCGGACAGTGGTAAACGTCTGCTTCGGAGTCATACAAGAACGCTGACTTGTCGAACGTTCGCGTGTCGGCTTCGCCCTTCTTGGGTTTCTTACCTCGCAGCGGAAGATCCTCGATGCGGTCCTCGGCCACCGGCTGTGTCGGGTCGTCGCGATAGGCTGGGTTCTCCGGGCCGGCGGGCGTGAAGAACTCGATGTTCTTCTCCGGGCAAGCAGCGATGTTCTCACCGGTTGCCATCAGTCCATCGGCGAGCACTTCGATCTCACGATCCT
>NZ_ANOH01000246.1 GCF_000346505.1 Aporhodopirellula sallentina SM41
CCCGCAAAACCTTGCCGTTATTCGACTGAAGGACGCGAACCCTCATTCAAGCCTCGCTGAAGCTTCTGCTCGCAATCATCGCGTACGCCGCTCTTGTGTTCGCATCGGTATCCAATGCAAACCAACACTGGGATGCGCTGCTCGGTCTAGTTGCGTACTTGTCTCTTGCCATCTGCACGCTCCTGGCATTCCACCGTCGCTCCACGATACTTGCCGCATACTGCGTTTTCTACTTCTTCGGAATGGCGTTGTGCGACACGCACGGGTTCTACTTGTTTCACGATGCAATCATGGCCTTGCGGAGTGACGAGGATTACTCGACCGCAGACATCGTGTACACTCACATCTATGTGGCATGCGGCATTGTTGGCGCACTGGCGACCCGTGTTTTAATTGCTCGATCAGTTGCTTCTGCAAGAAAATGCGAATAACCATGGGTTGTTGACGGAGCGGCGGTGGTCGCCGTTTCTGTTTGCTTGCATGTCAATCGCCGCCGCCCGC
>NZ_ANOH01000247.1 GCF_000346505.1 Aporhodopirellula sallentina SM41
GGCCGACGCTTGTTCTTCGATCGCTCGCGTGCGAGCCTCGCCGGCCTCGTCCGTGTTGCCCGTTCCGGCAGCTTTCATCGCACGTTCGAGGTCGGACATCGCCCGCTGCTGCGCCGCAATCGCTTCCGCGTGCGCCGCCTCGATATCATCCGACGCTGAGTCCACCGCGTCCGGATACGCCTCGCGCAGTTGCCCGAGTCGTTCTTGCTCGAGCTGATCCATCGAGTCGAGTGTTTCTTCGAGCGACTCGACCACGTCCATCAGACGCCGTTGGTGAATCTCGCGAACCTTTTCGCTCAACTCCTCGAGTCGGTCGCTACTGGTCACGCTCGGCGCCGCTTTCGCCACCGATTCCGTGGCGGCGTTGGGTTTCAACAACATCAACACCAACAACAAAAATCCCACGTGCACGACCAACGATCCGGCCAGCCACCGAGACTGACCGGCTGAGTTTCGAGAACGCGATGCGGTGGAAACCATAACGATATACCCAGTCAAAACGACGAAACAATTTCTCGATCATCAAAGGTCTCGCCATGTTGCGAAACCAAACACTTCGTCACCCGCGGTCTCTCGCACCCCTCGCAGGCAAAGGCGACGAACCGGAAAAAGTCAATCGACAGCACTAGACGCCCCAAGCCTCCATCAGCCGCTCGGCGTTTGCCGCGGTGAACACACCTAGCCGAGCCATCTCCCGCCAACAAATTCACCGGGGATCGAATCCGTTCTCGCGGGGCTCCGGCTTTGCCCCCGGTTCTCGCATTGCCTTCAATCGTTCCAGCGTTGCGTATCAACACAATGCGTCCAAGCTCATACCAGCCCTACAGTTTGTCTGCGACATGCACCGACACGTTTGACAGTGACCGCAGGTTCAATGCCTCCAACACTTTCACCACGTGTTCGAACGGTGTCCGTCGATCCGCATCAATCTGCACCGGCCGGTCCCGCTCTTCCGCCGCGACTCGGTCGAGCTGCCGCATCAACACGCCCGGCGTCGCCATGTTGCCATCCAGATAGGTCTGGCCAGTGACGTCAATCGAAATCACCAACGTGTCCGGGGCCACCGCGACCTCGACCGCCTGCGTTGCCGGTGGCAATTCAACAGGCAACTCTCGTTCGAGTTTCTTTAACGTCGTCGCGACGAGAAAAAAGATTAACAAAAGGAACACACAATCAATGAGCGGAGCCATCTGCGGCTCGACTGATTCTTCTTCGATGATTTCGGTTCTCACGCTGTCGTCTCCATTTCCTGTTCCGTGCCCACCGCGAGATCGCCCGCACCGCTTTCCTGGCTCGCTTCTTTTGAACCCGATGAAACCACCGCGGCGTCATCCCCCGGTTCGGGCAGCAAGAACCAATCGCTAATCAATCCACTCGCCGCCTGGTCCAACGCCGCACTGCCAAACCCGATCTGGCTCTTGAGACACTGATAAACAAACACAGCCGGAATCGCGATGATCAATCCGACCGCCGTCGTCACGAGTGCCTTGGCAATGTCGTCCGCGAGAATCGAGGCGTCTCCCATCGATCCGGCTACCGCCACCGTTTCAAACGCACCAATCATCCCCAACATCGTGCCGAGCAATCCGAGCAGCGGTTCGAGCGTTGCCACCAAAGCGATCGGAAACAACCGCTGCAAATGTCGGCGAATCTCGCGAGCCGCCACGTCACCGGCCAACTGAGAAACCACCTGATAGCCAGCATTACGGTGCCGAACGACCTCCTCGATCACGAGCCCCAACAAACTGCCGTTCCGGCCCGCCTTGTCGACCAACTCGTCGTATCGTCCCTCATGCCACAACCGATCCGCCTCCTCGATCAACTTTGGCGGCACCAACGATTTGCCTCGCAGATGAACAAACCGCTCCAACGCAACCGACACCCCGACGATCGACAACAGAATCTGCAGCACGACGACAATCCCGCCCTGCCGCAACTTGCTAACCAACTCATCGAGAGCACTCGATTCCGTTTCCGCCCCAACCTCCGAGATCCCCGCTTCAGTCGACGTCTCCAGTTCCGTCGACGCAACCGTTCCAGTCGCCCCCACGTCCGGTTCGCTCTGTGCAAGGCAGTACGGCGAACCGAGAGCAAAATGGAGCATCACAGCGAAAAGCAAAACAGCGGCACGCATGGGCTAGTCTCGAGGTGGGATTCGGCGGGAAGGATCCACAGATCGTCAGCGACCGATCAGAAGATCGAAGAATCGCGGTCTGCGGAACGCCGACTGTAAATTGTTAACATTTAGCAGTCAAGCAGCTTTGCCGCTTCCCAGCCCGGAATCATGAACTTTAAGGGACTTCATTCCCCGTTGCAGAGAACGCCGATCGCAGGCTCCGCCCCATCCGCAAACCGACTGCCCCGGCTCGCGAACCCTCCACGATCCCCCAGCACATTTCCGCTTCGAAAAGCGTGCGACCTTACCGAGCCTGACGCAGAATGAATCCATTGAGCCACACGCCTCGCTCGCCATCGGCGTCCTGGAATCGAAATTCCACCGGCGACGAATCTTCCACCTCGAAAGCCACGACCGCTATCCCAGGCCCTTCATCAGGAACCTGTTTGCCCGTGCTCACCGTCACCTTCGTGCTCCCCGTCTTGGTCGTCACGTTCACGACCGATGCGACCGGAATCTGATGAATCTTCAACGTCTTGAGACGCTCGCGATTCGGATCCATCGAGTTGGTGTTCGATACGGGCGCGTGATGGAACGTTGTCAATTCATAACGCCCCACCGCCAAACCGCTCAGCTCCAACGCAAACCCCTCCGGATCGATCACACAAACACCTTCGCCCATGACGAAACCGTCACGTCCCTTGACGTTCATCTCACCGAGCCATCGTGTGATCCCCTCGTCTGATGCCGGCTTCAGCGTCGCACGCACACCACCGAGAAAATCGGCCTCGAACGCAGCCGGCTGATTGCTTTCACCGATCCATGATTGCCAACCGAATTGCACGAGCTGCCCTTCTCCTCCCATATCAACATGCAAACGGCGTAAATCATAGATCGCGCGGGCCCGCGTTTCGATGCAATCCGGATTGAACGGGACACTCGTCAACGTTGCCTTCACCGTTTCAAATCCCTCGCACTCCGCGGTGACGTGGATTTCACCCGCGCTCAATCCCGCACGAATCAACACCGGCGCCGCTCCTCGCGAGACCGGCGCGGGATTGGCCCCCTCAATCTCTCCTTCGCCAACAATCTCGGCAGGGCCATGGACGACGTAACGCACATCAACATCCGGCCCCGGAACGAGTTTGCCGTCTTTGTCCACAAACCGCGTATACGCCAACACAATATCATTGCCATCGGCCGTCAACTCGCGACCTTCCATGTCAACATCGATCCGCATGGCGACCGGTTCGCCGTACGACTCGTCTTCCGGTAACGCCATGTTGCGAAACCCGTCCATCATCCCGCTCCGCATCCTGTTTTCGGACTTGTTGGTCGGATGAAACGTGTAGTACGCGTGCGCAGTCCAGTGAATCAAACCGAGTCGCAACGGATCTCCTCCGTACAACGCGATGCTCTCCGGAGTCAGCTTGCCTTCCATCGCCAACAAGTATTCCTCACCCGTCCAATCGTCCACTCCGCGATAGTCCATGTTGGTGAACAGATCACAGACGCCCGAATTCTGTTCTCCCGTCCACGCCGAATTGTTCGACGCCGTCCATCGAGTCGGGTCTTCTTGCTTAATGGCATAGTGAAGGCGAGGAACCGCGCCGCGGTGGTTGATACCCGCTCCCCAAATGATGACCGACGGATGGTTTCGATGGTTCCGAACCATGCGTCGCGCCGCCCGCTCGAGATTGTCAAACCACGCATCATTGCCGATCGCGATCCACGTGGGAGCCTCTTCGTAAACCAACACCCCGAGACGATCACACGCGTCGAGAAGCGCATCGTCCTGCGGGTAATGCGCCGTGCGGATGATGTTCATGCCCTTCTGTTTCAATTGCAAAACATCTTTGTAGTGCAACGAATTCGGCATCGCGTCCCCAATGAACGCGTAATGCTGATGCCGGTTCGAACCAAACAGATCCACCGGTTCACCATTGAGCAACACCCCGTGCTCCTTGCTCAACGCCAACGAGCGAACACCGAGCGGATTTTCAACACAATCGATCACGGTATCCCCGTCCCACACCGTCGTATTGACGCGGTACAGATACGGGTCATCGCACGACCACAGATGCAAATCCTCGTCGATACCGCCGCATTGATTGAACGTACGATCCTCACCAGGAGGAATCGATTGCATATCGGCCAACCGCATCACCACGACGCCGTCACTATCGACGACCCGAGTCAAAACGCGGCAGTCCTTTCTTCCCTCGCTCTCGTTCCTGACCGTCGTTCGAACCGCGATCGTTGCGTTGCCGTTCAGCGGATCGACCGCCGGCGTTGTCACCGAAACACCGGCGTAAAAATCTTCCCACGCAAACGTCACCCGCAGTCCACCAGTCTCAACCAAGTAGACATCACGATACAGACCGCTGAATTTGACATAGTCATACGGCCCCGGATCGGGAGGCGTATCGTCGCGTTTCCGATTGTCCACACGCAACGCAATCTGATTCTCGCCGGCGCTCACATACGAAGTGATATCGAAATGAAACGGCGTGTAGCCCCCGATCGCATGCTGCCCAACGTGTTCGCCGTTCACCCATAGATCCGTGACCTGATGAGCACCCTCGAACTCCAAAAACACCTTCGTCGGGTTCTCTGACACCTCAATGACTCGGCGGTACCATCCCACCGTTCGGTGAAACGTCTCCTGGAACTTGCTATCGTCGCAGCCATCCAAATTCACATCGGTAAGTTTCAGCGTATGCGGAACGCTAACCTCTTCCCACTCCGAGTCATCGAATTCGTTTCCATAGAAATTCGCGTCGGGATCACCACGATGAAACTTCCAATGCGGAGTCAGAACAACTTTCCGGCGCTGCGACGCAGGATAACCGTCCGGCAATCCGTCCGCAGACAAGCCAGATTGCAAGAACAACGAAACAACACAACAAACCAGCACGCACCGCGCACTCGCAGGGACGAGACGTTTCATTGGGAGGACGCCTTCATTAAGGTGGGGAAGAAACAGGAGGGAGTCAGCGGAAACGAGAAGCTTCCACCAACGTAGCCGGAGTCGTCAAACTTCCGACAAAACGAACCAACAAACGCATCAGCGAAAACCATCAATCATCCATCGGCTCGATCGCGAACTCAAACTCATACTCACCCGCATTCGGGACGTACTGCGGCATCGTATGAGACAACGTGCCGCCGAGTCCGAGCTGCAACTGATCGACATTAAGCGTGAAGAACCCTTGCTCGGTCAACTCATAGGGATGTTTCGCCGCAGCGATCGCTTCGGCGCTGTAAGGCCAAACCGAAAAACTAAACACCGGCGAACCGCTCACACGCAGCCCCGACTTTCCGTCATCGGAGGCCAACGTCAACCAACGCGTGTCAGTACGGTTGCCGTTTTCCTGCGGCATCACGTAGTTCTCAAACATGTCACGCGTCTTTGATTGATATCGCCCGACAAAGGCGGCCCGCCGACGGTCCTCATAGTTCTCAAACGGACCGCGCCCGTAATAGGTGGCCTGCGTATAGGACGACGAAACTCCCATCGTCATGCCGAACCGAATCAGGTTGGGTAACGACTCATCCGCATCGAGCTTCATCATCACCGACAACTTGCCCGATCGACTCACCGTGTACGCCGTCGCTAGCTGGATCTTCTGACCTTGACTTTGTACGACGCTAACAACAACGTCGGAGCCCTCTTCCACGTCAAACGAATCGATTGGCAGCTTCCTCTCGAGCCCCTTCCACACCTGCTGCGACTTGCGAAAATCACCCGAACTGGCTGCCTTCGAATCGTTGTCCGTCGGAGGCCGCGAAAAGTTTGGATGCATTGGCGCCACCAACCGCTCGGTCCCGTCGACAACGTACGACTCCACAAACCCCGTTTGCTTCGACACCGTCACGGAAAAGCCATCACCCGACACGACCACCTTATCGCCGGACTCACTGACGCGAAGGTCGCTGCCGTCTTCCGACGATGCATGCTCCGAACGTGCCGGTGAGTTCAACGCGATCTGATCGGCCGCAATTTCAAAACCACGCTCACACCACGGCCGGTCTCGCGTTTCATGAACGCTCATCCGCAGCCAACACTCCGCGTCATCCGATACACTCGATTTCGCAAACGGGATCGCGATTTCGTTCGAATCCCCGGCCGCCAAACTCAACGCATCAATCTCTCCCGTCTCTACCGGTTCTCCGTCACGCAAAACCGCCCACCGGACTTCGTATCCGCCAAGGTCCGTGAAGCAAAAACGGTTCGTGACCTTCACCTTCGCTCCGTCGGAACCAGCGGGCTCAAAAACAACCGGTTGAAACACATGCTTGCATTCCCATGCGTGTGGATTGGGTGTCCGGTCCGCTGCGAACACGCCGTTGATGCAAAAGTTACCGTCGTTGGGGATGTCTCCGTAGTCACCGCCATACGCAAAGTACGTCTCGCCTTCGTCATTGGTCTTTTCGAGTCCCTGATCGATCATGTCCCAAATGAAACCGCCCATCAGGTTGGGAGCACTACGGATCTCATCCCAAAATTCGCCGAGACCGCCGATGGAATTTCCCATCGCGTGCAAATACTCACACATGATGATCGGCCGATCGATCTTCGGATTCTCGGACATGTTGACCAACTGGCTGAGGTCCGGATACATCCGACTGACGACATCCACATAGTCTGAGTCGTCTGGGTTCGACATCGTCGGCCAACCTTGCGACTGATACCCGACACCGTTGCCCTCGACGTAGTCTGGATCGGTCGGATCCCCCTGGGCCCCTTCGTAGTGGATGAATCGCGACGGATCGAAATACTTGATCCACGCCGCCGCGGCCGCCATCACCGGACCGGTCCCCGATTCATTGCCCAACGACCACGAAACGACACAAGGATGATTCTTGTCCCTTTCAACCATCCGATACACCCGGCTCATGATCGCACCGCTCCATGTCGGATCATTCGGGATAGCCCCACCGAGGTGATGTGTTTCAATGTTCGCTTCGTCCATCACATAAATGCCGTACTCGTCGCACAGCTCATAGAAGTACGGATCGTTCGGATAGTGTGATGTGCGAACCGAGTTGAAGTTAAACCGCTTCATCAACTCGACATCCTTCCGCATATCCTCACGCGTCAACGCTTTGCCACGTACCGGGTGATGATCGTGCCGGTTCACGCCCATCAACTTGACCGCGACACCGTTGACCAGAAATTCACCCGCGTCATTGATCTCGAGATGCCGAAACCCAACCCGCTGACTTCTTGTTTCCGCGATTTCCCCGTTTGGCTTTTGAACCGTCAAAACAACCCGGTACAAGTACGGATCTTCTGACGACCACTTCCGCGGCGAAGCAACATCCGCCTCCATAAACGCAAACTTCGTCAGATCCCTCGCCGGCCAACGTTCGTTGTAAATCCCCTTCGCCGACGTCGACATCGTCGAGTCCAACACCGACTTGCCATCGGCATCGAACAACTCGGCCGTAATCTTCCATCCGTCGATCGAGTCAACGTCTTTACCAACCCAAACGCGAGGGCGGATCTCCAACTTCGCATTCTCGAGGTTTTCGTCAAACTTCGTCCGCACATAAACATCCTCCAACGCAACCTTCGGACGAGCCAACAAGAGGACATCGCGTTGGATACCGCTCAACCGCCACATGTCCTGGTCTTCGAGATAGCTCCCGTCGCTCCAGCGAAACACCTGAACCGCAACCCTGTTCGTCCCTGGTTTGACATACGACGTCACATCGAATTCCGCCGCCAAACAACTGTCCTGACTGTAGCCGACCATCTCGCCGTTCACCCATACGTGAAACGCCGACGAGACGCCGCCAAAGTGCAGGATGATCGAATGATCCTTCCATTCGCTCGGCACTTCGAAATCACGGTAGTAGCTACCAACGGGATTATCGCGATAGATAAAAGGTGGCCGAGGCGGTTGCGGCCCCTTCCAATCGTACTTTAACGTCTTATCAAAAATTCGCGGCGTGAACGGGTAAGTGATATTCGTGTAGATCGGTTGCCCGTGACCTTGCAACTCCCAATTCGATGGCACTGGAATATCGTCCCACTGCTTCCCATCGAAATCAGACGCCATGAAGTCCGTCGGCCGATCTTCGACGCGATCGACATAGCGAAATTTCCACGTCCCGTTCAACGAACGCATCCGAGCCCGATCCCGGTCTCCACTCAGCGCGTCATCCACATTGCGATACGAATGCGACGCCACTCGCGACGGCAGCCTGTTTCTCTCAAACGTCGTGATAGACTCCCAATCGTTCTGCGCAAAGGCAACGACAGGCACGAATAGCAAAGAGAGAATTGTGGGGATAAGCAACTTCATAAAGAGTTCAAAAGGTTGAAAGAAATTCAAAACGAAAACAAACAATTCAGTCGTCAACAAAAGCAAACTCTTTGCAATCTCGACCGAGCACCAACCCGACAACTTCGCGATTCACTCACCAACAGGCTGAACGCTCCTGTTCGTTGCTCGAAACCACAACCCAAATTCAGCGTCGATGTTTCATACGGCGTTCCAACTGCATGAGCGTTTTCAAAAATGAGGCAACCGATGCAGTCAGACTTCGAGAGCCGTTCGGTGTGCGATTGTAACCAACATAAAACACTCTTGTACGAACAGGAAACGTTGATGCGACAATTCGCATCGAACCAAACAACCGATCAAATGCGAGACAAATCTATTGATCTCTACGTTGTCACACACCGCATGATTCCATAAGGAATCCTTCGCAGTTGACCGCGCACCAACCACAGCGGCACGCACCGTCAACCACAACCATGCAGTGTATAGAACCAATCCGGATACCTAGCGGAACCCGGGAGAGTGTTGCAGAAAATGAAGTAGCCGATGTCGCCAGACTTCAGTGGCCTGAACTCTGCCAAATCCAATACAAAAATCCGCCACGCCAAATTTCACAATCCTTTAGCCGGCGGGCATTGGCCCCGGTTATCTCATCAGAACGACAGCAAACGCCGATCGCCCTAAAAGCTATCAACCGACCACGAGATTCAATAAACAAACCAACAACCAGCACAGAACCGACGAGCCCCCTCATCGCCACCAATCGCCGCGAGTTCACTCAACACCGCTCGACGACTCAACACTACAAAGCCCATCAATCCAATCACGTGCGACGTCTCGATAGGTGTTGGGGCGATGCATCCACCGATCCGTGTGCGGATGAATCACCTTTCCTTCCGGGATGTCAAAAATCTGTTTTGTCGGAACATCGAGAAACGTGAAATCCGCCAACGTTGAAACAGCACCGAGATACGAATCACGAATCTCGCTCGCTCGTGTGCTGCAAACCAACACCGGTCGCCCACGCAACCTCACCAGCCGACTGAGTGCGGATTCGCGATCGCTGCCGGGATACTTCCATTCTCGCTCCCCATCGAAGTGGTCGTGCGTCACGATCCCCTTCCACCATCCCGCGATTTCGTCATCCGCGAGCCCGATGTAACTGCACGCGATCGCTCCACGCGAAAACCCACACAGCACAACACGTTCACGATCACCACCGAACGCGTCACAAATACGCGGTAGATTCGTTTTGCAATACTGCACTGTGGCATCGCGATCTCCCCACCACATCTCCGCATTCTCGCGGTGGTTGGTTTCCACGTAGGGCATCGAAACCCACAGATACCGCGTCCCACCACTCAGCCCAAAACCGAGATTCGCGTCTTCCACCCGACCGGTCGACAAACTTGGTGCCCAACGGTTTCCCGTGTACTCAACGATAACCGGGTACTGTTTATCTGGCTGCCAATCACGTGGCAGGTACAACGCATGGAAAACGTCGGTCCCTTCGTACTCGGCCGCCACCTGTCGCACGCGCCGCCCTGCGGCGGGCGTTTCATCAGTCATCACCGGGGTGATCAAATCCAAATCGGATTCAATATCGACACCCACCAGCGTGTCATCCGAGCTGGCCCGCTCAACCTCCCCAGCAACCATGCCGATCGACACGACAACCATCCAAGCCGCGAGCCTCATCAACCGGCTCACCCTAAACCGGCTCACCCTGAACTGTCCCACCGTCAACCGGCCTACGATTAACCAACGCAGCGTTAACCGGCCCACGATCAACCGGCCCACGATCAACCGGCCGAGACGATTCCGCCCGACACACAACCAGCCACGACACAAGCCTGCACGCAGCGAGCGAACGAAGTTTTCACTGGAAATAGGAACAACCATCACTCCGCAGATTCACCGACCGCCGTATGGTTGAGAATGCGTCGAGACGAAAACCGGCGGATGTGTTGGTAATGCCATGTCTTGTACTCGTGAGTCAAACCCCAGCGAAGAATCTCCGTCGGCTCTTTCTCGTTGTCTGCCGTCCGGTTCAACCCGATCGCGTGCGGAGCATCTTTGATCACCGACATGATCTCAAAATTGATGCCATCGGGTGCCCACTGAATCGTGTTCTTCTCGGGCCCGTCGGTCGTGATCAACGAAGCGATACCGCCGTTGTAAGGCCAAACGCAAACCTCATGCCCGCTGTTGCTGATCGGGTTGTAAGGACTCTTTACGTACGGACCTTTGGGATCATCGGCGATCGCCACCCCGTGCCGAATCTGCCGGCCACCGAACGTGATCGCCTCACCCATCTGCTCACCTTTGTAATACAGATAGAACTTTCCACGATACGGCAGGATGCACGGGTCATGCACCTTGTGGCTGTCGAAGTCACCCTTCTTAATCACCTTGAACCGGTTCTGCTCCTCGCCCTTCCACACCCCGTTGTCTGCCGGGCTGAGAATCGGCTCTTCGCTCTTCGTCCACGGTCCGTCCGGCGAGTCCGACCATGCCAGTCCGACCTGATTCTTCACGCGGACATTGTAAGGCGACTTCACCGTTTGATAGCACAGGTAGTACATCCCGTCGTGCTTCATGATCTCGCACGTAAACACCGACCGATCGTCATAGGCCCCCTTCTCGCCCCGTGCAACCGCGAGCCCCTGTTCCTCCCACGTCCATCCGTCATCCGACGTCGCATACCAAAGGTCACAGCGGTCCCACGGGAAGACCTTGTCGTTTTCAATATCGCCGGCAAAGCCCTGTGTCGGTCCGGTGCCACGCGTGTACCACACGTAGTACTTGCCGTTCTCCTTGATGATCGCACTCGGATCGCGGCGACAAACACCTTCCTCGTACGCGAGGTCGCCCTTGAGGTCCTGAGTCGCGAACTCGACAAACCACTCGTTACCGATCTTCGGCCACTGGAGCGCTCGCCTCGACGCCGCACTAAGTTTGTCTGGATTGGTGATCCCGAGAAAATCAACTTGTTCAGGACTCGGAACCGGATTGTCTTGAGCCATAACGGGATACGACCAAACGAGAGAAGCGACCAAAACGACCAACGGAGCAATCTGCAGAATTTGCATGTTGTCAACTCAAAAGGACAGCGACGGCGGTTGCCCGCAACAAGGACAAACAACAGTCCCAACCCCACCGGTCAGGAACCACGCATTGTCAACAATCAACAAGTTATCCAGTTGAGCGCCGAAGTCAACGGCTCAACGCAGTCATTCACACCGCTCCCGCCCAGCCCCGCCGGAATCACCGCCCCACCAGCCCCCTATCCACCCCTGTT
>NZ_ANOH01000248.1 GCF_000346505.1 Aporhodopirellula sallentina SM41
GCAAAGGTTCGAGAGAGTCAACCGAAGGCCGACCTGATCGGGTTGGTTTCGGACAACGGGACCGCCGAAGGCGTGGCGCAAACCATCGCCGAACATCCGCAGATCGATATCCTGGTCAACAACCTGGGCATCTTCGAAGCGGTCGATTTCTTTGATTTAACCGACGAAGCGTGGCAACACATCTTTGACGTCAACGTGATGAGCGGCGTGCGCCTTGCACGGCATTACCTGAAGCAGATGCTGGAACAAAACACCGGACGCATCATCTTCATCAGCAGCGAATCCGGCGTCGTGCCCGCTCCGGAAATGCCTCACTACGCGATGACGAAGACCGCGCAACTTGCCATCTCCCGCAGTCTGGCTCAATTGACCCAAGGAAGCGCCGTCACGGTCAACACCGTGATGCCTGGATCCACGTTGACCCCAGGCGTGAAGGAATTTGTCAGCAACCTGTTCCCGGACGAGCCCTACGAATCGGCTGAGAAACGATTCATGGCAGACAACCGTCCGACGTCGTTGATTCAACGATTGATCCAGCCCGAAGAGATCGCCAACACGGTCGCGTTCGTTGCCAGCCCCCTCGCGTCGGCGATCAACGGAGCACCGATCCGAGTCGACGGAGGACTCATTCCAACGATCGCCTAGCAGCCTGTTGATTTTCGCTTTGATCTGCCGCTCCCATCGAGCAGCCGAGGTCACACGCCGAGTGAAGTCTGGAACGCCCAATTTTGATTTTGCTGGCACTGTGAATCGGGCAGCAGGCTTTCTGGGGCCATTACCTCCCTGACTGCGCAGAAACCCGAAAGCGCCAACTAGGTGGGTGGCGCCCAGCGGCATGGGATACTCAGCAATCATTGCGACTTGCCAAACGTTCTCAGACGCTAAAACCGACGGCGCTGGGATTTTTCCGTAAAATCGTCCCTGGAAGCGGAGAGTATTTGTATGGACGAAAAGGAATCACAGACGCATGCACAGTTCTTGACGCTTTTCACGGCGAACGAGCCGGCGATTCGGGCTTATGTGCGCAGGCTCGTCCCGACGCGGCAAGACGCGGCGGATGTGATGCAGGGCACGGCGCTTGTTCTCTGGCGAAAGTTTGAAGAGCTGGACGATCCGGAAAGATTTCGGCCGTGGGCTTTTGGGATCGCTCGATACGAGGTACTGGGATGGCTGCGCGACAGAGATCGCAATCGGTTGGTGCTTGCCGAGGATGTGATCGAAGCTGTTGCCGTCGAATCAGCGCAGCAGGAATCTCTACTGGATGCTCAGCGTGATGCGCTGGCTGACTGTCTTGAGAAAATTCCGGTAGAGCAGCGGGAACTTGTCCTGGCTGCGTATGGGCCGGACGCCAGTATACAACACGTCGCCCAGAGTAGTGGGCGTTCGGTCGCCGCATTTTATCAGTGGCTGCACCGGGTCAGAGGTCAACTGCTCGAATGCACCCATCGGGCACTCAAGGCGGAGGGCCTGTTATGACCCCCACCGAAGACCTGCGGATCATGATCGCTGAATATGCGCGCAGCGAGATTTCCGAAGTTCGACTTCGGACTCTTGAGGCCGCGCTTCGTGAGGACGATGGCTTTCGCAGCGAATTCATCGAGTACATGAATATCGATGCAGCGTTGGGCGATCTTGCAGCCTTGTCCGAAACAGAAATTGCTCAGTTACATGGCTCCACAAACGAATCAGCCGATCCATACGAAGGGACAACGAGGATTGGGCGTCGCAGTCAATTGCGTTGGGTTGCGTTATTGGCGGCCAGCCTGCTGGTGGCAGTCGTTTGCTGGTGGGGATTTGGCGAGGATGCTCGGCATGAAAACGAAGTTGTTCAGCAGAACGATAGAACCATGGCAACGGATCGAGACGCCGATGCCGCCGCCTTTGCAACAGTGGTTCAATCGGTCGACGCACGATGGGTCGACGGTTCATTTGCGGTTGGAGATCGAGTTTCAGCGGAGGTGATTCAGTTGGAATCAGGAATCGTCCATCTACGGTTTGACAGCGGCGTTGGCGTGACGCTGGAAGGACCGGCCCATTTTGAAGTGACATCGAGTGAAGTGACGCGGCTTCAATCAGGAGTATTGACGGCGACGGTTCCACCGGGTGCGGAAGGCTTCCGAGTCGACACTCCGTCGGCTCAAGTGGTTGACTTGGGGACAGCGTTTGGAATCGATCAACGCGCGGACGGAACATCCACAGTTTCGGTGTTTGACGGAGAAGTTGAGATCGTGCGCACAGAGGAGAGTGGCAAGCGACTGCTGATAGAAGGTGAATCAGTTGAGCTGCACCTCGACGGCAGTATCAACGACGTGAAGTTTGCCTCGCAGCCATTCGAGAAACTTTGGCCGACCGCGTCTGGGATTGCTGGATCGACGGGTGCGTTTCGATTTGCTCCGCCATGGCCGCGTCGGCTAAGCCTGATTCAGAGCGATACGGAGATTATCGTGTTGCCAGAGGGTTACGCACGAAAGCTGGGAAGTCCATGTCCACTCGATATGACAGAATCTGAGCGGAGCAAGTCGAGCATCCCCACAGGACGGCGGGTTCGATCCTATCTACTGCAGTTCAATCCAGTCGACCCGACTGGACAAGAGGCAGCCAGCAAAGAGCTTGGCAGCCGAATGCGGCGGATCGAAGGCAGCATCACCTTCGATCGACCTGTGATCGGGATGATCGTGAGCAGTGAAACCCTGAACGATACGGATGAGCTTTTCTCGCTTCGTAGGGGCCCGGCACGTCCGTTCAAACGTGGTCTGGAATTGAGTCAGCCCCGCACCGCTGATGTCGTTTCGTTAAGTGAAGATCGTCACACAGTGACTTTAGAACTTGCAGTGTTCAACCAGTTCAGTGACCACGTGCGAGTGATCGTGGACGCTTCGCTCGGTGAGGGTGAAGTCCAAAGTTTTACTACTGATTAGAGGCAACGCGTCGGTTCAAGCAGACGGAAGACAAGCAATGAAATCTCAAACCCATGAATACGCAATGTGTTTTTCATCAGGGGCCATAACGATAAAGCGATATCTCACCACAACACTATGTGTGCTACTTGCTGCCACTGCGGTCTCGGCGCAGGACGTTACGCCCGAGGAAGTGAACTTCTTCGAGACAAAGATTCGACCAGTACTCATTCGCGAATGCTACGGCTGTCACTCCAACAAGACGGGTAATGCGCGCGGCGGATTGAAACTCGACACGAAACAGTTGATGAATCTGGGGGGCGATAGTGGGCCAGGAGTCGTGCCCGGAAAGCTGGAAGAGAGCCTGCTGTACAACGCGATCACACACGAAGACCTCGTGATGCCGCCCAAACGCAAGTTGTCGCAGAAGGTTATCAACGATTTCAAAACCTGGATCGAAATGGGGGCGCCCGATCCTCGCGTGAATGAAATCGCAAAGGTGAACTCGACCATCACATCCGATGACATTCAGCAAGCCAAAGACTCGTTTTGGGCCTATCAAAAGCCAAAGTACACGCAGCCCCACAAAGTCGAACAAAACGACTGGCCTCGCACAAAGATTGATCATTACGTCCTTTCCAAGTTAGAGCAGGCTGAACTTGCTCCGGCTGGCGATGCTGAGCCAGAGCAAGTCCTCCGTCGTTTGACCTTCGACCTCATCGGACTACCGCCAACGCCCGAACAAGTCGCATATTTCGACGCCGCGTGGAAGAAGGATCCGGACAAAGCAGTGGAATACGTCGTGGATCGATTGCTAAAAATGGATCAGTACGGTGAACGCTGGGGGCGTCACTGGTTGGACATAGCACGCTACGCAGAATCAACCGGGCGTGAGGTCAACATGACCTATCCGCAGGCCTGGCGATATCGCGACTACGTCATCGATTCGTTCAACGCTGACAAGCCGTTTGACCGCTTTGTCCAGGAACAGCTTGCTGGCGACTTGTTGCCGGTGAAAACGGATCAGAAGTGGACGGAGAATTTGATAGCGACGTCTTTCCTGGCGGTCGGTTCCAAAAACGTGAATGAAGAGAGTCGCGCACAGTTTGAAGCCGACCTGATTGACGAACAGATTGATGCGACGAGCCGAGTGTTCCTCGGCATGTCGATGAGCTGTGCCCGTTGCCATGATCACAAGTTCGACGCCATTCCGCAGACCGACTATTACGCTTTGGCCGGTATCTTCAAGAACATGACAACCTACTTCGGACGTCCGCAATCCGAGCATGGAGAATTCATCAGTACGGTTCAGGAACGGCAACTCAGCACGTTATTGGTCATGCCCGTTGAAGACCCGAATCCGTTTGACAAGCGCTACTCGGCTCGGCAATTAGGGCGCATGAATCAAGCGATGGATGCCAAACTTGACCAGTTGGCCACTCAGCGCCGTCGCGCGATGCAGGAAAGAAGTATCACATCGCAACGCCAGATGATTGTATTGCTGAGACAAGCATCTGAACTGTCGAGCCAGCTTGCGACGGTGGACGAGAAGGGGCGACCTGTCAGTTACTGCATGGGAGTGCAGGACAATGGAGCGTCTGAGAACGCCCGCCTGCTTGTCCGCGGGGAAATCGACCAGCCGGGTGAACTCGTCAAAAGAGGCTTTCCACAGGTGCTGACCGATAAAACCATCCGAGTTAGTTCCAGCAAAAGCGGGCGGCTGGAACTGGCGCGATGGATTGGCAGCGACGACAACCCGCTAACCGCTCGGGTGATGGTGAACCGGATCTGGCAACATCTCATCGGGCACGGCATCGTCAGATCGACAGAGAACTTTGGCACGACCGGGCAGATGCCCACACATCCCGAGCTGCTGGATTACCTGGCGATTCGATTTGTCGAATCAGGATGGTCGGTCAAGACTCTGATTCGAGAGATCACCAAGTCCCGCGTCTATCGACTGCAATCGACATTCAACAAGCAACACCACGAGTACGATCCTGACAACACACTGGTGTGGCGAGCGAACTCAAAGCGTTTGGACGCCGAAGCGATTCGCGATGCCATGTTAAGCATCAGCGGCGAGCTCGACCTGAAGCGGCCTCGCGCCTCGATTGTCGCCAAGGAAGGGAATACTCGAGTGCAAAACGGAAGGTTTGACTCGGGGCGACCGCCGCAGCAGCGAGGAATGCGTGACGGCATGGACGGCATGAGTGGCCGCCGTCCAGGCATGTTTGGCCAAGGCCCCGGAATGTTTGGTGGCGGCGTACAGAATGCCGATGAGGAAAACCCATTCGATATGGAGTCAGCACGGTTCCGCAGCGTCTATTTGCCTGTCGTTCGTGACGCGTTGCCGCAGTCGATGGCAGTCTTTGACTTTCCCGATGCAAGCACGATCACGGGAACTCGCGAAGAATCAAATAACGCAAATCAAGCTCTCTACATGATGAACAACTCTTTCGTCACGCAGCAGAGTCAGTCTTTCGCTCGTCGTTTAGCGAAGTTCAGTTCCCAAAGCGTCAAACAAGTTAACCAGGCATTTCTGCTTGCCTTTGCTCGGATGCCAACCTCAGATGAGCGAACAACCATCATCGAATTTCTAAGAGAGTATCCATCGGGCCGTGGGCCATCCGCGATGGCCATGGTGTGCCAAAGCCTTCTTGGTTCAGCCGAATTTCGCCTGATTGATTGATGCTGGTTGTCGCTCTTCGTTTAACCGGTAGCCGAAGGCGACGAATGGATATGATAAGCGTCGCCTCCGGCTGCCGGTTAAACGATTTAAACATAGGAGAGATCACCGTGGTTCATGCCTATCACGTCATTCTGCCGATGTACGGATTTTGGTTGCCGAATGATCCGCGTGGCTCGTGGTCTCAGTTTGTTGCCAGTTGGGAACTCGCTTGCTTTGGTGAAACGACTCGACACTTGGAACAACGTACGCTCGCACAACTAACAGACGAAGAACTCGCGCATCGCGAAGCGGCACGAAAAGCTTTGAAGTATCCGGCTGTTACTCTTAACGGAAACCAGGCCTTGACCATCGCCAACGGGTTCAAAGCCAAAGCTGCAGCCAATCGATATGAGATCTTGGCGTGTTCGATCCTGCCGGAGCATACGCACTTGGTGATTGCTCGCCATCGTTACAAAATCGAGCAAGTTGCAAACCTGCTGAAGGGCGCTGCAACGCGACAGTTGATGGAGGCTGGAATTCATCCACTTGCCGAATTTGCAGACGCCGACGGTAAACCACCGCATGTCTGGGCCACGCATCAATGGAAAGCATACCTTGATAGTGAGGAAGCGATTGAAACCGCAATCGCGTATGTCATCGAGAATCCATTGAAAGAAGGCAAGAAGCGACAGGACTGGCATTGGCTTGCACCCTATCGCGGCCTCGATAAGGGATGGACTACCTATTTGTAAGAAGATCTCGTTTAACCGGTAGCCGAAGGCGACGAAGATCTCGTGCTGTGCGCGTATACGTCGCCTTCGGCTACCGGTTAAACGAACACCGCCAAATACCAACCATATCAAAGGAACCGAACATGCACTCTCGACGCGAAATTTTGAAGAGACTATCTGCGGGCTTTGGCTACCTTGCCTTTGCCGGCATCGCGAACGCACAAGCTGAAAAAGAAGCTCCACTCGCACCCAAACCGTCGCATTTTCCTGGTACCGCCAAGCGAGTCATTTTTCTGTGCATGTCAGGCGGCCCTTCGCACGTTGACACGTTCGATTACAAACCACAACTGATAAAGGATCACGGAAAATCAGGGCATTACGGCAGCAAGCTGTTGAGTTCTCCCTGGAAGTTTCGTCAACGTGGCGAAAGCGGCTTGTGGGTCAGTGACTTGTTCCGAAACGTTGGCGAGCATGCGGATGACTTGTGCCTAATCCACTCGATGCAGTGCGATCAACCAGCCCATCCCAGTGCGGTGACGCAAATGCATACGGGGACGGCACGCTTCATTCGACCCTCGCTGGCAGCCTGGACGCTGTATGGTCTGGGCACTGAGAACGATAGTGTTCCCGGTTTCATTTCGATGAATCCCATGTCAGGAAATTCTCGGAATTATGGCAGCGCTTTTCTCCCGTCCATTTTCGCTGGCACCAAAGTCGAAGCGGGGCGTGGGAATAAAGAGAGTGTACGCGACATCAGCAATGACATGCTCTCCAGGAAACAGCAGAGGGCGCAACTGGACCTGATGCAGACTCTTAACCGCAAGAAACTGAAACGCGATAAATTCCAGCCTCAGGTCGAAGGGGTGATTGAGGCTTATGAACTGGCGTTCCGTATGCAGGGTGCCATGCCGGACGTCATGGATACGTCCAAAGAAACTGCTGCGACACGATCGATGTACGGTGTCGATCAGGAAGAAACCTCAACATTCGGAACACAGTGCCTCTTAGCTCGCCGGATGGTTGAATCTGGTGTTCGCTTCGTAGAAGTCACACAAGGCTCGTGGGACCAGCATACGAATTTAAAGTATGAACACGAAGCGAAGGCGAAAGCCTGTGACAAGCCAATCGCTGGATTGCTACAAGACCTTAAGCAGCGCGACATGCTGAAAGATACGCTCGTGATCTGGGGTGGCGAGTTTGGACGCTCACCCGAAGGCCAGGGTTCCGCAGGTGATGGCCGTAACCATAACAACAAGGGCTACACAACGTGGATGGCTGGCGGCGGCGTGAAGGGCGGTTTCAGCTACGGCGCGACCGACGAATACGGTTACGAGACGATCGAAAACAAGTGCCATATTCACGATTGGCATGCCACCATTCTCCATCTGCTGGGTCTGGACCACGAACGACTCACCTATCGCTACGCAGGTCGCGACTTCCGGCTGACTGACGTTCACGGCGTTGTCGCAAAAGACATTCTCGCCTAGCTAGCTAGTTCAGGCGTTTTAGTACTTGCGCAACACGAGCGCGGCTGACCCCAAGGTGTCGAGCCAATTCCGATCGCGTGGAGACTTCGCCACAGTCAAGTTGTTCTTGATAA
>NZ_ANOH01000249.1 GCF_000346505.1 Aporhodopirellula sallentina SM41
AACCTAGGATTCGCATGCTTTGCACTTTGATGGCGGTTGCCGGATGACGTTTGGTGGCGAGATGGGTTTCGGCGCGTGATTGAGGTCGCGGTCGGTCACGTGAACCTGGAATCTCATGCGGCTTTCGCGGTGGAATGACGCTGTTATGGAACGTATGCGGGCGATATTCACTGACGTCTGTTCGGCGAGCGTTTGTTTGCCGGATGACGATGCGATAAATGAAAGTTTCGCTTGCATGCACCCAGGAAAGCTGGGGTTGTTGCCGTGTTCGGGCGTTTGATGATCGCGTCAATCATTCATTTCGTTTTACGTGGAAATCATCAATCGATGCGAAAAGGGCATAACGATGCTGCCGCAAACACTTGACCGAAGTGAGATCAGTCTCATGCTGGTCGAAGATGACCCGTTGGACGTTCTCGCGATGCAGCGGACGCTTAAGAAACGGCGTATTCTCAATCCGCTCGTGCATGCTCGTGATGGGATTGAGGCGTTAGATCGATTGCGTGGGGTCGGTTGTGATCCGCTCCAACGGCCTTATCTGATCCTGCTCGATCTCAACATGCCACGCATGAACGGATTGGAGTTTCTCGAAGAATTACGCAGCGACCCTGAACTTCGCGATAGCGTTGTGTTCGTTTTGACAACGTCTGATACGGACCGAGATATCGTGAAGGCGTATGAGAAATTTGTTGCCGGTTATGTCCTAAAGTCGAAGGCCGGCGATGACCTGCTGAGGTTGCTCGGTCTGTTGGATCATTATTGGCGGATCGTGGAGTTCCCGCCGCAGCGCGCGGTCCCAACTCATCCGGAGACGAGCCGTGCATGACCATGCCTCATCGTGTGAGCAAGTCGACGGAGGGAGATCAATCATGACTGACGATGCAGACCCGCCGAGCAATCGTCCGCACGATGAAGGCGAAGGTCTGCACTCATCGCACGCGGAACCGCAGGGGGCGAACGGTGAATCGAATTCCGATATGTGCCGGTGTGACGACCTCGCCGCGAATTGCGATGTCGGGATGATCTACCTCGACCATGACCTAAAGATCCAGAGTTTCACTCCCGCGATCGCGAACGCGTTTTATGTTTTGCCTCAGGACATCGGTCGGCCGATTGAGCACATCGCGAGCAGTTTAGATGTCGATGATTTGCATGATGGGATACGCAGTGTGTTTCGTACCGATCGGGCGATCGAGTTGAAAGCGAAGAATCGTCAGGGTAGGTACTTCTTGGTCCGCATTCGGCCGAACCGACCTACTCCCAGTTTGAACACCACGCACGTCGACCGACGGACGGACGAGCGAGAGCCTTGCGGGATCGTGCTGACCTGTGTCGATGTCTCGTCGGTGGTTCGTGGTTACGAAGAGATTCGCCGGACGGCCGAGACGATCGAGTTAACTGACCATGACCTGCAAGAGTTTGCTTACGCGGTGTCGCATGACCTGCAGGCTCCGGTGAGGCATATCGCCACCAACACTCGTTGGCTGCGGGAGAAGTATCACACGCCGGACGACGAGGAGACCGGCGAGTCGTTCGCGGCAATCAATACGAGTATGGCTCGGTTGGAGTCGATGTTCGTTGGTTTGTTGCAATATTCGCGCGTTTACTCGCTCGGAAATACCATCGTCAAAACGGATCTTACGGGGCTCGTCGATTCGGCGATGCGCACGCTAGCGGATCTGATCGAGGAGAATAACGTGGAGATCCAAT
>NZ_ANOH01000250.1 GCF_000346505.1 Aporhodopirellula sallentina SM41
CCAGAACGCTCGGATTTGGCCCTGCCAAGAGACCGCGCCACCGGTAAAACGCTAAGGCGACGACGGCTCGACCTAGCACGCCCCCTGGCGGCACAGTACAACCAAAGCGTTGCACCCGCTTAGCGTCACGCGACTTAGCAAGGTGGAGAGTCTTCCTTGCTAAGCGGGTGAACTTAATCGTTATGCATCAAGACCATGGAACTTCGCCCCCAACTTGAGCCTCCGAAGATCGACGAGCAACTTGCCGCTCGACTCGCAGAGCTTGCTGCGAACATAGACGGTGCACGGCCCGGCGAATGGGACGAATGGCTGACTGAATTCAATCGCCTCGCGAATACTTCGATTCCGTTTGAACATTTCCAAGGTATCTACGGCGCTGAAGACCATATTGAATGGGTACGCCGAATATTACATGATCAACACACAAAACCTGTTGATGATGTCACGCGTGACGAATTGATCGAGATTGTTCGGCGCGCAATGCCTCAGAACGGATACTCAGATGCCGAGGCATACATGGCCATACTCGACAAGAATGTCCCACGGTCTGGGGCGTCAAACTTGATCTTTTATCCACCTGACTATGACGATGCCACGAACACTTGGAATGGTGGCCGAATGATGGGTGAATACGATCCCACACCGGAGCAAATCGTGGATTGGGCGTTGCAGCCTGATTCACAAGATGCATAACAAAAAAATGCACCCGAGTCGCGAAGTCGGGCGTATCGAATGGATAATCTCTCGTCGCGACCGGGTGATTTTGGACGTTATCCGACTGAAGTCAACGAAGCGTGATGACACCGACGAGCATCGAACACCAATGAACCCATACGCCGCTTCCAAACCGGACGCCGACGCTCATCGCGAATCCTTGCACTGGGGCTGGCGGTTCATGGGCAAGGCTTGGATTACGACCGCAGTTCTAATACTTGCGTGGTCTGCGACTACGCTCACCTTCCATTTTTCGGTGCTTAGTCGGGATCGCGGGCCGTTTTCGGGGATTGTCACCTGCACGCTGGCGATGGACCTTATCGCCGCACTTACGTTCCTCCACTGCTCGAAATACTGGCGACAGCGAAGAGCTACTTATGCAGTACTGGGGACCGCTGCTTCTCTGGCTCTGGGGTTTTTCTGCGTATCTCTTGCTGCTGGCATATTTGTTTTCTAGCTCGTGCACTTAAATTGTCATTCGTCAACCAATCGTCTAGTAAGCAAGTTGGCCACAACGCTCAAACTAAGGCAAGCACGATTGCTTACGCTCACCCTTCATACGGGGATAACCACGGAATGCACCGGAGCCGGGTGAGGCCGTTTCATCTGGTCGAGCCTCCACCGGCCCGGCCCGGTGATTCCAATCGTTCGTCGGAACGGTGCACGACGACTGCTACTGACATCTGCGTGCTGTGGAACGGAAGCGAATGAAATTCGGATTGCGAACGCTGCTCACAACGATTGCTTTGATCGCGATCTACGTTGGTGCGTATCGAGTGATGTTGGAGCCAATGATTTTAATCGAAAGAATGCACCTTGGGATTGTTCTGGATGGATCGCGAGAGCCACACTACCGAGCGTTCAATACCGTCTCGCGGATTCTGTTCGCGCCGCTTGAATGGATCGACTATTCGATCCGTCCGGAATATTGGGACCACTACACGAACCTACCCGACTGAATCGTCGTGATGGATTTGGCGTGGAATCGTTCGGTCACGATGATAGAAACAGATCGGCATCGCTCGCTTAACTTGAAAACACCGACGAACAATGACATGCACGGGAGCACGGCTTGCGGCTTTCATTGCAGTGGATAGTCAACTCACCGTGCCCCGTGATGTCCGCCGTTATCCGACTGAACCCATGCCCGTAAATCCATACGAATCTACATCAGTCGCTGATTCGGAACTCCTCTCTCCAATTCCTTGGGGACACAATCAATGTCCAGTATGCCGCTGGCATATCTGTCGTTCACGCCTGTTTTGGCGACCTCCTGTCTCTTGTGACAGATGCCGGAACGAACTTGCTCTCGCATTGCCGGCTAGCCTTCGCTGGTATTGGATACTTTATGCCTGTGCAATGGGCGCGAACCTGGCTTGGCTACTATACTCACACACCTACTCCACTCCGAGCCATCTTGCGGTGATCTCGAATCTGCTACTTTGCGTGGGTACAATAGTGATTCGCTGGAACTTCTCTGTTGTCTATGTTCACCGGTTTGACATGCTCGGATTCACGACGGCCCGTGGTGACTCAGATATCGCAGTCCTACAGTCGCGAGGATAACCACGGAATGCACCGGAGCCGGGTGAGGCGGTTTCATCTGGTCGAGACTCCACT
>NZ_ANOH01000251.1 GCF_000346505.1 Aporhodopirellula sallentina SM41
TTGGCGAGTTTCGCTACGCTAGAATTGGGCTTTGATGCCGCACGAATGACGTCGTTGTCTTGGCGTGGTTGTGTTACTCGTTCGTGTTCGCGTCAGCGATCGTTTGCGGGTCTTCGATCACGAAGTAGTGGCCGTGGTCGCTGGTGACGAAGACAACGGTATCGTCCCAAGCGTCGTTTTGTTCGGCCCACTGAGTGACAGCGTGAAACGCCTCCTCGCCGCTGAGCACGGCCCCGATGCTGTTGTCGATATTGTTGGCGTGGTTGGCCCAGTCGACATCGCCTGCTTCAAGCATAATCCAGAACTCGGGCAGTTCTGTCGCGTCGTTTGAACTCGTGTTTGGGGCGGGCGCGGAAAGGACACGCAGGGCTGCTGTTGTCATTTCGGCGAGGGTTGGGTTTTCCGTGATTTCCGCATCGGAGTATTTCTCGGTGCCTTTGACGTCAAAGGTCGGGTTGTATTTCCCGTCGGCCGTTTGGAATGGTAGGTGTCCCCCTTTTCCGCCAAAGAAGCCGAGCAGGCGGTCACCGGTTTCGATCGCACGATTGACGGCGGCGGTGAGCACCGAGTGACCGGGTTCGCCGGGGGTTCGTTCGGCGACGATGTATTTGCGGTGGGAAGGGTCGGATTCACCGGGGCCGAGTCGAACGGCATCCAGGTCGGATTCGTGCAGGTATTTGTTACCCGGCATGAAGTTGTCGCCTTGCCCGGCGTCTTTGCCGGTGCCTTCACCCCAACCGCCACCGATCAGCACGTCGACACCCGGTAATGGGTTGGAGCGATGGGCTGAGGAGGGACGTCCGATGAGGTCGCGAGAAATATCTTGGTAGTCCTTGCGGGTGACGTTGTTAGCGTACGCGGCGCCGGGAGTGGCGTGGCTGACGGGGACACTGGTAACGATGCCGATGCGAAAGCCTTCGCGTTGGAGTTGTCGTGCGATGGCGTCGGCTTGGGTTCCGTCGTGGGCGACCCCGATTGATCCGTTGTAGGTTTTGATGCCCGCCGTCAGGCTCGTTGCCGAGGATGCGGAGTCGGCATAGCGGTGTGGGCGTGAACGGTCTTGTCCGATTGGGTACGAGATCCGGTCTCGTTCGTGCCAAGGCATCGGGCCGGCGAACGTGGGGTCGAACCCGCCACTGGCGTCGGTGTTTTCGTTGACGACGATTTGCGAGTTGACGTCAAATTTGCATCCGCCGGTTTTGGGTGTGGTTGAGATGAAGGCGCTGTCGGTGATCGTGCCGCGATAGTCTTGGAAGGTCAGGCCACGACCACGCCCACTGTCGTAGAGCATGTCTGCGTTCTTGTAGATTGATGCGGCCTGCGTGGTTTGCCAATCACATCCGTCAAAGACCATCAGGATGATGTGGCGTTTGCCGTTATCGGCTGCAATGCGTTGCAGGTCGTAAACGTCGATTTGGTCGTGGTAGTGAGCGTTGGGTTGGTAGGTTCCTTCGGGGATCTTTCCGAAGTGTTTTTTGAGCCGTTCTCGGTCCGAGTACAGGCTGCCTCGTTCGCGAAGTGCCGAGAGGGTCATGCCGAAGGAATACAGCGGAACGAGT
>NZ_ANOH01000252.1 GCF_000346505.1 Aporhodopirellula sallentina SM41
GCCAAGACTTTCGGCCCCCCACCCTCGCCGAAACTCTTGGCGGTTTGTCGGTTTAATCAAGAGTCAACCTGTTTTCGTTTAACCGGTAGCCGTAGGCGACGTGAAGCGGCAAGTAGGTCGCCTTTGGCTGCCCGTTAAACGCAACACCGTTCAATGAAGCACCGGGTTGTGGCGTTTTCGTTTAACCGGTAGCCGTAGGCGACGCTTGACAGAACACAACCTACCCTTCGGGCACGCGTTAAACGAAAATTGAACGGTATTGCCGTTAAACGAATAAATCAACAGCCCGTTGGCGAGTTTCGCGACCACGGTGGATTGCAAATCGGAACGAGCCTGCCCCCGTGGCTAGACTCGCCAGAATTCAGGTCCCTCGCCGCGGATCGCGATGCGACGTTACCTTCCGGCGTTCTTCTTCCGCTTCTTGCCCAACGCGGCGGCTTTGTCGGCGAGTGGAACAGTGCGATCGAACAGCGTTCCGTATTTCTCGTAGTCGTTGTAAGAAACGGCTTCGGTCTTCCACGCGTCCAGTTCCTGATCGTACCGAGCACGCATTTTTTCAAGCACGGCGCTGTATTCCGGATTCGACGCGAGGTTCGTTAGCTCCAACGGATCCTTCTCCGTATCGAACAACTCCTCCACCGGTTCCATCTCATCGTCGCCGTACCACCAGTACGTGTATTTGAAACGCGGAGTAATGCACGTCATGCTCGTTGTCGCTCGAGATCCCCACGCGTTGATGAACGCAATCTGTTCGTGCCCATCCGCGTTTGGATCTTTCAATAGCGGCAGCAAACTGATTCCATCCGAATCCGAGTGAATCGATTCGCCGGCGAGTTCCACGATGGTTGCCGCGAAATCAATGTTCCCGGTGAGGGCTTGGCATCGCACCTGTTGCCCATTGAGCGGACTGCGTGGGTCGTAGATCATCAAAGGAACACGAGACGATTCCTCCATCGGCAGCACTTTCGATCCGTAACCGTGCGAACCGCAGATGTATCCGTTGTCGCTCGTGTAAATCACGACGGTATTGTCCGCTATCCCCTGGGCGTCGAGTTCATCCCGAATCATCCCCAATGCGACATCGATCCCGTAAATTTGTTGGTGATACTTTCTCATCTCACCGTCGTAGTCGGTATCGTATTTCCACTCGCTGAACCGTGGATACTGTCGTCCCATCTTGCTCTGCGGAGAGAGATGTTCGCCGTGCTCGCGGCCGAAGTTTGCCGGTTTCGTAAACGTGGCGTCTTTGTAAACCGCGTCAAAGCGAGGGTCAGGCACCGCCGGTTTATGGGGTGCCTTGAAACTGATCGAAAGGCAGAACGGCTTTTCTTGGTTGACCGACTCACGAATCACGTCTTGCGCAAACGCGGCGTATGACAACGTCGAATGCGGGTAGTCTTTGGCATACTTCTTCATCGCCCGGTTGCTTGCCGTCGCGTAACTTGTCTGCCCGGGACCGCCACCCCAGAAGTCGAAATCTTCCTCGCACAATCCCTTCCCTTCGACGACCAATCCGAATTTGCCAGCGAACGCGGTCAGGTAGCCGGCCTTGCGCAACGCAACCGGATAGCTCAACTCCCACACCTCCGGCTTCATGTCGCCGTGCATGAAGTTGCAACCGGTTTTGTACTCATACATCCCTGTGAAGATGTTCGCGCGGCTCGCCATGCAGATTGCAGTGGTGTTGTAGTGATTGTCGAACAACACACCGTCCCGGGCCAGCCGATCCATGTTCGGTGTTTTGACATCCGGATTTCCGTAGCACCCGACCGAATACGTCGATTGATCATCGGCGAGCAAAAAGACAATATTCGGCCGGACGTCGTCACCTTTCCCAACGCGACTCGCATCTTCACCGTCTCCATTCGCGAATGAAAATCCAGCGGAACCACTGAGGATGGTGACAAACACAAACAATTGAGCGAAACGTCGCATGAAGATCGATCCTATCGGGACAGTGTTAATTGGCAACGAGGAGAGTGGCGTGAGAACGCGATTACATCGCGTTCTTTAAAGCGTTTTCGAGAAATGACGTAACCGATGTCGCCAGACTTCGGCGGTCCGACTTCTACAGCGTTGGGCGTTCCCAGGCTGGGATCCCTTCGCTCTCCTGCTGTTTGCGGAACTGCTCTTCGAAGGGTTTGCCGACGTCGAGCGGCGCATCCTCATTGACCATCATCGGACGCACTTCCTCCCACCAAACATCGAACGCCGCGAGAAGTTCAGACGCGATCTCGGGATGGCTCTTTGCGACGTCGGTCGTCTGACTCGGGTCGTTCTCGATGTCGTACAACGCATCATTGACCAATCGCCATCGTTCGTTCCGCACCGCAAAGTTCCGATACTTGGCGGCGTTTGGATCCGGATCCCCCTTGCCCCATTGTCGGGGAGCCCCCTTCTTCGGCCAACGACCGGTGTGGAAGAACAAACTGCGATCGGGCCAGTCGCTCTCGGGATTCTTGATCAACGGAACGAGGCTACGCCCATCGAGTTCGAGGTCTTCGGGAATCGTTGCTCCCGCGATCTCCGCCAGCGTCGGAAACAAATCGTAGTGCCGCGCGATGCGATCCACCTCCGCTCCCGCCGTGGTCAGACCCGGCATACGCATGAACAACGGAACTCGTGAACCACCTTCGTCCGCCGAGCCCTTCTTCCCCTTCATGTTGTAGTTGTACGTTCCGGCCGCGGATCCGTTATCGGTCATGAAAATCAATAACGTGTTGTCGGACAAATCCCATTCATCGAGCTTCCGCATGAGCAGTCCCATGTTCTCATCGATGTTGGTGATCATCCCAAAGAAAGCTGCCGACTTCTCACTGCACTTGTCTTTGTACAGATCTGAGTACTCTTTGGCGACTTTGTACGGTCCGTGCGGAGCGTTCGTGGCCAGATAGGCAAAGAACGGGGCCTCCGTGTCCTTTTGCTCTTTGATCCAACCAAGCGTTTCTTGGAAAAACACATCGGTGCAGTAGCCGTCCGTTTTCACGAATCGGTTGTTGTCTTTGATGATCGGATCAAAGTAATCCGTCCCCGGTGCATCGCCCTGGGCACCTGCGAACCGCTGACCGATGCCACCGGCACCGTGAATGAACGTTTTGTCAAAGCCTCGATTGTGCGGCTGATAGGGGTCTTCATCGCCGAGGTGCCATTTGCCAAAAATTCCAGTCGTGTAACCAGCGGATTTGAGAATCTCGGCAATCGTCTTCGACGACAACGTCATCCGGTCGCGTTGCAAGATCGTATGGGTGACACCGTTCTTAAAAGGAGCCTTCCCCGACATCAGTGCCGAACGTGTCGGCGCGCACGTGGGGCTGACGTGAAAATCGACAAACCGCGTGCTCTGCCCGTACAACGCATCGAGATTCGGCGTTTGCAAATAGGGATGCCCGTGACATCCCAAATCGCCATAGCCCTGATCATCGGTCAT
>NZ_ANOH01000253.1 GCF_000346505.1 Aporhodopirellula sallentina SM41
CGTGTGCAGGTTTCTGCAAGGCGTGAAGGATTCGATCTAAGCCCGACCGCCTACGCGATCACGGCTCACTGAAAACGCAACCAACCTCTTAATCTACTTGACCGCTTCCCGCTCTCTTCTGATTCACTTTGTCCGCTTTGGGCCGTACCACTTGGCGCGACTTCGCAGTGCCCAAGACGTGCTTGGCCCGCTGGGGTGGCGCGTGCGGGGGCTTCAGATTTGTGCGACCGACGCGACCTATGCCTGGGATGAGTCGGATTCTTTAGGCGACCATGAGGACGATGACTTCGTCACATTGTTTCCCGATGGCCACTACGAGAACTTCTCTTCGGGGCAGCTTCGCACGGAAGTCTCGGAAAGACTGAACGCCGAGCAACCTGACGCAATCGCGATTGCGGGTTGGGGAAGCGTTGATGCGAGAGCTTGTTTGGAATGGGCTAGCAAGAATACGTGCAAAACCATCTTGATGAGTGAGACGCGTGCCATTGACGGCGAACGCGTTTGGTGGAAAGAGAAACTAAAAAGAAGGTTGTTGCGGCGCTTTGATACTGCTTTGGTCGGGGCGCAGTCTCATGCGGATTACTTGACAACGTTAGGAGTGCGGAGAGATCGTATCACTTTCGGATACAATACCGTGGACAACGAGTATTTTGAAAGGCGTGTGGGCGAGTTGCGAGCCGCGAGAGACCGGGGCACGCCCCCGTTCTTTTTGGCGAGTAACCGGTTTGTGCCCGTGAAGAACTTGGTCGCGGCGGTGGATGCGTATGCGGGCTATCGGGCGAGCGGCGGTGAGTGGGAGTTGTGTTTATTGGGGGATGGGCCGCTGAAGGCGCAGATTGTCGAACGCACGAGGTTGCTTGGGTTGCAAGTGGTGGAAGGTGCGCCGTGGGAGACGAAACCAGAGGTAACACTCAAACAACTATCGAAAGGTGATGAGAGAAAGCCGATAGTCTTTTTGCCGGGTTTCCGGCAGATCGATCAACTGCCTGAATTCTATGCTGCGGCGTCAGCGTTTTTTCATCCAGCGATTCGAGAGCCGTGGGGACTTGTCATCAACGAAGCAATGGCGAGTGGGTTGCCAATCGTTGCTAGTCTCAACGGGGGCGCGGTGGAGGAGTTGGTGGACGACGGGATCAACGGATTTACTTTCGATGCGATTGAGCTTCGATCCATGGAGGCGGCGATGTCACGAGTCAGTGAGTTGTCGGCACAGGAACGCAAGCAGCTTGGGCGTGAATCCCAACGGATTTTGAATGACCGAATGCCAACAGGTGCTTTCGGCGAAGGCTTACGGCGAGCCCTGCAGATTACTTGCGAAACCAATTGCTAACACCTCGTTGGCCGACCTCACCCCTGCTAATTGAAAACTGCACTCTGACCACCTCATCTTCTTCCTGGATTGTCAGCCAACTTGGCGCGCGCGAGCACTACGCGATTCCGCGAGCACTGCACGCCGCAGGGCGACTTGGCTTGTTGCTTACGGATCATTGGTGTGCTCCGGGATCGCTCACTCGGCGTTTCAAACGGCTAGGACGTTTGCATGATCGTTGGCACAAGGACTTGGCAAACGCGTCAGTTCAATCGCCAGGTCTATTTTTCTTTGCCGAAGAAGTTGCAGCTCGCGCGAAAGGCTTGGCAGGTTGGGATCGCATCATCCATCGCAACGATTGGTATGAGCGTTTTGCGGTGTCTAGGCTTGTGCCGCTTGATGAATCACCTCGGACGCTTTTTTCTTTCAGCTACGCTGCCCGATTGGCCGTTCGATCCGCTCGGTCGAAAGGCTGGACCACGGTCGTGGACCAGATTGATCCTGGGCCTGAAGAAGAACGCATCGTCGCACGTGAACACGAGCGGTATTCACAGGTGAAGTCAAGTTGGAGACCAGCCCCCAAATCCTATTGGGATGCCTGGCATGAAGAAATGGAACTTTGCGACCGCGTTATTGTGAATTCACCATGGTCGGCCGAGTGCTTGAGAGGTGAGTCCATTGATCCCGGAAAAATCGATATCGTACCGCTTGTTTATGTCCCGCCCGGCGAGAACGGCCTTTTAGGCGATTGTAAGGATGCTGTCGAGCAAAGAACCGTGGCTAGCGTCAAAACGGCTGATCGGTTACGGATCCTGTTTCTAGGTCAGGTCAATCTTCGCAAGGGGATAGGTCGCTTAGTCGATGCGATGCGTTTGCTGGTCGACGATTCTCGTTTTGAGCTGACTTTGGCAGGACCGAGCGAGATTGATCCCGACCTATGGTCTTCACTGCCGAACGTGCATTTCGTCGGGCCCCTGCGTCGCAGTGACGTTGCTGCCGCGTATCGCGCCGCCGATGTGTTCATTCTTCCGACCCTGTCGGACGGGTACGCATTGACCCAGCTCGAGGCGCTTTCGTACGGGTTACCAGTGATTGCGTCTCGTCATTGCGGTGCTGCCGTTACGCATGGCGAAAACGGGCTTGTTTTGCCGGATCTAGAGCCATCCACTATCGCGGCGACAATAGTTCAATTCTTCGAATCGGATTGGGATCTAAACAGTATCGTCGCCCCCGCGTTCAGCTTGAAAGACCTGTCCCGACGATTAGTTGGATAGCCATCCAAGCAGTCTTATCGGCCGAAAGAGATTGGACCCCCATCCTAAATCTCCGCCCAACCAACGCTTCAAATGCCTGACCTAGCTATTTATCCGCTGCCCTTTTACCTTGCTTGTGTATTACTGGCGATGTCGGCTACGCACGCTTGGTCGAAGCGTCGCGAGGCTTGGGGGATTCCTGCTTGCGCAGTACTTCTGACAGTGTCCATTTGGTATGTCGGGGATGTGCTTTACAACGATTTTGCGGGGTATCGAACGCTGATTGGTGACGTCGCGATAGAAAATGCGTGGTGGCAAGTTTGTGGATTTGTCATTGCATTCATCACATTTGCTCCCGTGATGACAGGCCAATTTGCTGGACCGAGGCGTCCGAGCCAAGCAGTTGCGATTCTCGAACGCCGACCGTTGGATCATCCTGCGGTCCAAGCGAAAATCGACACATTCGCCAAGTCGCTGTTTGTCGCTTGGGTTTTGTTGATGATCGTTGCGCTGGTACGAGTAAAGTTCAACTTCCTCGGGCTTTTCGCACCATACCTGACCTACAAAGCTGAGCCTTGGTCTCGCAATCGCATGGGAGGGGGCATTGATTCGCTTTTAGCACTGGCAGGCTATTTCCAGGTGTTTCTGACGGCCGGTTTTGGCGTAATTCTCGCGCTCGCGCGAAATAGAACGACACGTCGAATGGCATTGATCGTTTGTTGCCTTTCAATGCCCTACTACATTTTTGACCGTACCCGTAACACGATGCTAGCGACGATGATTCCTGGTTTCAGCGCTTGGGTTTTTGGTCGTGTGAGGGGCAATCTGCCCACCAAGTTCGTCTACATTGGGCTGGGATTATTGGTGACTAGCCTTTGGTTTAGCTTTGTTCTAAGCAATCGAACGAATCGCAGCATTTCCGCTGCTTTCGCATCGGGGGCGAGCATTCGCGAATCGGCGGGCAGCAAGCACCTCGGGCTAAATATGTGCGAAGAACTGTCATGGATCAACCGGTTTTTCGCCAACGGTTCGTACGAGGCCAATTGGGGAAAACGTTATTTTGCGGAAGCAGCCAATCCCATCCCGCGGATCATTTGGCCTGGAAAGCCGACGATTGGAATCGACTATGCCATCGCCCGCGGTCAAGGCGGTGGCAGTGCCGCAAGCGCAGGAGTCTACGCAACGATTTCAACCGGAATGATTGGCCAGGGTGTTGTTAACTTTGGTCCATGGTTGGGTCCGATCGCCGCAGCTTTGTTGATGGCGATCTGGGTGGGGATACTGGCCCGCCAGGATCGTGTGTCGAACGAATATCCGGCAAGATTGATGTTGTACGCTCTCGGCTTAATCCTAACATTCAACATGGGGCGAGATATCACGCTTTTGGTGCTTTACCCATTCATTTTCGGATGGATTTTGATCGCTTTTTGGGAGCGGCGGCAGGAACGAAACCATTCCAACCGTACTTCCAGCCCGCCACCTTGGGTTGACTCTTGAAAATCGCTGCGGTGACCCATGCGCTATCCGCGCGAGGCGGTGGTATCCCGGCGGTGATGCGCCCCGTGTATCGACATTTGACCGTAAATCATTCAGTTGACGCAGAACTGTTTGGCCTGGCAGATGATTCACCTTTGGAAAACGACTCGAACTGGGGGCGCGCCAAACCTCAGACGTTCGAAGTTCGTGGCCCATCAGCGTTGGGGTATTCCCCCGACCTGCGTAAGCATTTACTCGAGTTCCACAGCGACGTGATTCATACCCATGGTATTTTCAAGCACACATCCGCCGATGTTCATTCGGTGGCACGCCGTGGAAAAATCCCATATGTCGTTGCGCCACACGGGATGTTAGACTCGTGGGCACTCAGCCGGTCACGCTTTAAAAAATTGGTGGCCTCGTGGTGGTTTGAGTCGAGGCACTTGGCGAACGCTCGCTGTTTTCACGCTCTGTGCAAGGCTGAAGCGGAAGACATACGTCGATGTGGGTATCCAGAGCCGATTTGTGTCATTCCGAACGGAATTGATTTACCAAAAGTTGAACGCCCCAGCCAAACCACCGACCGCCCCCGGACACTCCTGTTCTTAGGACGCATCCACCCCAAAAAAGGGTTGGTTGAATTGCTTCAAGCATGGCATCGGTGCGTCCAGGAAGATGGCTTGCCGATGCGAGAGGCCCGTTTGATCATTGCCGGTTGGGATGACGGCGGCCACGAGAAAAGCTTGCGAAAATGGGTAATCGAGAACAGCCTAGAAAACTCGGTTCAGTTCGCAGGGCCTGTTTTCGGTGAGATAAAGACGAAATGGCTCAATGAAGCACACGGATTCGTATTGCCTTCCTACAGCGAAGGTCTACCCATGTCGGTGCTCGAAGCATGGTCGTATCGTCTTCCCGTGTTGATGACTGAACACTGCCATTTACCCGAAGGTTTCGATCACGATGCCGCGATTTCCATCACCACGTCTCCCGAGTCAATTATGGCAGGCCTCCGGCGATGGCTTGAATCCGAATCGAGTGAACTTGAACGAATAGGGCAGAATGGATTCGATTTAGTGTCGCAGTCGTTTACGTGGGAACGAATCGCATCCCAGTACCTAGCGATGTACCGGTGGATGTTGGGCGGCCAGCGTCCTGAATTCGTCGATTTTGGATAGTGGTCCCTCCGTGAACCAAATTGAACTCCATAACTATCGATCCAACTTAGACCGCGGTGCGTCGCGGTTTACTGAGTATTGTTGGCTGATCATTCGGGCAGTTTTCTTCATCGTCCCGCTTCCCTTTCCTTCGTGTGTTCGCGTCGCGTGGTTGCGTTTTTTTGGGGCAACCGTTGGAAACGGTGTCGTCATTCGGAGCGGTGTCTGGATCGCCTTTCCATGGCGTCTGTTTGTCGGTGACCATGTTTGGATCGGCGAACAGGTCATGATGCTGAATCTGGATGAGGTTGTTGTCGAAACGAATTGTTGTATTTCGCAGCGGGCATTTTTGTGCACGGGATCGCATCGTTTTGATCGGCCAGGATTTGATTTGGTCACCAAGTCAATTGAAATCAAAGAGGGATCTTGGGTTGCCGCTCAGGCGTTTGTAGCACCTGGCGTCACCATCGGGCCAAACAGCATGTGTGTGGCTGGATCGGTAGTACTCAAAGATGTGCCGCCCAACACGACTGTGATCGGTAATCCAGCACGGCCGAAGTCGTCATAGCAAAAATGCTATTGATGACGGGTGCTTACGCGGCCGATCGCTCTGTCGATCGGTAATTTCTCTCACCACGAAAGACCCGAACGACACGAAAGTTGGCTCTGCATCGAAAAGAGGTTGAATGAGGGCTTCTGAACTGTTGGGACGAGCCCAGACGGAGTTTGGTGGTGTTTCTTGTTGGTCGGTAGCTGTCAGTTGTGGCTCCGCCGGGACGAGCCCGCGCGGAAGCGTAGAGCTAAAAGCAAATTGCTGAACGCTAATAGCTTTTGGATTTCCGAAGTCTACGCAACTCCGGCTAAGGGAATTTTCGTGTGGTTCGTGTATTTCGTGGTTAATAAACGGAAGACACCACTCGATCGCATACTTGGGGCCAAACAGCTACCGACGTCTTGGCGACACCGGGTACGAGAAGAAGCGTCGGATTGGGCTTTGATTCCGCCGGGACAAGCCCGCGCGGAAGTGTAGTGCTAAAGGCTAATTGCTAAAAGCTAGTAGTCTACCGCATCTCAATTTTCGGGTGGAATCGTAGTGGATGACGCAAGGAATCCCCTTGCGTGACTAGCGCATCAAGGACTCGTCGCCTCGTCCACTACCCGAAAATCAAGTTGACATGAAGTACTAGTGAATTTCCGAAGTCTGGCGACATCGGCTACATCATTTTGTAAAGCGTTCTATTACGATGCGAATCTCTCTTATCACGGCTGTTTTCAATCGCGCGACAACGATCGGCGCGACGATTGAAAGTGTTTCATTGCAAGATGTCGACGGCTTTGACCTGGAATACATCGTCGTGGATGGGATGTCGGACGATGGAACGGATACGGTTGTGATGGAACATGCCCGCGTCGTCACGAAATCGATCCGGGAAAGCGACAGCGGTATCTACGACGCACTCAACAAAGGCATCGCCGCTGCCTCGGGCGATGTGATTGGGTTTATTCATGCGGACGATTGGTTGGCAGACCCGCAAACGCTCGCCCGAGTCGCCGATGCGATGAGCGATCCAGACGTCGACGGTGTTTATGGGGACTTGGTTTATGTCGATGGGCAGACGCCTGACAAAGTCCATCGGTACTGGCGTTCGGGCGAGTACGACGTCCGCAAGTTCCGCACAGGATGGATGCCACCACATCCGACGGTTTACTTTCGTCGCAGCCTTTACGAGCGTTTCGGAGCTTTCGATTGCTCGATTCAAACCGCGGCCGACTATGAGCTGTTGGTGCGGATGATGGTCCGGCATGGCGCAAGGATGAAGTACATCCCGCACGTGATGGTCAAAATGCGAACTGGCGGGGCAAGCAATGCTTCCCTCAAGAATCGCATGCAAGCCAACGCGGATGACCGGGCGGCTTGGGTGGCCAATGGCCTGAAGCCACCAGTGGGCCTGCGGCTGACCAAACCACTGCGGAAGTTGCCGCAGTTTCTTTTCAAATAGCCCGCCGCTTAGCCGTCGTCTTTGATCTGGCGGCCAGTTTCAACCATCGATTCTGTTCGGTGAGTTTCTTGTAGGTGGGGTGTGTTTTCTACCACGAAGGTTGCGAACCACACGAAAGGGTTGGAGTGGGTGGTGGCTGCTTTTGCGTGAACTGCTTCTTGTGGTAGGCGGGCTCGCCAAGAGTTTGTCGATTTAATCAAGAGTCAACCTGTTTTCGTTTAACCGGTAGCCGTAGGCGACGCACAGCGGCAAGTAGGTCGCCTTTGGCTACCCGTTAAACGATTAAATCAACAAGTCGCCAAGAGTTTCGGCCGGCTCACACGAATCGCCGAAAGTTTTGGCAACTTTCGCTACGGTCTATTTTCGTGTGGTTCGTGTATTTCGTGGTTAGGTTGTGTGTATTTTCTACCACGAAAGGGACGAAACACACGAAAGCTGAAGACGGGGTTGTGGGTGCTATTGCGTGAACTGTTTCTTGTGGCAGGCGGGCTCGTCAGAGTTCAGGGATGCTGAGGGGATGCCC
The DNA here is from genome assembly GCF_000346505.1 of Aporhodopirellula sallentina SM41. Classification (GTDB taxonomy): domain Bacteria; phylum Planctomycetota; class Planctomycetia; order Pirellulales; family Pirellulaceae; genus Rhodopirellula; species Rhodopirellula sallentina. Next base: position 7,716 of record NZ_ANOH01000253.1, read on the forward strand.
CGAAGTCTTAACGACTCCGGCTACGGGGAGGAGTGTGGGGAAGGGCGTTGAATCCGCCGAGACGAGCCCGGACGGAAGCGTCTTGCTAACAGCTAACGGCTAACGGCTAACGGCTAATAGCTAATCCCCCCAAAGTCTTGGCGACTCCGGCTACGTGCCTTTCGCGTGATTGGTAGCCGTCAATTGTGGCCCCGCCGGGACAAGCCCTTTCCTCGCTCGACCCTCCCGAGGGGCGTTCGGGTTGTGCTTGGGGTGATCGGGTGCTTTGCTCCCTTGCGTCTCTGCGTTGAAATGGGTGCGATTGGCAGGGCGTTGTGGTGCGGGTGAAAAGGTGGTTGCATCTCGGCTTCTGCCTCCTTCGCCGCCCACAATCGCTATAATCGCAGTGTGTTTTCGCTCGATCGACCAAGATAGAACATCGTCATGCAACTGACCCTTCACCTGCCCCCACGTGAACAGCAACTGGCGTTCAATCGCAAGCGATGGAGCGAAGTGCTGGCGGATCGCGGATTGGCCGAACTTCCCTATCGAATCGAAACCAACGCGTACGGGCAAATCCTGATGACCCCACCTGCCTCAGGCGGGCATAGCCATCGCCAAGGAAAAATCACCGTAATGCTCGACCGAATGCTCGGTGGCAATGTCCATCCCGAGTGTCCGATTTCAACGATCGATGGCGTGAAGGCTGCGGACGTCGGGTGGTATTCGGATGCACGACTCGAACAGGTCAAAGGTCAAATCGCATTTGAAGTCGCACCTGAAATTTGCGTCGAAGTGCTCTCTCCGGGCAATTCCGAATCCGAAATGCGAACCAAGCGTCAGCTTTACTTTGATGCCGGTGCGGACGAAGTCTGGATCTGCGGGCTTGACGGGACCATGACGTTCTACCAATGCGAGCATCCTGATACTCCACAAATGCATTCGACTCGCTGTGCGGAATTCCCAACCACACTCTAACACCTGGGAGTGTCGAACAATTGTCTCCATTGTTTCGCCAAGAGCGACATCCAAACACCCGACGCTTCTCCGACGTCTTAGCAACGCTCGTTACAGAGAAAAAGTGGTAGCGAGACTCGCCGAGAGTTTCGGCAGGCCCCACGGATCGCCGAAAGTTTTGGCAACTTTCGCTACGGATCC
>NZ_ANOH01000254.1 GCF_000346505.1 Aporhodopirellula sallentina SM41
AACGATCTCGCGACGTGACCCTTCGCGACCGATCTTGGTCGATGGCGTCTACCACGTTTACTACACCAAACGTCACACCATCGTTCCACCGATCGGCTGGAACCGAGCCGCCGAAGCCACCGATGAGATTCCGTCAACGGATTGGGACCTCGCCGAAATCTGGCACGCGACCAGCAAAGACGGATTCACGTGGGAGGAACAGGGTGCGGCCATCCAACGTCCTGCGAAACCGAACCCCGGTTGGCGTTCGGTCTGTACTCCCGACATCCTCGTTTGGAAAGGGAAGTACTACCTGTTCTACCAAGCGTTCGTCGAACCTAGCGGTCTGAAAGGTGATTGGTGTCCCGTTTCGGTGTCGTACTCGGACTCACCCGATGGCCCATGGACACACGGAGGCGATTCGGTGATCCCATTCGGCAAGAAAGGCGAGTGGGACCAAGACGCGACCCACGATCCGCAACCGATCGTGCGGAACGGAAAGATTTACCTCTACTACAAAGCCGCCTACAACAAATGGCCGGAACTGCGGAACAAGTACGCCGTCGCGCACGGATTGGCGATCGCCGACGATCCGCTCGGACCGTACACCAAACACCCGCTCAACCCGGTGCTGAATTCAGGACACGAGACAACATACTTCCCGTTCAAAAAAGGCGTCGCCGCGCTCGCTATCAAAGATGGCAACGAACGTGACACGATGCAGGTTTCCAAAGACGGCGTGAACTTTGAAATCGCCTCCTGCCTTTCGTTAACACCGTTCGCGGCGGCACCCTACACGCCCGATGCCTTCACCGACACGAAAGACGGACGCGGAGTCACGTGGGGGCTGAGCCACTTCATCAACGCCGGTCGTCCCGGCAAGGGATATTCGATCATCGCACGATTTGATTGCGATCTCAGCCTCGATGTGGAAAAGCCTTCTTTCAAATCGACGGGTATCTGGCACAAACCGGAAGTCTACTTCCAACAAGGCCTCCGCCCCGGCGATCACCCCGAAGGCAGATAACCGCCGATACGGCATCCGCGAAACGCGACCGCAGCGATGCCGCGTGTGAGGACCGGGGCCCTCCCCTCACAATCGGCAGAATCGTTCAAGTTCACACGACCGGCATGACGAGAACAGACGTGGCGTGATCGACGCGTTGCGCGCATTGATGATTGTCAGCCACCTCGCGGATACTGCCCGTGTGGCAGAAACGGATCGTGAACGAGATCGATTGCGGCCCGCTCGCAAACCAAACCTGAATGACGCAGGCGGTTGTTCGACCGGACAGGGGCCCATGCTTTTTACCGTAACCCATCGCAACCGACATCAACGCTCGCTCTCTCGCGGGCTGATGATCGCGGCATGGGCGGTAGCGATGCTGGCTCATGCGGGGACATCGGCGAACGGCCAAGACGTCCCCACGCCCCAAATCCACACCGACGATTCGTTCGCCAATCTGTTGCAAACGCTCCCGGCGAGCACTTCGGCAGAAGAGACATTTTTCGCGTCGCAGCTCAGTGAACTCGATTCCAATCTCACAACGTTGGACGATCCCGTTGTCGTGCCGGCGGACCAGCCATACACGTCTTTCCCTGCCGACGGCTTCTCGACAAACACGCCGAATCCATCGTTTGCGTCAGACGACTTCGATCAATCGATCGGCACCCAACAACAAAACAACTTCAGCGCGTTTCCCGACTTCGATACCGGGATCCTCGTCTTTGGTGATGACGTCGCCCTAAAGATCGGCGGTTTTGTCAAAGCAGATTTCATTTCCGATTTCGATCCGATCGACTCCGTTGACTCATTCGATACCGGAGAGATCCCCGTCGGAGTCGCCGACCATCGGAATTCACGATTTCACGCGAAGTCGTCTCGGCTGAGTTTTGACACCCGTTGGATGGTGCAAGATCAAGTCGTTCGTGCGTTCGTCGAGGCCGATTTCTTCGGCGGCGACGACGGAGGCAACGGAGCCTTCCGGCTGCGTCACGCTTACGGAACGATGGGCTATTTCACCGCTGGTCAGACATGGACCACGTTCACTCACCCGTCCGCGGTGCCTCAAACGCTCGACTTTGAAGGCGCGGTATCCAACGTCAACCGACGTCAAGGATTGGTTCGTCTCGACTTGCCGATCGGCGACAGTGGGCTTTCGTGGGCGATCGCGCTAGAAGATCCACGAATCGATATCGAGATCCCAACAGGGGTTACTGGCGAAGGACGAACGGAATCACCGGACCTGATCTCTCACTTGAAACTCGAACGCGATCTTGGCGACTTTCAAGCCGCGTTCGTGATTCGCGAATTGGGCTTCCAACGGACCGGCGATCCTGTCGTGACGGATACCGCATGGGGTTGCAACCTGACCGGTTCACTGGGGTGCACGGACGCGACGAGAGTCTATTCGCAGATCACCGTCGGTGAAGGAATCGGCAGCTATCGTGGATCGCCCGACGTTGTCGCAACGGGAGCAACCACCGCGGAAATCCTGCCCATGTTTGGATGGATGATCGGTGCCAAACACGCCTGGAACGACCAACTGACGTCCAACTTCACCTTCAGCGAATTGACGTTGGACAGGATCGCTGGCCAAGCTGGCGTGAACCTGCGAGAAACCACCTATCTCGCCGTCAACCTGATCCACAATCCCGTGGACCGCGTCTTCATTGGTATCGAATACCTATACGGCACGCGCGAAAACCAAAACGGCGAAAAAGCTGACGCGACCCGGATGCAAATGTCATTCGGCTTCTACCTGCCATAAACAACACCGCAGTCTGTCAACGCCCCAAAACAGGCCCCACGGTAGTGCACGAGGCAACGAGTCCTTCATGCGCAACCAGGAAGAGGATTCCTTGCGTCATCCACTACGGTTCGATCCAACAGTCCCGCCAAAATAAACTCGCGCCGCGCAAACCAAAATTCTAGCGAACCCAGCTACGAAGGCGAGAATCGTCGAGCCGACGCCCCAAGAACTCCCCCACCGACTCAGAACCGGATTTCAATCCGAACGGTTTCTCCCACTGGGAAATGCACCCGACGAGCGTGATCACCGAGCGACGATTCTTCGACTTTCGAGGAGGCCGTGATCGACTCGATCCCCGCACGATGAATCACGTCCAAAGACTGATCGACCTGACTGACAACGTCAACAACAACCGATCCCGAACCCGATTGCGGATCGAAATCCCACCGCAATGACTCGATCGTCGTTTGATTGCGACCTCGGATCCCCGACAAACTGCCGTGGTGGAACACCCGCGGCATAGCGGGAAGAACCTCAAGGGTATCAGGCTGCGTCGTGACGATCATTTCCGTCAGGAGCCCCTGCATGCAAAGGATCATGTCATAGTTGTAGACGTGATGTCCGTTGTTATGGCTCGTCGTCAACGAGTCGTAGAGGTAGCCGTTTTCGAGTAAGTATTTCAGGATCTTGTAGAACGATTCTCCTTCCTTCATCCGGATCCACGCGATTGACCTTTGCAACGCGTCGTGAGCCTCGCGGACTTTGTGGTCGCGCTTTTCGAGGGCACGTTTTACCGCCGGAACCAGATCGCGTGTTTGCGGATCATCCATGTTGATGTCGTTCGAAGGCCATACCGCATACATGTGGCTACTGTGCCGGTGCGAATAGTTTTCGCCGATCGTCGGCCACGCCCACTCCTTCAACGCCCCGTCGTCGTTGACCAAATACGGAGGCATGTCATCGAGCATCGCCTGCCACTTGCGAGACGCACCGTCTTCTTCAATGCCGAGGATCTCCCGGGTCTGCAACAACATGTTTAAACAATGCTTGGCCGCCGCGATATCCATCGTCGAATTGATCGCCGCTGACGTCCGTGGCTGGATTCCCTTCCACGCGTTCTCCGGTGAATTGGATGGCACAAAGACCAGCTTCCCGTTCGCGTCACGCCGGGTCAAAAAGTCTTCGTAGAAGACTGTCATCTCTTCCAAAAACGGATACACGCGGTAACGCAGAAAAGCTTCGTCGCCGGTGATCAGATAGTGCTCGAACATCGGATAAACCAACCACGGTCCGAGGCCGGTGGCGGTGAAGTGAGCGTGGTAGGGGCCACAGTGAATCGGAATCGCGACTTCGCCATCAATCCGCACAGGACCGACGATCCCGCGACATCCCCAAAAACGTTCCGCCGCGTGACGCCATTGAGGTTTTGTGCGTTCGAGAATCTGAAAATAGCCCTCCATGCACTCGGGAAGATCCACTACACCGCCACCGAGGACCGCGAGATTCACGTTCGCATCGCACGTATAATCACCGCTCCAGGCCGAGTCCCACTCGCCGGTGAACATCCCGCACAACCGGGGTGCGTACTGGGAACCCGATGACGCCATGAACAGATACCGGCTCGTGTAGAACAGTTTCTCCACCAGTGCCGCACTGATCCGATCGAGACTGTTTTCCTCCAACGTCAACAATTCGATCGTATCCATGTCTCGTTCGGCCGGGTCGCCCCCGAGATCAATATCGACACGATCAAACATCTCTTGCTGGATCGCAACATGAGGAGCGAGAAGTGCATCGTAAGCCGGTTCCACTTCCTCGAGCATTTGTTCCAACGTACCCGGTTCCCACCGCATGGATTCCTCGCGGTAGCGATCGAGCGTCGTCAGCAGCAACACACGAGGGGCATCCGCCACCACGAAATCGTTCTCATCAACGTGCGCCGACCCACCCTCGGGCAGAATCACTCGCGTGACACCTTCGTATCCCGCTTGCCGGCCTGCGACGGGGTGATACAACGCGGCGACTTTCAACATCTTCGAACCGTCGCCGCTCTCAGCGGAGAACTTCACCTTGACGTTCGACGGAGTCTTGGGAACCCGTTCGAGTGAAAATCGCCCGGACATTGCTGCTCCTTGGGGAGCGATGACCTCCGTCACCAAGACGTTCTCCGCTCGTGACGCGAAACTGCGCCGCGTCCATTCACCGGCGTTGTCCGTCCACCGGGTCACAACCTCACCGGTTTGATACCGCATCAATCGCTGGTATCCGCGAACGTCTCCATCGCCGTCCATCTGCGTGCGAATTTGATAACCGCTATGGAACTTCTGGGAGTTAACCATCCCGTAGTAATTCTGCCGCTTGACCTCGAGCCCTCGACGACGGAGCAACTCGTCATGGTATCCGCGATAGCCCATCCCGATCTCGCCGCTGAGCATCAAATCACGCATCGGAGCGACCTGATCGGACATGTCCGGGATCTCAAACGGCGCCCCGTTCGGCGTCAGGAACAGGTGGCTGTTCACAACCGCGATCTCGTCACGCGGTTCCCCGTAATGCAGCGTTCCCAACAAACCATTGCCTGTCACCATTCCATCCTGCCACTGCTCGGCAGGCTGCGAGCAAACGACTCGCTTGTTTGGATGCGGCGACAACGATTCATCTGCAGCGTTTGCAGAAAACGGCGACGAAACACTCAAGAAGAGGATATTAGCGACGGCAAAGTGAATAGACTTCGCCGCACGAACGGTGAGAATTAGCATTGGTGGGAGAGTTGTAGGCGGGGTGCGTTGTCTATACATCACGACCGAGTGGAGCCACGTGTGATCTACAGCGAAAGCATGCCCACCGTTCTACTTCGAACGCACCTCAGAAGCCAGTAGGGCGAGACCGCATTCACTCGCCGCACGGTCTTTGAATAGGTTGTCGCCCTTGAAATGGGTCGTCGCCGACCTTCGCGCCTAACCGGTAGGCTTCTGCGTTTCGTACTTTGTCCAACCGCCGTGTCGATGAGGCTCCGTCGACTGCTTCACATCGGCATACGATATTCGTTTTGCGTGCAAGACTTCTTTCGCGATCGTAGTCCATTGACTCACCATCGCCTGCACGCGTTCGGGATAGACATCGGCGAGGTTGTGATTCTCGCAGCGGTCTTCGGCGAGGTTGTAAAGTTCCCACGTCTTGCTTTGAAAACTGACCAATTTCCAATCGCCATCGCGAAGCCCACGGTCGGACTCGAACAGGAAATGGATCGGCGGTCGGTCGAAAGACTTCGCACCGTCGAAGACCGGCCGCAACGACACACCAGATACCGGGCGTAGTTGACGTCCGGCAAACGTGTCGGGAATCGAAGAATTGGATATGTCCGCCAGCGTAGGCAACACATCAACGAGGTGCGCCGGTTGATCGACGATGGCTCCCGCGGGTTGCCGAATTCCGGCAGGCCAATGAGCGATCGCGGGCGTCGAGATGCCTCCTTCGAATTGGTTTTGTTTGTAGTATCGAAACGGACTGTTTCGTGCCCACGCCCATCCGGTGGAGTCACCGAACATGGTTTCCGCGTTGGTCGGCTGAACATCCATCAAAACAGGCCGACGATCATAGGGACAGGCACCATTATCGGAGACAAACAGGATGAATGTGTTTTCTAGCTCTCCGCTTTCCTTCAGATTTTCCACGAGGCGTCCGATCTCTTGATCCACGCGATCGATCATCGCCGCGAGGGTTGTCATCCGGTTGGCTTCGTACTCGCGTTGCCACGACTTCAGATCGTTCCACGCGGGAACGTGATCGGGGCGCGGAGACGGTTCGAGTGATTCCGGCAGAACACCGAGTCGCTTCTGCTTGGCGATCCGTTCGTCACGAATCTGATCCCAACCTTGATCATACCGTCCTTTGTACTTCGCGTAGTCCTCTGGCAACGCATGCAGCGGTGCGTGGGGCGCGTTGAAGGCGACATACAAATACCACGGCTCTTGCGATTCACGCATTTCGTCGAGAAAACGCAGCCCGTAGTCGACGTTCGCCACCGTGGTGTAAAAGCCTTCGTCAGGCACTTTCCATGGTTCGCCATTGAACCGAAACGTGTTGTCGCCGGAAAAGTAGTTGCACGCTCCACTGAGATGGCCAAAGTACTTTTGAAAACCAAAGTCAGTCGGCTGGTCTTTGAGGTGCCATTTGCCAGTCATCGCGGTCGAGTAACCCGATTCAGCGAGAACTTCAGCGGAGGTCACCGCGTGCGTTAACGCCGTGTCACCAGCGGCGATGCAGTACTGCCCGGTGAGCAGGCTCACACGAGACGAATGGCACTTCGCCGTGTTGTAGAACTGCGAAAACCGAAGTCCACCCGACGCGAGTGAGTCGAGGTTCGGCGTATCAATCTCGCCGCCAAAACACCCGACATCGGAAAACCCGAGATCGTCGACCATCATGATCAAAACGTTCGGCCGTTCGGCACCGTCCGGCTGATCCGCGCCGGCGATCGATGTCACGAACGCCCCCAGCAAGATCACAGCAACGAACGATAGGACTCTTACGCGGATCATATTGAAACTCTTTCGAGGGAACAAAACATTCAACGACATGCGAAAGTGCAGCCGTCACTTCTCACCGACACGGCTCGATTCAACGACAGACTCGTGAGCCTATTCGAGCACAATTCCCCGGTCGATGTCGGACGCGCGTAATTCGAAAACTCAGCGAGGCTTCCTGCCGACGCCGGACAGGTGGACTATTCTCTCGACCGTCACTGAGTCTTGGATTGTGAACGTCGTATTCCAAATTCACTTTCTGCGCACAATCGCGCACCTGGCCTTCATCGCACTCGCGATTGCGTTAGCAATCGGCTTCGTGGTCGTGATCGGACAACGGTATCTGATTCTTCATGCCGCCCTTTCGGTCATGGGAGCTTACATCGATTGGTCCTCAGGTTGGCACGCGTACTGGGCACCGATGTCAGCTCAATTCTCCCGTAGTGGATCTTGTTAAAGATCCTCATGCAGCAGGATCTCTAATAAGATCCACTACCGCCTCTTCGCAAACCAACCTGCGTCGGAACAATAGGGCGTATCGAAAGATGACATGTCCGACTCGCGGTAACAAAACTCAGTACTCCGAAGTCTGGCCGCATCTTTCTTTGACGCGTCTAGCCACCATGCCTCATCGAACGCGGAAAAATGAAAGCGAATCCATGATGCACTCGTCGTTCGCGCCGTGTAGAATCGCCGGGGGGGGCAACACTCCGTTCACGCGAGAAACGCGATAGCCTCGTTTGACTTTTTTAAGTCGACACCTTTCCGATAGCGCAATCGTCGATTATCGCCGTGTTCGGACAGGTCATTCCATCGTTTTCTCGCATGTCGTTTTCTCGCATGCGAGTGAGAAGGATTCCGAATGGGGCTGAAGCTGAAATGTCCGGGTTGCCAGTCGACGTTGCAGGTCGCGGATTCCGCGCGCGGGAAACAGGTCAAATGCAGCAGTTGCCAAACGGTCCTGAGGGTCCCGGCAGGAACGCCAAACCCGCAAACCGCCAAGGTCCCAACTCGGAAAGCCCCCACGCCCAACGCAGCCGGATCGGCAGCGAGTTCGCTCCAGTTGCGATGCCCGAGTTGCCAAACACCGCTCAAGGTGCCGAGTTCTTTCGCCGGGAAAGTCGTCCGGTGCAGCAAATGTCAAACGCAACTCAAAGTCCCTGGTGGTGGCGTGCCCGCAGCAAGTTCACCGCCCGCGGCCCCGGCCGGATACACACCGCCGAGCCAACCGAGCGATGACCCGTTCGCGAATCTTCCCACGCCTGGTGCACCATCAGGAGGCGGTTTCGGCGGCGGCCTGGGACCTTCGGTACCACAACGGACGTTGCGTTCGCCCAATCCGGTCAACCCATACTCGACACCGTCACCCTCGGCACCGCGCACGTATCAGGGAGGCAATCCATCGAGAGCAGGCCGCCTCCGCAGCGGCCGTTCGGCTGTTCTCTACAACATCCCGGCGATCATCATGATGTGCTGGGCCGCACTGGTGATCGGCGTCGGGATCTTTCAAATCGGGTTGGTCATTTTTCTGCTTGCCTCCGGCCAGGTCAATTTTCAACAAGTCGATACGGCGCAGTTGTTCGGCCGTTTGGCGGGACAGTTCTTGGCCGTCGCATTGCAAGGCGCCGTCCTTGCCGGCGGCATCGCAATGGTCCGCCGATCCAATCTCGGCTCCGCGAAAACCGCAGCGGTAATCACGACGATACCGTGTTTTGGATGCCTCGTGTTTCCCATCGGCATCTGGGCATGCGTGCTGTTGTTTAGCAACGAAGCCGAACAGGATTTCGCGTAAAAACACCGCTCCCGTTCGCTTCGGACACGTTCCTCTCGCCACCCCTCACACAACCGGTGAGTTGGTTCTGCGGAAACATGCATCGCGACCAAACGGCGGCAATCAGAGACGTGAGCCATCAACCAGTCTTTCCCGCGATGCATCCTCACGGCGGAAATCACGCGACACCTTTCCGGAAAGCCTATGATGAACGCATCGCCTGATCCAACAACCTCGCACTCCGGGAATCGAAATGGTAGCGGAACAGTCATCAAACCAGCCCAACGTGATTGCCGCGACGTGCACCGGATCGGTTCCCCAATGCTCGACGCGTGGTACGGGTGCCGAAGCCAACAGAACCCAAACACGCAAAAGCGTTCTGGGTCGTGCCGGCGATTTGGACATGACTCCCATGGTCGATGTCACCTTCCTGCTGTTGATCTTCTTCATGGTGACGGCTTCATTCAGCATGCAGAAATCAATCGCGTTCCCGCGTCAGGAATCGAACAACGCTAGCACGCGACCGATCGAAAACGTGCCACCCGAGATGCAAACAATCGAAGTTCAGATCGATCGTCACGGAGGCTTCTTGGTGTTGAGCACGGACTGGCAACGGGAGGCTCTCGGCAAACAGAATCTGCTGGCGACGCTAAAGGAAGCCGCGCAGCCCGATCCGCAATCGATTCAGCTCGTCGCCAACGTGCACGAGTCAGCTAAACTCCAGTACCTCGTTGACTGTCTCGACGCCGCATCGATCGCGGAGATCGGTGAAACCAAAGTTGTTCTGGACGAGTCGGCTCAGTAGCAGCGGAACAAGCATAGAGAATGCCTAACTGCAATCACGATTGCATGTCACCGGCGTGCTTCACGACACGCTCTCTGTGCGAATCCGCGCGTGCAACGGACGCCACGTTCTGTACGATCGACCCTTGAAATGGGATAGCCAACGGCGTTGCTGTTCGATCCATGTAGCTGGATTCGCGGGAAATCCTTGTCGCCGAAGTCTGCCTACATTGGCGGCATCCTTCTTGAGCGCGTTCCAAGGGAACGGATCTTGCATTCTCCGGCGCGAGTTCTCGTCCAGCTTGCCGCGTGTCGTCAGCGGACAGCCACATTTCTCGTTTGCGAAAATGCACCATGTCAACTTCACGCCTCCTGTCTGCTGCGTCGACTCTATTGCTCGGACTCGGCATCTTCTTTGGCACACCAACGTTTTCGAACACATCAGCGTTTGCGGATTATCCACAAGACGCGTCAATCGTTCACTTTGGCAAGATGCACGAAGCGATCGGGATGCATCAAGATCACGGGCGTGTTTCGCTCAGCGAATTGACAGCGCAGAAAAATTTCTACGCCGTCGCGGCTCTCGCGGGACTTCACGGTGAAGTGACCATCGACAATGGCAAGATTGTCATTACAGGAGTCGACGACAATGGCCAAATCAAATCATTGCCTGTAAAAGGCGACGAGCAAGCAACGATGCTGGTCGGAGCTTATGTCGCGAACTGGTCCGAACAGAAAGTCTCCGACCGCGTCCAACCTGCCGACTTCGACGCGTTCATCGCCGAGACCGCGAAGTCAGCGGGAATCGACACGGACAATCCATTTGTCTTTCGGATCACGGGTGTTTTCACAGACGTGCGGATGCATGTCATCCACGGGCATGCCCGATTCACGCCCGCATGACGCAACAAGAATTACCCGCCGACGAAAAGGCATACGAAAGCACGCTGGCAAAGGTCAGCGGCAGCGTCATCGGAGTGTATGCCAAAGACGCGGTCGGCAGTTTGACTCATCCTGCCACGTCCACTCACCTGCATATCGTCTACCAAGACAAGAAATCAGGCGATACGGTCACCGCGCACGTCGAGCAAATCGGTCTCGCACCGCAAGCCACGGTGATGTTTCCGCAATAACGACCTCGCGGCACGATCTGCGTGCAAACACGCACTGAATTCCTCACGCAGTCACCGCCAACCGATTCACGGCGGGTCGTACCCGCCGGGGTTCCATGGGTGACAGCGAAGGATACGCTTGACGGCCCGCCACGTTCCCCGGATCGGGCCGTACTTCTGCATCGCTTCGATCGCGTACGCACTGCAGGTCGGCGTGAAACGGCAATTGGGCCCAAGCAACGGACTGATGAAAAGCTGATAGCCGCGAATAAACCCGACCAGGACAAAAACGATTCCTGTGCGGATCCACCGCATCGGCGATCCTTTGGTCGGTTTGTTATCATCGTGCCTTTCGTCACTTTCCATTGTCCAATCGTCCCATGAATCGAACTGAAATTGAAGCCGAAACGCCCGAAATTGCTGACAAGTCTGACAAACGCGAAACCGTGGTTGGCATCGAGACAGATGTGTCGTTGGTCGACGATACCGCGTTCATCGCCCCCGGCGCTGTCGTCGTCGGTGAAGTGAAGATCGCAGCCAATGTCAGCATTTGGTACGGAGCAGTGATGCGTGGCGACGCCGAGCGAATTGAGATCGGCCCGCGAACCAACGTTCAGGACCAGTGTGTCCTGCACGGCGACCCGGGGATGCCGTGTGTGCTTGGCGCCGATGTGACGTTGGGCCATTCCGCGGTCGTCCACGGCGCGACCGTGGAGGACGACGCACTCATCGGAATCGGCGCGATCGTACTCAACGGCGCCCGGATCGGCAAAGGAGCCATCGTAGCCGCCGGCGCCCTGGTCACCGAAGGAACCGAAATCCCCGCAGGAATGCTCGCCGTCGGCAGTCCAGCCAAACCGATCAAACCGGTATCCGAAGCCCTCGCGAAACGATGCCGCGACAACTGCCAACATTACGTTGAGTTGGGAGCAAAGTACAAAGCAAAGTACGACGCAACGGGAGGGAATAACGGCTAACGCCAATCGGCTGATCCGTTCACGCACACGCCCTCAACCCACCCTGGCTCCCCTCGCCCCGCTTCGAGGTCGTGCAGTTTTTAAGTGCTGTGCCAGTAACGCCTCGCAAAACCCCGCCCGCACGGGACGTCGAATTCATTACTGACGTTCTTCGAGGCGTCCTTGGCCCAGGACCTGAACCGTAGTGAACGAGCCGACGAGTCCTTCCCCACGCAAGGGACTCGTCGCCTCGTCCACTACCAAATGCTGCTCTTAATCAAGCGGCACTCCCAGCGGCAGGGGTCGAAAAGCGAGCGTTCAGTGAGATGTCCGGGGGAGGGCAATCCGCGCCACTTCCCATGCTCGGCCCCTCCCTCGCGTACGCCTGAACGGCGTCGCTCGACCTCCCGCAAAACTTCGTTGCGGGAGAGGTTCTCAAATGCTGAAACCCGCTAAAACGCCGCCTCAACAAACTGCACGAACTCCTTCGGGGAGAGGGGCTGGGGATAAGGGGCTTCACCGCAAAACGGGGACACACATTTTTCAACACCCCCTTTTCAACTCTCTCGCGGAAACGCGGCTGGGTGGCCGTACCAGGCTGGGTGATATCCGGCGCGAACTGCTAGCAAGATCGCTTTGCCGTGTTGGTGTTCGGGGCCGTGGGTATAATCCCATTCGAGACGTTCTTCGTAGCGAAGGATCCGCAAGTTTGCTTTGGGATCGATCGCCATCGCGGCCAATTGGTTCGGACGGAAATAGTTCACGACCGCTCCCGCCGTTTCACTGACCGGTGCCGAACTCGTGTTGCCCGGCGGCACGCCACTGCCGGGATCTTCGGTCGTATGAACATGAACGTAGAGCACACCGTTGCTCGTCAGGCTGTCACACATCCGCTGCCAGACCGATTCGGCGTCCGCGGCCGGGATGTGGTCGAGGACCGTGGTCGCGATCACCGCATCGTAATGTGCAGCCGGGAATTCAATCTTGCGAACATCGGCGAGCCGAGTCGTGACCCGTTCTGCGATACCACGCTGCCGAGCCCTCTCCGCGATCCGCGACAACCCACGTTCACTCAGATCAACGGACTCAACATCAAACCCGGCCCCAGCGAGAGCGAGCGTGTCGCGGCCGGCGCCGGCTCCCAAATCGATCGCACGCAAATTCCCCTTCGCGGTATTTTCAGCGGGCATGATCTGCGAAAGATACGCAGCCAAGGACGCCGACGGGTCGAGCCCGTATGCGATATCATCGCGGTTGTAGGCGTCGTAGAAAAAGTCGTCGCGTGGGGATTCGGTGTGGGGGGAGGAACTCACGTCGATAGACTCGAATATGGAATGAAATTGCGATCGTCGAAACGCTCGACCACGAAAAACATCTGACTTTGTAGGAATCTTGGCAAGATACACGATCGGCGAACGAATGACAGACAACGATCACGAATCCGAAGATCATTGCGTTGATGAACACCGCGCCGAATCCTCTCATGCAAACGATGGCATGATTTCATGAACGAACCTTTCGTCTCACCCGCCCCCCCGCATCGCGACAAACCGCCGCGAACGTTTCGATCGAAGATCGGCAAGCTGGCACGATTCGGATTTGCCGGTTTTTGTGTGCTGAGCACGTTTGCGTTTCTCACATCGGGCATGAGCACCCCTGACGCGAGCACCCCTGACGCCAGCAACCCTGACGCGAAACCTCAACGCAGCGGCAACGGCGCAGACGACACGAGTGATTTTCCTAACGCGGCAAGTGTGTCATTTTCGCGTGGCCCGCACGCTGAGGAAAGATTGGCCGTGCAGCAAACGATTCACGAGTTGTGGGAATCGCGAATCGCCGAAGACCAACTCGAGACCGCCCCGCCCGCGGATTGGTTGACGGTCTGCCGAAGATTGTCGCTCGCGTTGGTGGGCACCGGATTGTCGCTCGAAGAAATCCGCAAACTCGAATCCCACCCGGAACAGGAACGCGTCGAACGTCACCGGGAATCGTTGCTGTCCGATCCGCGGTTTCATGATTACTGGGCGGAGCGATTCACTCGGTTCTACGTTGGCGCCGATGAGGGACCGTTCTTGGTTTATCGCCGCCGCCGGTTTCGGACTTGGTTGTCGGATCAGTTCGCGGCGCAAATTCGGTACGACGATTTAGTGCGTCGTCTGATCACCGCCAAAGGACTTTGGACTGACCGCCCCGAGGTGAATTTTTACACCGTCACGTTCGACAGCGGAAACGGCCAACCCGATCCGATCCGCATGGCCGCGAGAACTTGCCGGGCGTTTCTCGGCATCCGGATCGACTGTTTGCAGTGCCACGATGACTTCCTGGGAAACGTCTCCATGGGCGATCCCTTGTGGATGGGCGGCGACGATGATTTCCGCGAAGGAACCCAGCAAGATTTCCACGCGTTGGCGGCGTTCTTCACCGCGGCCAAAAACGAAGGCTTGCAAGGCCTGAAAAATCGGACGCCTAACTATCACTATCAATACCTCGACGCTGACGAAGAGGTTGAAGTACAACCGAACGTTCCCTACCGGCGTGACCTGCTCGACGCGAGCGAAACGTCCACCGACCTAAACCCCACCCCCGAAACAGACTCACCGGCCCGTGACGAGGACACCGAGGAAACATTGGTGTCCCTCAATGCGAGCGAACAGACAACACCCGCCGAACCAAACCAAACAGACGAACGGAACGCGACGGAAGAACGGCACCCAACGGATGGGCCACCTCCGCCGGATCAGTGGAACCAACGTCGACGCCTCGCACGTTGGATCACTCATCCCGAAAACGTCCAATTCGCGCGAGCGTTCGTGGTCCGCGCGTGGACGCTGATGTTCGGCAGTCCGCCCGGCAATGCGGTTGACGATTTGCCACTCAACGAGGATCCCAATCCGATCGTGATGACGTTGTCGAAGGCGTTTATCGATTCGGGCTATGACATCCGCAACCTGATTCGCATGATGTCGGACATGCCAGCGTTTCGCGTCGACAGCCAATCGGGCGAAGGCGACGGGGCGTTTGAGGTGACCGAACGTCACGAACGTGCGATGGCAGTTTTTCCGATCGTGCGTTTGCGTGCCGAACAGGTCGCCGGTGCCGCAATCCAATCGAGCCGCGTCAAAACACTCGACCGCGAAACGTCATTCTTGCTGCGTTTTCAACAGTACCAGGAAGAACAAGACTTTCTCAAACGGTACGGTGACATGGGGGAAGACGAGTTCACACGAGACACCGCGACAATCACCCAGCGTCTCGTGATGCTCAACGGCAAATTGACCAGCGACGTGTCGAAGTGGAACCCGATTCTAAACACGACTTCCCACGTCGGTATGTTTGCCGCCGATCATGCAAAGGTGGTCGAGTCGCTCTATCTGGCGACGTTGAACCGCTACCCGACACCGCGCGAGAGCGAACATTTTGTCGGTCGCATCGAGGAAGGAAACGGACGCAAGAACGCGATCGTTGACATCGTTTGGGTGCTGCTCAACAGCAGCGAGTTCGCCTGGAATCACTAAACCCGATTGAGAGCCATCAACATGCAATTCTCGTCAACCTCGGTATGCAACCCGATCGAACATTGGAGTCGACGCCGGATCCTCGGCGCGGGCGGCGGCTTCTTCTTGTCCAGCCTCGCACGTCGATTGACGATTGCCGCCGAACAGTCGGCCGATTCGAAGAAGCCTCCGATGAGCGTGATCATGCTGTGGCTCGAGGGCGGACCGAGCCAACTCGAAACGTTTGATCCACATCCAGGTGTTCGCGCTGGGGGCGATACATCAGCAATTGCGACGAGTCTGAAGGGTTTGCAGATCGCCGACACCCTTCCCCAAACAGCCGAACAGATGCATCTGGCGACACTCATCCGGAGCGTCGTCGGGAAAGAGGGCGACCATGAACGCGCCGTCTACAACATCAAGACCGGCTACCGACCAGACCCCACATTGATCCACCCTTCGATCGGCGCAGTGCTGTGCGATGCCGATGACGCCGGATCCGACATTCCGCGGCACATCTCGATCTTGCCCGGCGGATCGCCCGCCCGAGGTGGTTTTCTCGGTGCGAAATGGGACGCGTTCAAAACCGGGGATCCGCGTTCGAAGGTCCCCGACGTGACACCTCGTGTGGAGGATGAACGTTATCAACGTCGGCTCGCGGATTTGTCGGAGATACTCGAACCCCAATTCATGCGTCGTCGTTTGATCGACATGCAATCCAACCGAACTTTGCACATGGCCAGCACCGAGGCGGCTCGGCGAATGATGTCGAGCGATCAGTTGTCGGCTTTTGAGGTAACGAACGAAACGGCCGAGACATTGGAAGCATTCGGCGATGACGCGTTCGGTCGTGGATGTTTGGCGGCGGCGAGACTGATCGAAGTCGGCGTGCGATGCGTCGAAGTGACACTCGGCGGTTGGGACAGCCACGTGAACAATCACTCGTTGCAAACTTCTGCCGCGAGTCGTCTGGATCCGGCGCTTGCATCGCTACTCAAACGTCTCGAGCAGCGAGGACTGTTGGATTCGACATTGGTCGTCTGCGGAGGCGAGTTCGGCCGGACACCACGAATCAACACCGCCGCCGGACGAGATCACTGGCCGCACGGGTTCAGCATGCTGCTCGCCGGAGGCAGCCTCCGCCGCGGCTATGTCCACGGAGCAACATCCAAATCAGACGAAGTCAAAGACGCGGAAAACCACGTCGCCGATCCCGTTCAAATTGCCGACATCCACGCCACACTCCAAACCGCCCTCGGCCTCGACCCAACCCACGAATACCAAACCCCGATCGGCAGACCAATGGCGCGGGCGGAGGGAAGAGTGTTGGTGGAGTGTTTGCAGGGGTGAGAGGCCGCCGCAGAAACAGGGTCAGCAATGTTTTCCACTCCCACCCGAAGCCAAACCAACCAACGAACCTGATGCCCCAATCAGCCGAAGCGGGTTTTCCCCCGTTACCGCTCACCATAACCGAGAACCGCGGCTAACGTCGACCGGCTGATGGATTCGCAGACAAACTCACACTCCACACTGGCGCCCCTCGCCCCGATTGAGGTCGTGCAGTTATTAAGTGCTGTGCCAGTAGCGCCTTGAGAACCCCGCCCGCGCGGGACATCGATTTTATTACTGACGTTCTTCGAGGCGTCCTTGGCCCAGGATCTGAACCCTAGTGGACGAGGCGACGAGTCCTTCCCCACGCAAGGGACTCGTTGCCTCGTCCACTACCAAATGCTGCCCTTAATCAACCGACACCCTCAGCGGGAGAGGGCAATCCGCGCCACTTCCCATGCTCGGCCCCCTCATCGCCAGCCCTTCTCCACGGCGAAGCCGGGAGAAAAGGGGGCCAGGGTAACAACGATATGCCGCAATCGGCTTCGGAGCCTATTCAATCATCTCATCAACGATCGCTTCGATTCGCTGCCGGACGCCGCGTAGATTCTGGGTTACTTCAAAGCCGTTGATCTCTTGCGAACTCAATCCGTTCGGAGTGTCGAGCGGAATGACGATCTTCTCAATTGCGACGATTCACAGGAAGACAACATTGGCCGTATCAAGCTGTCACTCTCTTCCCCCACACCGTGTTCACGACATCAATCGAGTCCGATCCAGGTGCGTTTGCAGGAACGCTTTTAGCTTATTGCTTTGAACGTGTTCGAGTTCGGTGAGGCGAAGGGTGAGCGTGACGTGTTCGGCGTTGTTGACGTTAACCGTGCCGCTGTTGTTTTGCGTTTCGAGCCAATCGATCGACAACAATTGCTCGAGGTCGATCGCGTTCTTGGGACCGTTGAGTTTGAGATGGACACCGTCGGTGCGTTTGGTCTCAAGTTCCGCCCACAGAGGCAACGATTCATTTTCGTCGCCCGATTCCAGCTTGACGCCGACGCGGTCCGGTGCGGGATAGTCGAACGACTGCTCGCCGGCGACCTTGGCGAGCAAATCCAACGCGGTGTCGACCAACTCGATCGGCCATGCCGGAAGTCCGTTTTCCGGAAACCCCTTTGCGAGCGTGTGCCAACGGCGACCGAGCGCCTTCCACGGCTGGGTGATCAACGGCGTGGACGGTTCGGTTTGCGTTGCTAGCGGCCCTGATGCGAGCGGCCCCGATCCAAGCGGTGCTGACTTCAGCGGCCCTGACTTTAGCGGATCGGGTGCCGGCGGCTCCTTGACGACCGATTCGGATGCGACCGGCCGATCCCCGTTGACGGACACCGAACTGCTTGGTTCCTCGGTCGGCGATTCCATATTTCGCGGCGGTGGAGCCGGTTCGGGATGGGTTCCCGGCGGCAGCGGTTTGGCGATACGTGTTCCGCGGATCGCGTCAGCAATGAACGGTGCGGTGACCGATACTGGACGATCCGTTGGCGGTGACGTTGCGGTATCGGCGAGCGCTTCGGGGGTCCCTTCAAAGACCACGTTGCCGCCGTGAACGCCGGCTCCCGGTCCGATGTCGATCACCCAATCGGCACATTTAATGACGTCGAGGTTGTGTTCGATCACGATGACCGTGTTACCGATCTCGACGAGTTGCTGCATCACGTGGAGCAGTTTTTCAATGTCGCCGAAATGCAGACCGGTTGTCGGCTCATCGAGCAAGTACAGCGTATGACCGGTGGCGGGCCGAGCCAGCTCCGCAGCAAGTTTGACCCGCTGGGCTTCGCCTCCCGAAAGCGTCGGCGCGGATTGGCCGAGCGTGACATACTCGAGCCCCACGTCACAAAGTGTTTGAATCACGCGGTGGATGCGAGGTTGATAAGCGAACAACTCAGCCGCTTCGCCACATGGCATCTCGAGCACGTCCGCGATGCTGCGTCCGTGCAGTTTGACCTCGAGCACATCGTCGTTGTATCGCCGAGCGTTGCACTCTTCGCAGGGGATCCAAACATCCGGCAAGAAATGCATTTCGATCTTGCGTTGTCCGCTGCCTTCGCACGTTTCGCAGCGGCCGCCGGAAACGTTGAAACTGAACGTGCGGGGAGTGAACCGTCGCTCGCGGGCGGCGGGCAATCCGGCGAACTCCGCACGGATCAGGTCGAACACCCCGGTGTAGGTCGCCGGGTTGCTGCTCGGTGAATTGCCCAACGGTGATTGATCGACTCGAATAATTTTATTGATGTACCTCAGCCCACCTATCTCGTCGTGACGTCCGGCTTGCACGCGGGCCCGATGCAGTCGTCGAGCCAAAACCGGATAAACGATTCCGTTGATCAGCGAACTCTTGCCGCTGCCGCTCGGTCCAGTCACGGCCGTCATCACGCCGAGCGGGATATCGATATCAACATTGTTGAGATTGTTTTCCCGGGCACCGCGAACGGTCAGGAAGTCCACCATCGGCCTACCCGCGTCGGAATACACCGGGCGTCGAACGGTGGGCATCTCAATTTGCTTCTCGCCCGACAGATAGGGCGCCGTCACGGAAGTCGGCTGCGCCTCGATCGCCCGCGGAGTCCCTTCGGCAACGATGTTTCCGCCATGACGACCGGCGCGAGGTCCAAAGTCGCACAGGTAATCGCTGCCCGCGATCACGTCATGATCGTGTTCGACGACGAGCAGTGTGTTGCCTTGATCGCGAAGTCGATGCAGCGCCGAGAGCAAACGCAAATTGTCACGTGGGTGCAGCCCGATCGTTGGTTCGTCGAGCACGTACAGGACGCCGCATAGACCGCTGCCGAGTTGTGCCGCGAGCCGAATACGCTGCGCTTCACCCCCCGACAACGTCGAGGCTCCCCGGTGCAACGTCAGGTAATCCAGACCAACGTCACGCAAGAAACTAACACGCGATTCGATCTCGCGGACCAATTCACCCGCGATCTTTCGCTCACGTTTGTCGAGATCCCACGAGTCGACTTCACCGGCGAGTCGGTCGAGCGGCATGTGCACGAGGTCGCCGATCGTGTGATCGCGGAACTTCACCGCCGCCGCATCGTCGCGGAGCCGCGAACCATTGCAAACACTGCAGTCGATCTCGGCAACGAACGTTTCCAACTTCGCACGCAGTCCCGGAGTCAACCGCGACGCCTCTTCAAGGGCCGGGTAGAACCCTTTGAATTGGTACCGAAAAAGGATATCGCTCGGATGGCCGCTGGCGGAACCACCGGCGGCATCGTCTGAGTTCGTCGTGTCGCTGCGTCGGACCTCGACCCAACGTGGGCCGAGCCCGTGGAACAACATCCGCTTCTGCGACAACGTCAGAAGTTCGATCGGTTGATCGATCGGAATTCCCGTCGAACGTGACAACGCACGCAGCATCCACTGACTGACCGCTTGGTCGTTCTTCGGCCATAGCAACGCCCCGCCGTCGGCCAACGTTTGCTGTGGCGTTCCCATCAACGCGGCCGGGTTCGTCCCCGTTTGCGTTCCCAAGCCTTGGCAGCCCGGGCACCATCCGACCGTCGAATTGAACGAGAAGTGATGCGGAGTCAGTTGATTAAACGATCGACCGCAGCATCCGCAAACAAGGTGTTGGCTGTGCCGGACCGTTTCCCAATCCGGTTCCTCACGTTCCGAGTCCGCGATCGCGATTTCAATCACTCCAACGCCGAGCGACAACGCCTGCTCGACCGAGTCACTGATCCGGGAGGCTTCGTCCTTGCTGACTTTGATTCGGTCGACCACCACCGCAACGCTTTGCACACGCCGGGAATCGAGCGGTTTGGCTTCGTCGAGATCCACCGTTTCGCCGTCGATGCGAACGCGTGCATAACCGCTGGCTTTCAACGTCGCCCACGTATCCATCGAGGCCCCTCCCCCGCAGCGACCTCGATCGGAGCGAGCACCAAGGCCCGTGTTCCCTCAGGCATCTGCAGAATCTTCTCGATGATCTGATCCGACGTCTGCGTTCCGATTGGAATCTCGCAATCGGGGCAATGCATCGTGCCAAGTTTCGCGAACAAGATTCGCAGGTAGTCGTAGACCTCCGTCACCGTGCCCACAGTACTGCGAGGCGAGTGGCCGAGGTTTTTCTGTTCGAGGGCAACGGCGGGCGACAAACCTTCGATCCGCTCCGCTTTCGGCTTCTGAACTTGGCCGATGAATTGGCGTGCGTAGCTCGAGAGCGACTCAACGTATCGACGTTGACCTTCGGCGTAGATCGTGTCCATCGCCAGCGAACTCTTACCGCTGCCGCTCGGGCCACAGAAGACCGTCATCGCGTCACGAGGAACCGACACATCGACGTGCCGCAGGTTGTGTTCGCTCGCCCCTTCCACGACCACGTGCGTGCGAGCTTTCACCGGAGGAGCGACCACGTCACGGATCGCCCGGGCAACACGTTTCGGCTTCGCACGTTTGACACCGAGAGCCGACGCCAGAGCCTCTCCGGTGTAACTATTGGTAACCTTCGCAACGTCGCGTGGTCGTCCTTCGGCAACGACCTCGCCACCGCCGATCCCGCCTTCGACGCCCATGTCGATGACCCAATCGGCGGTCTTAATGACGTCGAGGTTGTGTTCGACGATCACGATCGAATTGCCACGATCGGCCAAGCGGTTGATCACGCCCAGTAACAATTCGATATCGGCGAAGTGCAAACCGGTCGTCGGTTCGTCGAGCACGTACAGCGTGTTGCCGGTATCGCGGCGGCTCAGTTCCTTGGCGAGTTTGATCCGTTGGGCTTCGCCGCCTGAGAGTGTCGGCGAAGGCTGGCCGAGTTTCAGATATTCCAAACCGACATCGACCAGCGTTTGCAGCTTCTCGGCGATCTTTGGAATGTTCGCGAACAATTCCAACGCTTCGGAAATATCCATGTCCAAAACGTCGGCGATCGACTTGCCTTTGAATTTCACCGCCAACGTTTCGCGGTTGTACCGTTCGCCACCGCACACCGGACAGGTCACCCAAATATCCGCGAGAAAATCCATCTCGAGTTTATTGGCGCCGTTTCCGTCGCACGCGCTGCACCGTCCACCTTCGACGTTAAAACTAAACCGGCCTACCGAGTACCCACGCGTCTTCGCGTCAGGCAGTTTCGCGAACAGGCTGCGAATCTCGTCGAACACTTTGACGTACGTTGCCGGATTACTTCGCGGGGTCCGCCCGATCGGCGATTGATCGATCGCGATCGTTTTATCGAGATGCTCGATGCCTTCGATCGCGTCGTGTTCCCCTGGTTCCGATTCGGCACCGTTGAGGTCGCGACGCAGGGCAGGTTCGAGTATCCCGCCGATCAACGAACTCTTGCCACTGCCCGACACTCCGGTCACGCAGACGACGACGCCGAGAGGGATGGTCGCGTCGACGTTTTTGAGGTTGTGGAACTTCGCACCACGGATGGTGAGCGTTTTCTCAGGATCAATTTCGCGAAGCTTCTCCGCCGGCGAAATCGCACGCCGCCCCGACAAGAACGCCCCCGTGACGCTGTCCTGCGATTGGCAGACTTCATCGATCGAGCCTGCCGCAACGACGTGTCCGCCCTTCACACCAGGTCCGGGCCCGAAGTCGACAATCATGTCGGACGCCCGCATGGTGTCTTCGTCATGTTCAACCACGATCAACGTGTTGCCCGCGTCACGAAGCCGCGTCAACGTTTGAATCAATCGGTCGTTGTCTCGGGCGTGCAATCCGATCGACGGTTCGTCGAGAATGTAAAGCACACCGGCAAGCCCCGAACCGATCTGCCCGGCCAAGCGAATCCGTTGTGACTCACCACCGGAAAGCGTCGGAGCGGTCCGACCGAGCGTCAGATAGTCGAGCCCGACACCGAGCAAGAATCCGATGCGTCCACGGATTTCCTTCAGAGCTCCCGAAGCGATGCGGGCGTCGGTGGCGGACAATTCGATTTCGCGAAAGAACTCGGCGAGTTGCTCGATCGACAGTTCACATAGCTCGGGCAACGTCTTCGCAACATCGCTGCTCTGGTCCGCTTCGTTTTTTGAGGCGACTGCGGTGTCTGGGTCCGCTCCGGTGCTCCCATTGGTTAACGGATCGGTCGACGGCGAGAACGATCGGCTCGTGATGCGAACGGCCGACGCTTGAGGATTGAGTCGCTTGCCGTGACAGTCCGGACAATCGATCGTCCGCATGTGTTTCTCGAACTGCCGCAACTGCATTTTGTTGCGTCCGGTCCGGTATCGCTCGAGCAATTCGGGGACCAGGCCCTCGAACTCTTGCACGTATTTCTTCGCCTTCTTGCCCGTAACGAGCGAAAGGTCGATCGTTTCGTCCGCCCCCCACAACCAGATGTGGCGAGCCTTCTCGGGCAGGTCCGACCAACTGCCCGACAGCATCGCGCCGTCTTCGAGATCCAGCGCTGCCTCAATCGCATCGGCGAATCCCATGTAGATCTGCCGGCGGTATCGTCCGATGTCACCCCACTTGCCGAGCAACGTCACCGCACCCCCACGGATCGACTTCGATTCATCCGGAATCAGCAGTTCCGGCACGAACGTGTACAGCCGTCCGATCCCGTCGCACGACATGCACATGCCTTGCGGGCTGTTGAAACTGAACAACTGCGGCGTCGGCGCCCGAAAGCTCGTCCCACATTGGGGACAGGAATAACGTGACGAGAACAGGTGATCGTTCTTCGCCGGCCCGATCTCGTCCGAGTCCGTCTCGGTCACGGCGGCGATCAAGGTCGAGTCGCCGAGTTT
Source organism: Aporhodopirellula sallentina SM41 (assembly GCF_000346505.1). Classification (GTDB taxonomy): domain Bacteria; phylum Planctomycetota; class Planctomycetia; order Pirellulales; family Pirellulaceae; genus Rhodopirellula; species Rhodopirellula sallentina. The sequence continues at coordinate 23,462 of NZ_ANOH01000254.1, forward strand.
CAATGCGAGGTCAACGGCTTCGCTCGCGCGGGCTCGGTCGAGCGACGCGTCCATCACTCGCGGCACCACAATCCGATCCACAACCACCTCGACGTCGTGCCGGACGGACCGGTCGAGCACCGGCGGATGAGACAACCGGATCGTCTCGCCGTCGACGCGGGCTCGGTTGAACCCTTGTTTGCGGAGGTCTTCGAAAAGGTCGCGGAACTCGCCCTTTTGCCCGCGCACCAACGGGGCGAGCACCCACAGGGACGCGTCATCGGCCTCGGTATCGAAGCTCGCGTCTTCGACGATCCCCAGCATCCGGCTCAAAATCGCGTCGGCCGTTTGAGCTTGGATCGGCGTTTGGCAGTTCGGGCAGTATCCCGTTCCGACGCGGGCAAAAAGCACCCGCAGGAAATCATGAATTTCCGTGATCGTCCCCACGGTACTGCGTGGGTTGTTGCCAGTCGACTTTTGGCTGATCGAGATCGACGGGCTCAGTCCCGTGACCAAGTCGACGTCGGGTTTGGGCATTTGCCCCATGAACTGCCGAGCCGAATTCGACAGGCTCTCGACGTACCGCCGCTGGCCTTCGGCGTACAGCGTGTCAAACGCGAGCGAACTCTTGCCGCTGCCCGAAACGCCGGAAAAACAAATCAGCTGCCCGCGAGGCAGGGACAAGTCAATGTCGCGAAGGTTGTGTTCGCGGGCACCTCTGACGCTGATTTCGCGCGAGTTCGCGTCGATCACGCGGGGCGATGAGTCGACTCCAACTGGCGAATCACCATCGTGTGAATCACCGTCGGTCGACATAGCACAATCCGTTAGGGCTCGGTCTGTCAAAGCAGGTTGTTAAGCGAGTAAGGGCGTCCCGTCGAAAACAGGGAACATGTCGTCAAAACTGGGATCGTATCGTCGGCAAGCCTAGCAGCGACCGGCCAACACCACAGCGTCATAGTGCCACATCATCACCGAGGCATCGGGCGACACGACGTGAGTGCCACCGGTTGCCGCGTCGAAACACGCAACCGGTTCAGTTCAGTTCTTCCGGCAACGAATCGCTGTCGCGGAGGTGTCGTTGCAAGTAGTTGGCACGTTCGACGTGCCGGTCGCTCGTCGTCAGCATGCGGCCTTGCAGTTTTTGCAAGTGTGCCGGTTGAGTGTGGATGAACAGTTTATTGATGGTGGCAACCTCGACGTCGCCGATCAGGCCGAGGTTCACGCCCATGCGGACCTTCGACAGATAGTGCATCGTCTCTTCGCTGCTGATCTTTCTCGCCGTGCTGAGGATACCGAGCGCACGGCTGACGTCGTCGAGCAAATCCTGCTCGCCTTTTTCCATCAGGAAGTCACGTGCTTTGCGTTCGTAATCGATGATCCGAGGAACCACTTCTTCGCCGACCATCGTCAGCAATTCCCGTTCGGTGTGACCGAGCGTGACTTGGTTGCTGACCTGATAAAAATCACCGGTGTACTGCGAGCCTTCGCCGTAGAGACCCCGCACGGTCACGTTGATCCGCTGCATGCTGCGGAAGACTTTTTCGATCTGTTGGGTGATCACCAATCCGGGCAAGTGCAACATCACGCTGACGCGGAGCCCCGTGCCGACGTTTGTCGGGCAGGCCGTCAGGTAACCGAACCGAGGGTGGAACGCGTACAGCAATTCGCCTTCGATCGCGTCGTCAAGTTTATCGATCTGGTCCCACGCGCTGATCAAATCCAGCCCACTGTGCATGACCTGGATCCGCAGGTGATCTTCCTCGTTGATCATCACCGAATACTGCTCGCACGGATCGATCGCGACGGCACGACTGCCTTCGGATTCCGCGATCTCTCGGCTGATCAGTTGACGTTCGACGAGGAACTGCCGGTCGACTTCCGAGAGTGAATCGATGTCGACGTATTGGATGTCGTCCCACCCCGACAAGGCTTCGAGCCGCGTTCGGACTTGGCGTTCAATTTTTCGCCGGTCGTCTTCGCTGCATTTTTTGATGAACGGAAACCCAGCGAGGTTGCGTGCCAACCGAATCCGGCTGCTGATAACGATGTCCGACTCCGGGCCGGTGCCCTTGAGCCACTCGCCGCTGTTCTTGACTAAGACCGACAGGTCAGAGGCTTGCCTCATTGTCCGCCTCCTTCCGACGTCGGCGAATCACTGGCGGGTTTATCCGGATTGTCGCTCGCCGAAGGATCGCCGGAGCCACTCGCGTCTTTTTCGCCGCTTTCGTCGGCAGGCGGGACGTATCCGGGGTGTTTCGGATCTCCTTGGATCTCGTTGATTTTGTCGCGAATTTGTGACGCGGTCTCGTAATCCTCGCTCTGTACGGCAGCCTCCATGGCTTTCCGCAGCCCGATCAATTCGGCTTGCGCGTCCACATTGGCGGCCGCACGGGAGGGGCGTTTTCCGGT
>NZ_ANOH01000255.1 GCF_000346505.1 Aporhodopirellula sallentina SM41
CCGGTCGGATCATGGGCGATTGCCACTTACCATGCTCAACCGAAATCCGACGTAATAATTTGCGTTTGCGTTTCTGAAGTTGCTGGCGTACTTTGACGTTCACTCGAAACCCTCCGTTGAGTGAGTGGATTGAAGTTGTCGTAACCTCCAATACACACGCAAAACGCCGAGGGTTTTCGAGTTTCTCAACTATATCTAAAGCAGGTGATCGCTTGATTGAGGACTAGGTGGTCACTTTGGTTCGATCCGTTAAAATAAAAAGATGAACTGCGACCTAGACACCCCCATCCCCGATTGGATCATCGAGCATCCGGAAACGGCGAAAGTGTTCGACCGGTGGGGATTGGACACAAGCTGCGCGGGCAAGTCATTGCGTTACGTCTGCATTCACCAAGGCTTGAGTCCACAAGAAGTCTTCGAGCAACTCCTCGCGACCACCGAGACTTTTGCGCCCGTTGACCGTGACTGTCCGTAGTTCTATTCTTGGCAAAACCTGCGTCTATTCTACATATTTGAGGGCATCTGCGGAAGCTTTCAATTTGCCTAGCGGTCATTGCAGATCACGCGCGCTAGCAAATACGTCACACCAGCAAGCACGATGAAACTCACCACCCAAACCGACTATGCACTACGAACGCTCATGTTCTTGGCAACACGCGACACGCGTTCCAAGGTGGCGGACATCGCGAATCTGTTTGCCATTTCAACGAATCACGTTGCCAAAGTCGTCAACTTGCTAGCCCGGGCTGGCTACGTTCACAGCACTCGCGGCATCGGCGGTGGAATTGAACTTGCTCTCGATCCGGTAGACATTTCAGTTGGTGAAGTGATTCAGCTGATGGAAAGTGATACTCATCTGTTGTCGTGTGTGGGGACTGATGATTCATGTCTGATCCATTCGTTCTGCAAACTTAAGAAAGTGCTGTCGGAAGCCGAGCGTGTTCAGCAGGAGTACCTTCATGGCGTCACGCTTGCGGAAGTCATTCCGACTCGGCGGCAATTTAACCGCGTTGAGTCCGCTTAAACTTCTCCGATACGAAACGGGAGCGGTTGGTTCTCTGGCGAACCAGCGGAGCAGATCGGCCTCCATGCGATTCGGCGACAACTACATCACGCCGACGTAGACAGACACTTCGTTTGGCGATTTCGGATCGTGAATCTCGTAGTCTGCGATGTAGTTTCGATACAGCTCCATCTCCCAGATTTCCCGCCATTTGTCGATCACTGCGTCTGGCATCGCCCCAAACGCGCTGAACTCCGCGTAGTTGCCCACCGGCGTGTAGCGGATGGCAAACCCATCTTCAGCCGAGCAAACATCGAGGACTTCGCAGCCGAGAAAAAACGTGTAGGGCTGTGTGTGATCCCCTTCGTAGTCGCAGTACAAAGCGACCAAATTATCATCGAGACGTGACGGGCAATCTTCGGCAAGGTTCTCGGTGAGAAAACGATCCCAAACCGCACCGATCTGCCGAACCGGGTCACCATCAATGCGGGCTTCGATGCCGTACAAAGTTCGAGCGTATTGTTGGATGATGTTCATGCTTTTGACTCATGGGCTCTAAAACTCTGGCGGGCTGTTGATTTATTCGATTAACGGGCAGCCAAAGGCGACCTACTTGCCACTGCACGTCGCCTACGGCTACCGGTTAAACGAATACCGTTCAATGAAGCACCGGGTTGTGGCGTTTTCGTTTAACCGGTAGCCGTAGGCGACGCTTGACGCAACACAACCTACCCTTCGGGCACGGGTTAAACGAAAATTGAACGGTATTGCCGTTAAACGAAAACAGGTTGACTCTTGATTCAATCGACAAACCGTTGCGCTGCGGGCGAATCAACCAACCGCCTGTTGGCAACTTCCGTTGCAACGTTGCTAGGTGGCTACTTCACAGTTCTTGGCTAACTCTTCGACGCCGATTCGCTCGCAGTACTCCCCAAAGCTTTCGCCCGATCCGCGACTCTCTTTGAACTGGAAAAATACAGAGCGCAGAGTCGAGGCGATCTCGCTACGTGGCACTTGGTCTTTGTAGATTTCCGCCATGCGGTTTCCACGCAGGTTTCCGCCCAGGAAGATCGTGTAGCGTCCTTCGCCGGTCTTGCCGTCCATGCTGCGGCCGACCAATCCGACGTCCGAGTTGTACGGTCGCGCACATCCATTGGGACAGCCCGTCATGCGAATCGAAAACTGTTCGTCCGCCAATCCGAGGCCGCTCAGTTCCGCTTCGATGTCGTCGATCACGCCCGGCAACGCTCGTTCACTTTCGGTCACCGCTAAACCACAGGTCGGCAGCGCCGGGCATGCGAACGAAAACCGGCGTGCGTTACTAATTTGGTCCACCGTCACCACGCCGTGATCCGCCAGCACCTGCTGGATCGTTTCACGCTGGCTCGGCTCGATGTCGCACAACAAGATGTTTTGTTGGGCCGTTAATCGGCAATTCGTCACTAGATCGCTGAACAGCAAACGAAACGCCGTCTTGAGCCGCTGATCACCTTCGTCTTTCACTCGCCCGTTCTCGATCGGCAACCCCAAGAACCATTTTCCGTCGCCCTGCTCGTGCCAGCCCATGTGGTCGTCATGCCCGGTCACATCGTCGGGGCGCGGCGCGGGAAGGGGCCGTGGCAGGGTCCCATTGGGAACGCCGCAGATCGATTCGGCTTCGCTTAGGTATTCTTCGACCTTGCGCTTGAAGGCCGGCAAGCCCATGTTGTGGATCGTGTATTTCAACCGGGCCTGACTTCGATCGGCGCGATTGCCAAAGTCACGTTGCACCAAGATGATCGCCGTGATGATCGGCAACAGATGCTCGGTTTCCACGAACGTCAATCGCTTGGCTAGCGCCGGAAAGCAATTTTTCTTGCTCGGCGTTGTCCCCATCCCGCCACCCGCCAAGACATTAAAACCGATTAGCTTGTCGCCTTCGGTCACGCCTAGCAGTCCAACGTCATTATCGTAGATGTCGATACAGTTGTCGTCACACAGTGCCAACGCGATCTTGAATTTACGCGGCAGGTAAGCTTTGCCGTAGATTGGATCCGGCTCCGGCTCGGCCGGTGGACCAACGACTTGTTCTCTCTCGCCCGTGTCCGGGTCTTTGATCCAAATCTCATGGTACGCCGCCGTCTTGGGTCGGACGTGCACCGCGATCTCGTCGGCGAGTTGCTGCAACTGATCACGCAGACCATTCTGCCGAAGCGGTGCGGGGCAACAACACACGTTCCGCGTTACATCGCCACAAGCCGATTGAGTGGACAGTTTGATCTCGTTGATACGGTGAATCACATCCCACAGGTTGTTCTTGACGACGCCATGCAATTGGATGCTTTGCCGCGTCGTGATGCGAATCGTTCCGTTGCCGAGTTCATCGGCGATGTCGAGTTCACCCAAGAACTGCGCGGCGGTCATCTTGCCGCCGGGAATCCGGTTACGCACCATAAATGAATAGGCTTTTCCTAGTCCTTCTTTCCGCCGTGACTTCCGCAAGTCCCGATCATCTTGTTGATAGGTGCCATGAAATTTCAACAGTTTCGTTGTGGCATCGACAACGTGATCGGTCGTTTTGTCAGCCAACTCCGCCGTGATGCTTCCGCGTAGTCCGACACTGGCTTCCTTGATCAATTCAACCTTCGACTTCTTCGGTTCTTCTGTTGTCATCAATGACTATCCTGGACGCGGGTAAACGCAAAAATCCTAAACCTGTACTTTGCGTGCATGTTTTAAGCAGTCGTACAACCACCTGTCAAGAAAGCACACAAAATGTGGTGATCGAGGCGACGAGCAATCGGGACACGCTGTATAACTCGTGACCTCGTCCACGACGTCTGTTCATACATCCACGCTCTCCCGTAAGCGTCAGCGGTTTGTAACTCAGCCGTCCTGAATTCCGCTACTTCACCGACGAAGGGATATCCAAAGATCAGACCGAAGCGTATGCAACGCGAAAGGAAAAAACGATGAATTACGACTGGGATCGCGAACGATGAATGAATCGCAAAAGAAAATTGAGATTGCGCGAGTGTACGACCTACCTGATTCCGGAATACAATATCGCGTATTGGTCGACCGGCTTTGGCCGCGCGGGGTGAAGAAGGAGCCGTTGCAATTGGACCAATGGGCAAAGAACCTTGCACCGAGCGATGAACTGCGTCAGTGGTTCGGTCACGATCCCGATAAATGGGCAGAGTTCCGCAAACGGTTTCTCCATGAGTTGTCGGGGAAAAAGGACGACGCCTACGAGTTGCTGCAGGTCGCGGGCGAACGTTCAATCTTGCTGGTTTACGCAGCCAAAGACGAACAACACAACAACGCGGTCGTGCTGAAGGAATACCTCGGCAAACGGAAGCCATGACGGTTGTGGACGCCGCGCCGATGGTTGGCAGAAGTGCGAAACATCTACGCGATTGAAACGCGACCTGCCGGTTTCATGTTCGGTCGGCACTTCCGGGAAGTGTACAAACGCTGTCGCATATTGGATCGACGAGTTTTCCGGCTCAGCCCAACGACATTCACGGATCGGCCCACTCGTGCCGACATAAACATGCACCGTCACTGCATGTTTAAAATGCGTTCACGGTCGGCATGACGTCAATTTTGGTGGGAGAAGGCGGAGCAACTCAATGAAAATAGATGTTTACGACACCTATGCCACGGCTTTGGACGGCACGATCCTGCACTTCGATTCGCTCGTCCCTGCAGGAATGCGTCAAAACGAAGTAGAACAGCTCATTCACGACTTTGTGGGTGCGGACGATCCCGAAATCGAGATCGCACTCGACCGATGGAAGTCGTCGGGGCAGACGCCGATTGCCCCGGGTACGCTTGCGAAAGTCGAACGATGCGGCTTTGCCGTTGTTCCACTCAGAAGGATTGGACGAACTGCAGGATGAGGTACCGTTTTTTTACACCTCACGACGTCAAACACCAAACCAACTCTAAGTCTCGGTCTTGGAAAGACCGAGCTACGTGGGGTCACACTTCTAAAGCAACGACGACGCCAAATCGGCGAGTTCCGATCGTTCGCCCTTTTCGAGTGTGATGTGCGAGTAGATGGGTTGTCCGACCATGCGGTTGATCAGATAGCTAAGCCCGTTGGAGAGCGAATCCAAATAGGGATGGTCGATCTGGTGGATGTCGCCGGTGAAGATGATCTTGGTGCCTTCGCCGGCTCGTGTGATGATCGTTTTGATTTCGTGCGGCGTGAGGTTTTGGGCTTCGTCGACAATGAAAAACGTTCGCTGCAACGTTCGACCGCGGATGTACGCTAACGGCGTGATGACCAGCTTTTGCAGCTCCAGCATCTTGTTGATTCGCTGGGCTTCTTGCGAATTTTCATCAAACTGATGCCGAATCACCGTCAGGTTGTCAAACAACGGTTGCATGTAGGGGTCGAGTTTTGCCGAAACGTCACCGGGCAGATATCCGATGTCTCGGTTACTCAAAGGCACGATTGGTCGAGCGAGCAAGATTTGGCGATAGTCACTGCGGCATTGCAGCGCCGCGGCGAGAGCGAGCAGCGTCTTCCCGGTCCCCGCCTTTCCCGCGAGAGTGACCAGTTTCGTGTCCATGTCCATCAACGCATGCAGTGCAAACGACTGCTCCGCGTTTCGAGGCATAATGCCGTAGCACCGAGTTTTGTCGACGCGTTCGAATCGGTCCTCGTCGGAATTGAATCGAGCCAGCACCGACTTCGAACCGCTTCGCAAGATCAGGTTTTCGTTCGGTACGAGATCCTCGATCGGGCTGAGTTCTTCCGTCGGAACGTTCTGTCCGTTGGCGTAGAATCGTTCCATGTCAGTGTCGCTGATTTCTAACCGACGTTTGCCGGTATACAGTTTGTCGATACTCTCGACTTTGTCTCGCGTGTAGTCCTGAGCGACCAACCCGAACGCTTTGGCCTTCATTCGGATATTGGTGTCTTTCGACACCAGGATGACTTGCCGATCTGGATAGTTGTCTGTCTGCCGGAGCGCCGCAGCGAGGATACGGTGATCGGGAGAATCCGTCAGGAACGTGTTGTCGAGCCGAGGATCTTTGCTGTGTTGCCACTCGATCCGGACACTGCCGTTGCCTTGGCCGAGAGATGCGCCGATCTCGTTGAGAACGTCGCCGGTGAGATCATCAAGCGACCGCAAGAAAGCGCGAGCTTGGTAGTTGATATCGCTGTGCCCTTTCTTGAAGTCGTCCAACTCTTCCAGGACCGTGATGGGAATCACGATGTCATGTTCCTGGAACGAGTAAAGGCATTTCGAATCGTGGAGGATGACGTTGGTATCTAGAACAAAAACCTTTTTGGTCCGATCGACGTCGCTCAAATGATTGGCTCCGTTAGAGAAAAGACGAGTTGCCCCGCAGGTGGGCATCCTGATAGCAAGCACAAACAGGCGAATAGCAAGCAAACACAGGTTATCGGATCTCGCGGGTGGGCCGGTAACGCGACTCGTGAATATTGGATAAAGACAGCGGTACGATCACATAGGCATGCCATCAGCACAAAAAACGCGTTTGAGGTGTTTGCCCTCAAACGCGTTCGATGATTTTCGGTTGGTTGTCACGTCGCTCGATTCACGCTTACTCGTTTCCGAGGTCGCCGGTCACCGCGTCTTTTGCGGCGGACCCTAAATCAGAATCGCCACCGAACGAATCAGTATTGGTGTTCCCGTTTTGCTGGCCGCCGGCAGTCGTGCTCTGGCGGAGCATCTCTTCCGACGTTCCAGAATTAATGCTGCTGCCAGCGTTAGCGCCGCTATCGGCTTGGGCACGTGCGGTACCGCTATTGCGGTTGACCGCCGCGTCGACACCCGCGTCCGTGTCGGCATTGATGGACTGGTTGGCGTCCAACCCTACGTCATCCGGCCGAGCGTTTGGGGAGTTCTTGTTGGTCCGTGCATTTGGGTCCCAATCCTGTTCGGGCTGCGACGGATTGCTATCCGAGCCTTCGACACGTGGGGCATTGAACGACTCTTGCTGAGAGTCATATCCTCCGTAGCCAGCCTCGTAGCGTTCGTTCGAATGGCCCGTTCCCTGCGAATGAGCATCGGCATCGACGTGAACGTTGCCATCGAAGTAAACTCGCTCGCCGCCAACGCAGATAAACTCACGTCCGGATTCATCATGCATCAAGCGGTACGATTGTCCGGTGTGCGCGATCGGCTGCGACATGGCGTGCGGCATTGCTTGCGTGTGCACGCCCCCCGACGGATACCCAACTCCACCGGCGTGGTGGCTGCCGTGGTGGTAGCTGCTATAGGCCGCAGCATGACCGTAGACGTTCCCATTCGCGGAATACCTGCGCGTGCCGTTGACGACGGGAGCGTTCGGGCGAAGCACTCGCTGGGTTGTGTTTTGAACCCCGCGGGTGACACGTCCGACGCTGTTTTCAAGGGTGTTCTGGACCGTTCCGGTCGCGCGGCCGATCGCCTGCCCCGTCCGTCCGACCGCATCCACCGATCGTTGGATTGGGTTTCCGGGGATTCCCTGAGCGGTCACGGTGCCGCCGATAATCAATGTTGCGATGCAAGGGGCCAGGAATCTTTTATTCATAGTTGTCTCCATAGAGGGTGGGGAAGAAGCGTCTGCTGACTCGAAAAGAGTGTCTGAGGATTTGGGCAGACGCGCTCTGCAATGAGTCCAACTATCTGCAAGCAGCATGCCTAAGTGAGAACAATCGCAGAACTCTGTTCGCGTTTCGCGGCTCCAATGAGCGCTTCTTCGCGGCAATTCCTCACCGGGAACACCAGCCAGAGCGACTTGTCAACGACACGTCACAGCCCCACCTCGCTCGGCAAGTGGTCAAAAAAGTGTCACGTGTTCGATTATGCTGATCAACAGAAGCACAACCTGGGAATCGCGAGAACGATTTCCCGGATGCCACGATCGCAGTTGCCACTCCCTCGTAGGTGGTGCTCGGCCACATTCCGATGTTTGTGCCGGGTGAGATTTTGACAATCGCGCCGACGGTGATTGTGTATCAGCTCGCGACAGCAGATATTCGCACGTGCCTTCGGCGCTCGTCGAAGACGCGATGGAGTTTGCCTGACGACCGCAGCGCGGGAAGCATCTGTTCGGGCTGGACATTTTGGTGATGGATGACGACCGAGGAAGAACGCGTTTGTTTCGATTTGATTGCATGTTTGGATTGAGAACTCGGATTGGTTGTCGCGATCGCAACGCGTTGGTGCTGACCGCGTTGGCGTTCTGCCAATCCGTTCCGGCGATCGCGAGCGAAGCGGATGATGCGAAGACGCGGAACGTCATCGTTGTCTACTCTTACGGCGACGTTCTGCCTGCGAACGAGATCGTTGACCGGGTGCTGCGAGACAGGCTTCAGGTCAGCGGTCAGTATCGCGTGGACGTCTACAACGAGTATCTGGATATCGCACGTTTCCCGGGCGAAGCAAACCTGGAACGGACACGCTCGCTGCTCAAGGAGAAGTTCGCGGACAGAAAGGTTGATCTCGTCGTTGCGGGCGGCTCAGAAGCGTTGGACTTTTTGGTCGAGAGTCGCGATTCGTTGTTTGCCGACGTGCCTCTGATTTACACATGTGTGGGGCATCAGCGGATTGCAAGCGATCCTCGTTTGAATGAGATCCCCGGCATTCCGATCCGCTTGGAATTGATGCCCACGTTGGATCTGGCGATCGGGTTGCAGCCAAAAGCAAAACAATTGTTTGTCATCACCGGCGAGTCTCAACTGGACCGGAATTGGCGGAGTTCCACGGCCGAGCAATTGCGAGAATCGGGATACGATCAACGATTCGAGGTGACGTATCTGAGTGGTTTGCCGATGGACGAGTTGATCCGCCGTGTCCAGGTATTGCCTCGCGATGCCATCGTTTTGTTTTTGCTCTGCATGCAAGACGGCAACGGAGAGCATTTCTTTTCGCCTGATGTTGTCGAGCGATTGGCGGCCGTTTCTCCATCGCCTCTGTACGGCGTTTACAACACGTATCACGGACGAGGAATTGTTGGTGGCCACTTTGCGACGTTCGAGGGCTTGGCGAACAGCACTGCAAAGCTAGCGTTGCAAGTTCTGGATGGGAACCAAGATGCTGTGCCAGACGTTTCGCAGACGCTCGCTCTGAACCATCTCGATTGGCGTCAACTGCGACACTGGGGGCTGAACCAATCGCGTGTTCCCGAGGGCAGCGTCGTTGCGTTTCGTGAGTTGACCGCGTGGGAGCGTTACCCCGGACGGATCATCGCGGCGATCACGTTGATCTTGCTGCAGGCAGCACTGATCGCAGTGTTGTTGATTCAAATCCGTCGTCGGCGCAAAGCGGAACAGTTGCAGTTGGCCAGCCAAGAGACCAGCCGCCGGCAACGAGATGAATTGGCGAGGGTGAATCGCGTTGCGACCGTCGGCGAACTGTCCACGTCCATCGCTCATGAGGTGAACCAACCCTTGTCCGCAATCGTCAGTAACGCGCAAGCCGCAATCCGACTGCTGCAACAAACACCGCCTGATACCGACGAGGTCGCCGCGGCTCTGAAGGACATCGCGGGGGACGGGAATCGTGCCGCCGGCATTCTGAACCATGTCCGTTCGCTCGCCAAAAAGGAACACCCCACTCGTGAACTCGTCGATCTGAATGAGATCGTTCAGGACGTGCTCGAGCTGGTCGCCCCGGACGCGATCAGCCGCGGGATCACGATCGAAAAGGACCTCGACAACGATCTGCCACGCGTCGAAGGAGACAAGGTTGGGCTGCAGCAATTGATCCTCAATCTATTGATCAACGCAGCCCAAGCGATGGCAGAAACGCCACCGGACGCCAAGCAGGTGACTGTGCGGACAGGCCTCGACGACGGATCGGTTCACCTCAGCGTATGCGACCAAGGGATCGGGCTCGATGACGAATCGTTGCAGCAGGTTTTTCATCCATTCTTCACAACGCGGACCGGTGGGATCGGCATGGGGTTGTCGATCAGCCAGTCCATCGTCGAATCGCATCAAGGGCGAATTTGGGTTGCGAAGAACACAACTCGCGGGGTCACCTTTCACGTTCAACTGCCAGGCGTTTGCGAGTCCAAGGGATGATGCACCGATGTGCACACGCGTCGCCAGTAAGTGCAACTCCAACACAGGCAACACGTCAATCGGTCGCAGCCCGAGGGTGTTCGCGAGCCGACGCGTGACGATTAAGATGGCGGCATGCCCGAAACCCACGCCACCGTTTACATCGTTGACGACGACGAGTCCGTCCGAACTGCCAAGGCACGTTTGCTGAAGTCAGTCGGGCTGCGCGTGGAACTGTTCGGTTCGGCTCGTGATTTTCTCGATCACCAGCGTGCTGATGTCGCCGGTTGCTTGTTGCTCGACGTCCGCATGCCGGGACTGAGCGGGTTGGACATGCAAGAACGTTTGAAGGAGACCCAAGAGGACCTGCCGATCGTTTTCATGAGCGCCCACGGTGACATTCCGATGTCGGTCCGGGCGATGAAGGCGGGTGCCACTGATTTTTTGCCCAAACCCGTCGACGATCAAAAGTTGCTCGACGCGGTGGGACAGGCGATCGACCAAAATATCTTGGCACGACGTGGTAGCGGCGAGTTGGGGCACATCCGAACACGCTTGGAATCATTGACACAACGCGAACGCGAAGTCTTGTCATTGGTCGTCGAAGGGTTGCCCAATAAACAGATCGCCAGCCGCCTCGGCATCTCTCAGCCCACGGTCAAAAGCCATCGTCGCAATGTCATGGAAAAGATGGCAGCCTCTTCGATCGCCGAGTTGGCTCGGATGGTCGAGAAGTCAGCGCAGGCCTCATCGAAAGGATGATGCGAATCATCCCAAAGAATGATTTTGCCTGCGGGGAAGTGTCGCTACCGTATTCACCGTCGTAGTTCTATCCGGTTCGGAACGCTTCCTTGACGGACGCATTCCCGTGATCGGCCGAATGATCCGGGGCGGACTTACCAATCGATGCAACATCGCGCGACCATTGCCGTGATTGACAACGATGAGTCGATCCGCACTGCCTTGCGCCGTTTGTTGCAAACGAGTGGTTACAGCGTGGAAACGTTTGCGTCGGCGGATGAATTCTTGGACGCGGCGAGTTCCGAAAAACCAGATTGCTTGCTACTGGACATGCGACTCGGCGGGACAACGGGGTTGCAGTTGCAACAGATGCTGCTCGATGGCGAGCGGTTCATTCCAACGGTGTTCCTGACGTCCCAAGAAGATCATCTGTCGCGACACGCGGCGATGCAGGCGGGGGCGTTTGACGTGCTCCGCAAACCGATCGATGCCGAAGTGCTTCTCGATTCCATTCACAACGCGATTGAGCGTGCGTGACCACCATACATCGCCGGACGGAACCGGTTGAGATCACTGAAGGAACGAAACTTTTCTTAATTGACTGTTCGGGAGAACTGGAGTGTCTAAAGGTAAAAACACGATGGCGTTGACGCAGGCGGCGCTACTCGCTCTTTTCGGATTGGTGGCAACCGTGACAACGGCACGAGCCGCTGACAAACCCAACATTGTCGTGCTGATTTCAGACGACACCGGGTACGGCGACCTCGGCTGCTATGGCGGAGGTGCCGGCCGCGGGATGCCAACGCCCAACTTGGACCGGTTGGCAGATGAAGGCATGCAGTTCTGGTCGTTCTACGGCCAAGCGAGCTGCACGGCTGGCCGAGCCGCAATGATCACGGGTCGCTACCCGAACCGCAGCGGCATGACGACGGTCGCCTTCCAAGGCCAAGGCGGTGGTTTGCCGGCCGCGGAATGGACCTACGCATCGATCCTGAAGAAGGCCGGCTACAACACCTTCTTCGCCGGCAAGTGGCACTTGGGTGAAGACGACTACGCGATGCCAACCGCTCACGGTTTTGACGTGATGCGAAACGCGTTCCTGTATCACCTGAACGCCTACACGTACCCGCTGGAATCGTTCAACCCATCGATGGAACCGGAGCTTCGCGAAGCGTTCGCGAAGATCACCACTGGGATCCTCGACGGCGAAGCCGGCAAACCAGCTCGCGAAGTGGCCAAGGTCACCGATGACAACATCGCCGAAATCGATGTGATGACCACGAAGGCATCGATCGAGTATCTCGAGAAGTTTGCCAAGGAAGACAAACCGTTCCTGATGAGCATCAACTTTGCCAAGAACCACCAACCGAACCTTCCCGCCGAAGGCTACGAACTGAAGTCGCCTGCCAAGAGCAAGTACGGCGACTGCGTCGTTGAGCTGGACGACAACATCGGCAAGATCATGGACAAGATCCGTGAACTCGGCATCGATGACAACACGTTGGTGTTCTACACCGTCGACAATGGTGCGTGGCAAGACGTGCACCCCGACGCTGGATACACACCATTTCGCGGCAGCAAAGGAACCGCTCGCGAAGGCGGGCACCGCGTGCCGGCGATCGCTTGGTGGCCTGGCAAGATCAAACCTGGCACCGACTCGCATGAAATCGTCGGTGGCCTCGATATGCTCGCCACGTTCGCTTCGGTCGCCGGAGTGGAACTGCCCAAACAAGACCGCGAAGGCGAACCGATCGTCTTCGACAGCCAGGACATGACACCGCTTCTGACCGGCAAAACAGACAAGTGGACTCGCAACAAGTGGTACTACTTCACCGAATCCGATCTCTCACCCGATGCGATTCGCTTCGGCAAATGGAAGGCCGTCTTCAACCAGCGTGGTGACAACGGTGCCCAAGCCGGCAGCGACGCACCCGGGGCTGAATTGGGATGGCGTGGACCGCAGAAGTATGCAGCCACCGTCCCCGCGGTCTATGATTTATGGCAAGACCCCCAGGAGCGTTATGACTTGTTCATGAACAGCTTCACCGAGAAAACCTGGACGATGGTTCTGTTCAACAAAGCGACCAGCGAGTTGATGCAGACCTACGAGGAAAACCCACCGCGTAAGCTTCAAAGTGAAACGTACACCGGCCCCATGACGATCGAGCGGTTCCGCAAGGTCGACGAAATCAAATCGTTGCTGAAGAAGAAAGGCATCGATTTGAAAGAGCTGCAAGACTGATCACTTTTGCGAGGCGTGGCGGGGATGAATTCTCGCCACGCCTTTTTTCATGCGCACTCCTCTTTCGTCACGTTCCTCTCATCTCGACTCCTCTTTCAACGAAAACGCAATCATGAAAATCAATTGTTGTGCCTTCCTCGTCGCATCTGTCGCGGCGATGTTGACCAGTTCGTCAATCGCGGTGGCGGACGATCCACTTCCCTCGTGGAACGAGACAGCAACCAAGCAGTCGATTGTGGCTTTCGTCGAGAGGGTCACCCGGCCAGGTTCACCGGACTTTGTTCCTGCCGATGAACGGGTCGCCACGTTTGACAACGACGGCACGCTGTGGAGCGAACAGCCGTACTACTTCCAACTCGCGTTTGCGCTCGACCGGGTCAAAGCAATGGCACCGGATCACCCCGAGTGGAAAACCAAACAACCGTTTCAGGGTGTGTTGGAAGGCGACATGAAAGCAGTCATGGCTGGCGGCAAAAAGTCATTGATTGAGATCGTTGCCGCCACGCACGCGGGCATGACGGCGGACGAGTTTGAACAGATTGTCACCGAGTGGATCTCCACCGCGGAGCATCCCCAGACCGGGCGTCTGTACCAGGAAATGGTTTATCAGCCGATGTTGGAATTGCTCGCGTACTTGCGTGCCAATGATTTCAAAACCTTCATCGTTTCGGGCGGCGGCATCGAGTTCATGCGGCCATGGACGGAAGCGACCTACGGCATCCCGCCGGAACAGGTTGTCGGCAGCAGCATCCAGTCGCGCTACGAGGTACGCGATGGTAAACCGGTGATCGTTCGCTTGCCGGAAATTGATTTCATCGACGACAAAGAGGGCAAGCCAGTCGGCATCCACTCCCACATCGGCCGCCGTCCCATTTTCGCAGCCGGCAACTCCGACGGCGACTGGGCAATGCTGCAGTACACAACGATCGGCCGATCACCGAGTTTCGGTTTGATCGTGCATCACACCGACGCGGACCGAGAATGGGCATACGGTCGCGAATCGCACATCGGCCAACTCGACAAAGCCCTCGATGATGCCGAGCAGAAAGGCTGGACGGTGGTGGACATGAAGCAGGACTGGAAGGTCATCTATCCGGCGAAGTAATGGATCAGCGCGGACGAGTTGGATCGCAATCGGAAATCCCATCGCTGGACTCGCCAAGAGTTCAGACCACTTGCGTTTGCTGGAGGTCGTGCAGTTTTCTGGGAACACAATTAGTTGGGTTCCTACACAATTGTCTCTCCCAAAACGAAGGCTGGGGGGAGGTCGAGCGACGCCGTTCAGGCGTACGCAAGGGAGGGGCCGGGCATGGGAAGCGGCGCGGATTGCCCTCCTCCGAAAAGCTCGCTGAACGCTCGCTTTCCGCCCTCTCCCGCTGGGGTGTCGGTTGATTAAGGGCAGCATTTGGTAGTGGTCGAGGCAACGAGTTCCTTGCGTGGGGAAGGACTCGCCGCCTCGTCCACTACGGTTCAGGTCCTGGGCCAAGGATGCCTCGAAGAACGTCAGAAATAAAATCGACGTCCCGCGCGGGCGGGGTTCTCAAGGCGCTACTGGCACAGCACTTGAAAACTGCACGACCTCCTGCGTTCGGGAGGGTGAATTCCAACTTGCTTGCACGGCTCTCGTAATTCTCCGAAGTCATGCGACTTCGGCTACCTTTTGGGGCGAACTTCGTTAATTCGTTTGCTCGCTACGCGGCTTCGCTGTCGCTGGTGAGGCTGAGGCGGTTGTAGAGCGTTTTGAGGCTGACTCCGAGTTCTTCGGCGACAGCCTTCTTGTTTCCGTCGTGACGTTTCATGGCTCGGTCGATCGCGAGTTGCTCGAGTTCTTTGAGCGACATGGGGGCGTTGCCGATCAGGTCGTCGCGCAGTTTCCGGCGGGAGAACTGCGACGGTAAATGCTCAACACCAACCGGCAACGCGTCACAAAGAACCGATGCATGCTCGATCACGTTGGCGAGTTCGCGAACGTTGCCTGGCCATTGATGATTCTTCAGCTCCGCGATAGCTTCCTCGGTAAACAGTTGATCGTCCACGCCGTCGCTGCGGTGACGTCGCAGCAAGTGGCTGGCCAACGGGACGAGGTCATCGATTCGCTCACGCAGCGGAGGAATCCGCAGCTCGAACGTGTTGATACGGAACATCAAATCTTCGCGGAACGTTTGCTCGCCTACCATCGCTTCGAGGTCGCGGTGGGTCGCGCACACGATTCGCACATCGACGTGAAGGCTCTCGTTGTCTCCGAGCCGGCGAATGTCACCGGTCTCGAGCACACGTAGCAGCTTTGCTTGGACGGCCAACGGCAACTCACCGATCTCGTCAAGGAACAGCGTTCCGCCGCTGGCGACTTCGAAAAGGCCGACTCGTGTCGTGTCGGCGCCGGTGAACGCACCTTTGGTATGTCCAAACAATTCGCTCTCGATCAGGTTCTCAGGCAGAGCGCCACAATTAACCGCCACGAACGGCTTGTCGGCACGCAGACTCTGGTCGTGAATCGCGCGGGCGACGAGTTCTTTCCCGCAACCGGTTTCGCCTCGGACCAAAACGGTCGACTCCGTCGGGGCGACGCGACCGATCAGTTTTCGGACCGCGTCCATCGAAGAGTGATCGCCGATCAGATCGCTATGCCCTTCGGCACGTTTGAGTCGGTGCATCAACGCGGCGAGCAAACGTTTGCCTTCGCGGCGTTCGCTCACCCGGCCCAGCAACGTGGCGATGTCCGCCAATCGGGTCGGTTTGGTCAGATAGTCGAACGTTCCGTATTTGATCGCGTCGATGGCGGTTTCGGTCGATGGGTTCGCGGTCATGATGATCGCGTCGATCTCCGGCCGGATTTCACGTGCCTGTGCGATCACCTCGATGCCACTGAATCCAGGCATGTTCAGGTCGACCAACAAACAATCGATCCGTTCCCGCTTGATCGCTTCGACGGCCGTGATCCCATCGGGGCAAACCGTCACGCGGTAGCCCATTCGCGGCAATTCCTTCCGCATCAATTCCTGCAGTGGTTTCTCGTCGTCAGCGAACAGAATATGCATGCTCGACGAGTTCGGCTTGGCGGCGCCCTTGGCGGTTGATTTTCGTTTGTCTGACATGAGTCTGCTACTGAGTGGGTCTGCTACTGAGATTGTGGGAGGTCACCCATCGGTGTTTAAAAATCCCGGCGTGTCTTCATGCGTCCTAGGCCGCCTGCGGAGAGGCGTCTTGCCATTCTCGCTGTGGTTCGTTGCCCGAGACCGATTCGGTTGATTGTTGGTCGGCTGGCTGCTGGTTGCGTGCACGGATTGGTAAACGGAGTTCGAACTCCGACCCGCATCCTTCCCCTTCGCTGCGAGGAATTAACTGGCCACCGTGTTGCGACACGATGCGGTACGAGATGCTCAACCCGAGTCCGGTGCCGGTTCCGTCGCGTCGCCGCGTGTAGAACGGTTCGAACAGATGCTGCATCACGTCCGCGGTCATACCACAACCGGAATCACGCACCGTGATACTGGCAAAGTTCACGTCGTTTCGAACGACGATGTCCACCCGCCCGTCACTGTCGACGCTTTCCATCGCGTTGGTCACCAAGTTCAAAATGACTTGGCGAATTTCCTGCGAGTTCGCGTGAGCAAACACACCGTCCGACGCATCGACAGAGATCTTCTTGCACTTGTACTTGCCCAATGTTCCGATCATCTCGACGACGTCACTGACCAACGGTGCGATGTCGATACTTTCCCGATCGACGTGGCCGATGCGGCTGAAGCTCAACATCCGTTCGGTGATGGATTTGCAGCGGTAGGCTTCGCCTTGGATCCGTTGCAGGTTTTCCTGGACGGTTTCCATCAACTCTTCGTCGAGCAACCGTTCGTCGGCCGGGTACATCAACAAATCGTTGACGCGTGATTCCAACGCCTCGGCGCTCCACGCGATGGCGGCCATCGGGTTGTTGATCTCGTGTGCGAAACCTGCCGCAAGGAACCCGACCCCGGCCAACTGTTCGTTGCGGATCACTTCGCGTGAACGCACTTTGACCTCTTCGTCCTTCTCTTTGCAGATCTTCTGAATATGCAACATGCTGCGGCGGAAGCGGTCGGTCATCTGGTTGAGAATTTCGCCGAGTTCGCCGATCTCGTCTTCGCTGCCCATTTCGATACGGTGGCGGTATTGCCCGCGAGCCACCAAGCGGGCGCCCATCACCAGGTTGCTGAAAGGGCCGATGACCATCATTTGGAAATACCAGACCATCGCGCCGGTGATGGCCGTCGCGATCGCCAACGCGATCCACGCACCGGCGATTCCGGCCTGATGCTGCAATTTGACGTGGTCACTGAAGCTGGCCATTTGCCCGTGGATCAGACCGAGATGCTGCCGCGTTTGGCGGACCAAATCGCCGAGTTGGTCAGACAATTCGTTCGTACCGTTTTGAGCGTAAACGGCGACGGCCCGCGGATCCTGCCGCATTCTCTCGCAAAGACGGACACTGCGTCCGATCGCAACGACCGATTCGCGTTGCTCGCGGGTGTCGATCAGGGTCGATGACAGCCCACCGGAATCGGTCGGACCGGCCACTGATTCGACGAGGCTACATTCAGATTCGAGGAGGTCACATTCGCTCATCGAGCAATCCACGCCGATTGCGTCGGCATAGCGATTGAGCGTCAAAACCAGTTCGAGCATCGCCTGGTCAAAGTTCGCTCGCTCCATTTGCAGCCCCGTTTCGGCGAGAACCGACGAATCGATCATCCCCTCGCGCGACTTCATCAGGCAAATCCGCGTGTTGCTGTCGCGGGCCGCGGTGGCCCACTGGTTCAACTCGGTCGCGTGAGACAACTCCGTCGCGCGGACACTGATCGCATCGGCGAGCGTCCGATATCGATAAAACCCGAGCAGACCCACCACCGCCAACGAACCGATCGTGCAGGCAAGCGTGACGACGCCGAAGAACAACTTTGTGCGGATCGAATGTCGCTGCAGCAATCCACTGACGGGAGTGCCGCGTTTCCAAATCCCCGAGTCCGTGCTCGACTTTGACGCACCGTCCGCGGATGAAAACCGGGTGCCAGCGGCGTTGCCGCCCGAATTCGGATCGAACGATCCCCAAACGCTGGAGTAGTCGAGATTGCTCGCGTCGAGATCCATTTTGGCGTCGAAATCCATCGCTTCTCGGACGCCGAGGGGGCCGTCTGCACCGGCCGGAATCGACGGTTTGGCGGAGGACGACTGATTGCCGTCGTCGGCGGACCGATCCGGCTGAATTCCTGCCTCCGGTCGAACGCGTGAAACATCCCGCGTCGTGGGACCGCCAGCATGGCGAGAATCACCACTTTTGAAAAAGCGTATGCGTGAACGCAAGAAATCTCGAGAACTGCGCATCGCTCGGCCTCCCTGGCCCGTGACTCGCGTGAAACATCCATGTAACTCGAGCCTCCAGGGTATCGCCGGCCGCATATGGCATCAAGGTCGTTTCCGCGTTCAAATGCAACCGTTCTCGTCCGCCGATGGACGCCGGTTGAAACGGGCGGGAGACGCCTGGTTGAATCGGCTGCGTGTTTCGGCTGCGACATTTCATCGTCCCGATGCCGTCGAAGGAGGCGGCCCAGTGACGATCGCGGGGACGACTGGGGCGACGTTCGGCTCGTCGGTGTGAACCGGACTGCTCGAGGGCAGTTGATTTGGTGAAAAACCCCGCGGCGAACGATTGGCAGTTGGCCCGATGCGCAATCGCGTGGTTGGGTGTGATCCCTCGCTGGCGCAGCGAGCTGGTAAATCGATCGCCCCTCGACCGATTTTGATCTTTCGGCTTTCCGGTCGAGGTGATTTCGCGTTTGAAGAATCTCGGCAACCGGTCGATGCGGCGCGTCACAATCGATCGCGCGGCCGAAAATAGCGGGCAATTTGACGCGGAATGACCCCCGTACGATTGACCTAATCTTGTGATGCAAATACGCTTTCCGGCTAATTCCCGGTACTGAACCCGGCGCGAGTGAGCGCCTCCTGACGGCGAGAAGCTGTCGACCTGCGGTTTGGGCCGACTCGGATCCCAAATCATGAACCCCCACAGGGACATCTAGCGACGATGGCAAAGAAATCTGCAGCAGCCAAAATGGTTTATTACTTCGGTGCAAAGAAAACCGAAGGCAAGGGTCAATCGAAAGCACTCTTGGGCGGCAAAGGCCTCAACCTCGCCGAAATGACCTCCATCGGGCTGCCTGTGCCTCCTGGATTCACAATCACCACCGAAGTTTGTGGTGACTACTACAAGAGCGGCAAGAAACTCCCCAAAGGCTTGATGGACGAAGTTCACCAAGCGGTCGAGACCCTCGAAGGCGAACTCGGCAAGAACTTCGGCGACAACGACAACCCACTCCTGGTCAGCGTCCGCAGCGGTGCGGCCGTCTCGATGCCAGGGATGATGAACACGATTCTGAACCTCGGCCTTAATGACGAAGCCACCGAAGGCCTCGCCAAAGCGACCAAGAACGAACGGTTCGCATACGACGCGTATCGCCGACTGATCAACATGTACGGCGACGTCGTCATGGGGCTGCCTCACCACAGCTTCGAAGAAGCGTTCGACAAGATCAAGAAAAAATACAAAGTCACCGAAGACACCGAAGTGCCTGCCGAAGGCCTTCGCGAATTGTGCGAAGCCTACAAAGCGGTCTACAAGAAAGACGCCGGCGAAGACTTCCCCCAAGACCCGATCAAGCAATTGCAACTCGCGATCGAAGCTGTCTTCGGTTCGTGGAACGCCGATCGTGCGATCTCGTATCGCCGTATCGAAGCCGCCAAGGGTAACTCGGAAATCGCAAACCTGATCGGTACCGCGGTTAACGTCCAAGCCATGGTTTATGGAAACATGGGCGATGACTCGGGAACGGGCGTCGGTTTCACCCGCGACCCGAACACCGGACAGAACAAGTTCTACGGCGAGTTCCTCGTTAACGCACAAGGCGAAGACGTTGTGGCCGGTATCCGTACTCCACAACCCGTTTCGCAAATGGGCAAGTGGGACAAGGCCGCTCACAAAGAGTTGATGGAAATCAAGAAGACGCTCGAGTCGCATTACAAAGAAATGCAAGACATCGAGTTCACCATCGAGAAGGGCAAACTCTTCATGCTGCAAACCCGTACCGGGAAACGGAACGGTATCGCTGCTGTGAAGATCGCCTGCGACATGGTCAAAGAAGGTCTGATCACCGAGAAAGAAGCTGTCCTCCGCGTACCACCGTCGGACCTGACGCACTGCCTGTTGCCTTCGTTCAAACCGACCGCTCGCAACGCCGCCGACGTTCTGTGCCGCGGCCTGAACGCATCGCCCGGTGCAGCCGTTGGTAAACTGGCCTTCACCGCACCGGAAGCTCGTGAGCGTCACGAAGCCGGCGAAGAGGTCATCCTCGTTCGTCGCGAAACCAGCCCCGAAGACGTCGAAGGCATGTCCGCCGCGTGCGGAATCCTGACCAGCACCGGTGGTGCGACCAGCCACGCTGCTGTGGTCGCCCGCGGTTGGGGTAAGTGCTGTGTTGCCGGTGCCGGCGACATTCATATCAATGAAAAAGCCAAGAAGATTACCGTCACCAACGCGGAAGGCAAAACTCGCACCTTCACCGCCAAGGACACCATCAGCCTCGACGGCACGACCGGTGAAGTCATGGCGGGCGAAGTCGAAACTCAAGAGCCGAAACTCTCGGGTGACTTCGCAACGTTGATGAAATGGGCCGACAAGTATCGCACGCTGAAGATTCGCACCAACGCCGATTCGCCTGCCGACAGCAAGCGTGCCCGCGACTTCGGTGCCGAAGGCATCGGCCTGTGCCGTACCGAGCACATGTTCTTCGAAGCCGACCGTATCATCCACATGCGTTCGATGATTCTCGCCGACACCGAAGACGATCGTCGTGCGGCGTTGAAGAAGTTGCTGCCGTTCCAACGCAAAGACTTCGAAGGCATCTTCAAAGCGATGAAGGGATGCCCGGTTACCGTTCGTTTGCTCGACCCACCGTTGCACGAGTTCTTGCCACACGACGCCGCGTCGCAAAAACAAATGGCGGAAGAACTCGGCGTCAAACCGGCCGAGATTAAGAAACGCAGCCAAGCTCTACACGAAGCCAACCCGATGCTCGGTCACCGCGGTTGCCGTCTGAGCATCACCTACCCTGAAATCCTCGAAATGCAGGTTCAGGCGATCGTCGAAGCCGCGATTTCGTGTGCGAAGAAGAAGATCGACGCTCACCCAGAAATCATGATCCCGCTCGTCGGTACCTCGGCTGAACTTCGCATCCTTCGCGAGAAGGTCGAAGCCACGATCGAGAAGACCACGACCGCGAAGAAGTTCGAAGGTGACTTGGACATCCTCATCGGTACGATGATCGAAATCCCACGTGCTTGCTTGACCGCAGACGCAGTCGCCGAGTACGCCGACTTCTTCAGCTTCGGCACAAACGACTTGACCCAAATGACGTTCGGCTACAGCCGTGACGACGTTGGTGGGTTCCTGCCCGATTACATCGAGCACAAGATCGTTCCTGTCGACCCGTTCCAATCGCTCGACCAAACCGGTGTCGGCCAACTGGTCGAAATGGGTGTCGAGAAGGGTCGCAGCACCAAGGGCAAACTGAAGATCGGTATCTGTGGCGAACACGGCGGTGACCCCGCGTCGGTCGCGTTCTGCAACAAGGCCGGACTCGACTACGTTTCGTGCAGCCCGTTCCGCGTGCCAATCGCCCGCCTCGCTGCTGCTCAAGCCGCATTGAACCAAAAGTAGTCTTTCGACTGAGCCTCCTTCGAGGTTTTTAACGATTTCACGACAGGCCCTCCTCGCGCGTTCGCGCGGGGAGGGTTTTGCGTTAATCTATCCGCCGTGAATTCGTGGTCCCGATCACAGGTCGCGGCCATGGCAACTTTCAACCCTCCTGCGAAGCCCACGTCCCATGTCCGATATTCACGCACAATACAACGACGTCGAAAAACTGATCGACGATGAGAAATTCGACGAAGCCGCTGAGGCTCTCGAAAAGATCCTCGCCGAAGACGAAACCTTCGTCCTCGCGCACCTCGCGTTGGCCCGCGTTTACACCAAAACCGGTGACCACGAAAAGGCAGTCAAACACGGCGAACGAGTCTGCGAACTCGAACCCGAAGACCCGTTTAACTTCACCGCGATGAGCGTCACGTATCAAAAGGCATGGGCCGGCACCCAAGACCAGGAATACATCCGCAAAGCCGAAGACGCGATGGCACGAGCCCAACAACTCAACGCACTCTAGAACCTTCCGAAAACCAATCAGCCGATCGGCATTCGCCGCGGCTGCGTGAAAGTAGCCACAGCAAGTGGTGCGTCACGATCAAGATGCAGGGCTCAAGACCGTAGCGAAAGTCGCCAAGACTTTCGGTGACCCACGACCCGTCCCGAAACTCCCAGCGAATTTCGGTACCCTGACACTAGTACTTCATGTCAACTTGATTTTCGGGTAGTGGACGAGGCGACGAGTCCTTGATGCGCAAGTCGCGCAAGGGGATTCCTTGCGTCATCCACTACGATTCCACCCGAAAGCCACGCTGCAGTGGAATACTAGCCTTTGACGTACCACTAAAGCATGTTCAAAAAAACGTATCCGATATCGCCAGACTTCGGTGACCTGAACTCTGGCGACATCCAGCTAAGGGGATCGGACACGTCACATTTCGAATTGCCCCCAGCGCCGATCGATTCGCGCGTTTTCGGGTGTCCATTTTATTCACCAAACCGTCTTTCAACCTTTCTCGTCGCGACGTGGTTGCCATGAAGCCTTACCCATTGCAATTCAAACCCGTTCTCAAACAAACGATTTGGGGCGGACGCCTGCTCGGAGAACGACTCGGCAAACCGATCGGTGACGAATCCGACTACGCCGAGAGTTGGGAAGTGGTCGACCACGGCGTCGACCAGAGCGTCGTGACGTCCGGTCACCTCGAAGGAAAAACGCTCAAGGACCTCCTCACCGAGCACAACGAATGGTTGATGGGAGATGCCGCCAACGACCATTTCCCGTTGCTGTTGAAATATCTCGACTGCAATCGAGTGCTTTCGGTTCAGGTGCACCCGACCGATGAATACGGTGCAACCATGCCTGTCCCCGATCTCGGCAAGACCGAGGCTTGGTACATCGTTGACGCAAAACCCGGCTCGGTCATCTACGCCGGGCTGAAGAAGGGCGTTGACGCGTCCGCGCTGCGTGCCGCAGTCGAAGAAGGACGCGCCGAAGAGGTCCTGCACCAATTCGAAGCCAAACCCGGGGATTGCGTTTTCATCCCCGCCGGAACGGTCCACGCGATCGGCGCCGGTTTGCTCGTTGCAGAAATCCAGCAGTCGAGCGACACGACATTCCGGCTCTACGACTGGAACCGAACCGACGCGAGCGGCAAAGGCAGAGAGCTGCACATCGAACAAAGCATCGAAGTGACCGACTTCGAACGCGGCCCGGTCGCCCCCATCCGCGCCGACGAATCAGCAGACGGCTGGCAAACGCTCGTCGAATGCGACAAATTCCGTTTGCGAGCAATCAGCAACGGCAGCGACACCGTAGGCGGTGACAACCGATTCCACATCATCACCGTCCCACAAGGCAAAGCCACCCTCGTCACCGACTCCGAACGAATCAACCTCACCGCCGGCAACTCAATCCTCCTCCCCGCCGCACATGACGCGGTCACACTCGAATTAGAAAATGATTCGCTAGTGTTGACGATGACTTAAAGAAACCGCGTCGAGTTCGCTGGCGTTCGCCGCCACCGCCACCTTTGCCCGCGATCGATCTACGTCGTTTCTTCAATCGCACGTCACTTCTTCAAACGTCCATTGCGATTGGCGATTCGCAGGGTGTTGTCTTGCAGATTGATCGCCAATCGGATCCCTTCCGAGGCGGCGAAGAGGGTTCCCACTAACGCGACGGACGCAAAGATCACCGGCACGGCGAACTCGCTGAACGCGATCAGATCCGGCAGCAAACCCTCCTCCGCACGGATGATCACTGCGAACAGTCGGAAGAACAAATACGGGAACACCGTTGCGATGATGACATACCCAAACAGCCGATAAAGTCGCTGCATTGCCTCGAGAGTCGGGTAATGCCTCTCGCTTGGGTAAAGGCCACTCGATTGGTTGTACCGGTCGCGAGTTTGCTCCTGACGGAATGAATCGTCCGCAACAGAACTCTGTTCCGGCGGATCGATTCGGATCCCATCGAGAGGCGAGGCTGTCGCGAGCGAATCGGCCGACACGGCTTCGGTGATCGTCTCGTGCGCTTGATATCGAGTCGGTTCGACGGGTGGTTTGAGTTTGATGTCGCCGTCGAGGGCAGCCCCCCAGTGCGAATCCGACATTGTTCCGTCCGGCGTCGAGTTTGCGTCATCGAAGGACATCTCACGTGATTCGTCTTCCCCAGTGCCCGATGTTGAGTCAGGATTTACCGAGCCAATCTGTGTGGGATCGTGGTCGGCCGACTCCGTCGGACTTGAGCGGAGTTTCGTCGGAAGGCTCGTATTCACTCGGTTGACATGCCCGCAATGGGTGCACGTGACGTACTTCTTTCCTTCACGCGATCCTTCGCCCGACACGGCGGAGAACTTGAGCTGTTTGCGGCATTCACTGCAGTAGCGAGTGCGGCCAACGGCATCGGACGATGAGATCGCGGTCATGAATAGTTTGCAGTGATCCTAGATTCGCATCGTGATACCGAGCACGCGTCGAACCTCAGACGGGCTCGTGACACCTTCACGGACCAATTCCGTCGCCCGATGCCATAGTGATTTCATTCCGCTGTCGACCGCGAGGCGATAAATCGCGCGGGAATCTTTTGTTGTCAGGATTTCATCCGCGAGGCTGGCGTCTTTCAGGCTCAAAAACTCGCTCGTCAGGACACGACCGCGGTATCCCGTTTGATGACACACTTGGCAACCGGTCGGGATGCGACACCAATCGATCGGCAGACCATGAAAGTGTTCACCTTCGCGTGTTTCAACTGCACAGTCGCACAAAACCCTTAGCAGACGTTGGCTAACGATTCCGATCACTCCACTGCGGAGCAGATACGGTTCGATACCCATGTCGATCAACCGACTGATCGCAGTCGCAGTGCTGTCGGCATGAAAAGTGGTCAGCATCAGTTGTCCAGTCAGACAAGCCTGAATCGCGATTTCGGCGGTGAGTTTATCGCGGATCTCGCCGATCATGATCACTTCGGGGTCCTGACGAAGAAGCGATCGCAAACCGCAATGCAGGTCAAACCCGGCGGCGTTATTGACTTGGCTTTGCGCGACACCTTCGACCGGCACCTCAATCGGATCCTCGATCGACAGCAGGCTTCGGTTGCCGCCCGTCGTGCGGACGAGGTGTCTCATCGCCGAATAGAGTGTTGTGGATTTACCGCTGCCCGCCGGTCCGGTAATTAACATCGCTCCACTGGTTTCGGCGAGCGTATCTTTGAGCGACTGGGTGACCTCGTCAGTGTGGCCGAGTTCGTCGAGCGTCCCGGCAC
>NZ_ANOH01000256.1 GCF_000346505.1 Aporhodopirellula sallentina SM41
CACGTTGGCGACGCCGATCGCGGTCGAGGCGTTGGTGAACACGGTTGCCTTCGGCCGGTTCGTGCAACCGATTGTGGTGTTGGCGTTGACGCTGATGTTTTTTCTGGGTGTGTCTGCGGCGATTCGAGCCTTGCAGACGTACATCGTCGAGGTAATCCAGGAACGGTTGTTCGCGCGGATCGCGGGCGACCTCGCTCACCGTTTGCCACGCGTTTCGGTGGAGGGTACCGACGGCAAGTACTTGCCTGAATTGACGAATCGTTTCTTCGATGTTGTGACGGTTCAAAAGGCGGCCGCGTCTTTGCTGCTCGATGGAATCGGTTTGATCATGAGCGCCGCGATCGGGATGGCGGTGCTCGGGTTTTATCATCCGTTCTTGTTAGGTTTCGATGCGTTGCTGGTGGCGTCGATCGCGTTCCTGATCATCGTGCTCGGCCGGGGTGCGGTGAAAACGGCGGTGAAGGAATCGAAGAGCAAGTACTACATGGCGGCTTGGCTCGAGGATGTCTCGCGTTGCCAAACGACGTTCCAGTCATCGGCCGGGAAGCGGTTGTCAGCGAGTCGATCGGACCGATTGATCCACGACTATTTGGTGAACCGTCGGCAGCACTTTCATGTTTTGCTGCGTCAGGTGATTTTCGCGCTGAGTTTGCAGGCAATCGCGAGCACGGTGCTGTTGGGTTTGGGCGGTTACTTGGTGATTGCTCGCGAGTTGACGCTGGGCCAATTGGTGGCGGCGGAGTTGATTGTTGCGATCATCGTCGGCGCGTTTGCGAAGATGGGTAAACACTTCGAGAGTTTCTACGATCTGCTCGCTTCGGTGGACAAACTCGGTGCGCTATTCGACTTGCCGTTAGCCCGACAGGGAACCGTGTTGCACTCGGCGTTTGATGAACCGGCCGCGATTGAGTTGGAGCACGTCACCTATCATCGTGGCGGAAGTACGTCGGTCTTTTCGCCGGTGACGTCTCGTATCCGCCCGGGTGGATCGGCCGCTGTGTTCGGCGGTTCGGGGACGGGAAAATCGACTCTACTGGATATGATTTATGGTGTGCGTCGTCCGTCGGCCGGAAAGGTGCTCGTCGATTCGACTCAGCCGAACGATTTCCGATCCGATGATTTTTGGAACCGCGTTGAGTTGGTTCGCGACGGCGAGGTGTTCGCATCCTCGGTTGAAGAAAACATCCACGTGCAGCGAACAGACGTTTCCGGTCAGGACGTAGAAGATGCGTTGGAGGCGGTCGGAATCGTCGATCTCGTCAACGCGTTGCCGGAAGGCATGCAGACGCAACTGACCAGCGGCGGTTCTCCGTTGGCGTCGAACCAAGTTCGTTTGCTATTGATCGCTCGGGCGATCGCGAGCAGCCCGAATCTGATGCTGATCGATGGGGTCTTGGATTCGCTCAGCGACGATGAGGCGGAAGATATTTTGGATGTCTTGTTGAGACCGGAGCAGCCATGGACACTGGTGGTGGCAACGGGGCGACGTTGGATCGCTCAGAGGTGTGAACAGACAATTGATTTACGGCCGAACGCGACGCCATTGCGTGGTTCAGTGGATGAAAGAGCAGGGCAGGTATGATGGGAACTTCGACCGAAACCAAACAGATTGAGGCTGATCCGTCCAAGAACGAAACAGCGAGAACTGGCCGTCCCGCCCCGAAGTCGCCTGAGCCATCTCCGCGAAAGAAGCGTCGCAGTTCGATGATTTTGCCGGAGGCGTATGACGAGCGTGCGATGCCGGCGTTGAAGCTGGCTCGATCATCCAAGAAGGCACGGTTGATCGGACGGACGTTGGTTGTGCTGATCATTCTTGGGTTCCTCGTCGTTGCGATCGCTCCGTGGCAGCAGTCGGTGAAAGGAAGCGGCACGGTGATCGCCTACACGCCGGCCGATCGAACCCAAACGATTCAGTCACCAACCAAAGGAAGGATCGTTTCGTTCGGCGAAGGCATCTACGAGAACGCTCACGTCGACAAGGGGCAGATCATCGTGGAACTGCGAGATCTCGATGAGTCGTTCATGACTCGTTTGCAATCGCAGCGTGATGCGGGGATGGGCCAAGTCCAGTCGTTGGAAAACGTCGTCGAAGCGGCTCGGCGAAACGCGATCAACGCCGAAGCCATGGTGGAAACGTTGAAGGCGCAAGTTCGTTCTTACAAGAATGTCAAAGAGCAGGTGATCGCGTCAGCGGATGCGGCAGTGGATGCGGCGGTCGCCAAGGTGTCGTCGCAGGAACAAAAGCTCGCAGAAGTGCAGGCGACGTTCACCCAAGCACGTACGGATTATCAACGGCAGAAAACGCTGTTCGAAGAACGCATCGCGTCCCAATTGAAGTTCCAACAGGCCGAACAGAAGTTCCGTGAAGCGGAAGCCAAGGTCGCTCAAGCCAAGGCCGATTTGAAGGCCGCCGAAGCTGCATTGGACGAAAAGCAACGCGACCGGATCGCCAAGGAACAGAAGGCACAGGTTGATATCGAATACGCCCAGTCGACGCTCAACAAAGCCCAAGGCGATGTGGCGAAGGCCGAGAGTTCGATCGCGAAAGCCAACTCTGATTTGAACAAGGCACGCAAAGACCTGCTTGACGTGGAAACCAAACTCGCGAGACAAGCCAACCAAACGGTTCGCGCTCCGGTCGACGGTTACCTCACGCAGATCGTTCCCAACCCCGGCAGTGCGGTGCTCAAAGAGGGGGACCCGATTTGCGTGATCGTGCCGGACACCACTGACCGAGCGGTTCAAATTTGGCTCGATGGCAACGATGCGCCGCTCGTCAGCACCGGGCGACACGTGCGTCTACAGTTCGAAGGTTGGCCGGCGGTTCAGTTTGCTGGTTGGCCGAGTGTCGCGGTGGGAACGTTCGGCGGAGAAGTGATCTCCGTTGACGCAACCGACAACGGCAAGGGACAGTTTCGGGTCCTGGTCAAACCAGAAGAGAACAGCGATTGGCCGGAGGACCGTTACCTGCGTCAAGGCGTTCGCGCGAACGGTTGGGTGTTGATCAATCAAGTTCCGCTGTGGTTCGAGATCTGGCGAAACATGAACGGTTTCCCGCCGATGGTGGAGGACACCGCGAAAGACATCAACAAACCGAAACCGCCGAAGGTGAAACTGTAACAACGCGCCGAGTCGTTGCCTCTGCGGCCACCGGTAGTGGATCTTGTTAAAGATCCAGCTGTATGGCGTTCGATCCAGAAGGACCATACGCCCGGGGTGGTAGTGGGTCTCGCTAACGCTTTCGACAAGCCAGTTTTTATCCCGGAAGGGAGTTCAAACCAATCGCTCCAGGTCGCGTCAGCGCACCTGCGGAAATCGGTAATACGAAGTTCTCTCCGATCTCCAGGTGTCCGTAGAGGATCCGTCTTGGCGAATCCGCGACCACCTTCGGGGGCGAAACCAAGCTTCGCTTTCAGTTTCGGCGATGGTCGCTTCGCTCGACCGCCGGCTAATCGTCAAAGCGCCTTCGGCGTAGAGAAGCTCGCTGGGAATCAACAGCTTGTTAAAGATCCTGCTGTGTGAGGATCTTTAACAAGATCCACTACGGGAAGAATGTGCTGACATGAACGTCTCGTCTATTGCGTAGACGCCAGCTTTCCCGCGTCGTGAATGACCTGACAACCGGTCCATCGCTGAATCAGATCGGCGTTGGTTTGCGTCGATTCGTCGGCTTCGGATTGCTCGCTCGATGGGAACGTGTTGAGAACGATGCGCTCGATCTGCAGCCCGGCGGCGTTGGCTGCGTTGACGCATGCGACCGTATCGTGGATCACGCCGAGTCGGTTGGGGGCGACCAAGACCGATTGCATTTGCGGCAGACGCCGTCGCAGTTGATGAACGAAGTCGATGTTCAACATCGAATCCGAGATCGGGCTAAACAGACCGCCCGCACCTTCGACGATTAAGACGTCGCATTCTCGGTCGCTCCACAATTTGACTCCGTCGACCAGCAACACCTCATCAATCGTTTCGCCGGCCAGCTTGGCGGCTTCAGGTGGCGCGACGGCAGCCTCAAATCGTTGCGGGCATACCGTGTGCAGCGTGAGTGGACGCCCGGCTGCTTCCCAAAGTTGTTTCGCGTCCGGTGCGACTCGCTCGCCGTCGTTGGCCACTTCGCAACCGCTCGCCACGGGCTTATAAACGCCGACGCTCAAGCCGCGTTTGTGGCACGTTCCGGCGAGGTGTGCGGCGCAGTATGTTTTACCGACGTCGGTTCCGGTTCCTGTAAAGAAGTAGACATCCATCGCAATGAAATTTCCCAAAGTCCAGTTGGCACTCGTGCAAATGCGAGACGCTGGTTCGAAGACCGCTTCGATCGCCGCCGCCACGACGTGGATCGAAAGAGCGGCCGCAGAAGGCGCACAGGTTATCTGTTTACAGGAACTGTTCGCGACATGTTACCCGTGTCAGGCCGAAGACCACACGATGTTCGATCTGGCGGAATCGATTCCCGGTCCGACGACTGACGCCTTGGCGGAGCTGGCACGTCGATTGGAGGTTGTGATCGTTTGTCCGATGTTCGAGAAGAGGGCTGCGGGTGTTTACCACAACACGGTGGCCGTTCTGGACGCCGACGGGACCATCGCGGGCATCTACCGAAAGATGCACATCCCCGATGATCCGTTGTACTACGAGAAGTTCTATTTCACGCCGGGCGACGCCGGTCAACCGCGAGCTTCCGTCGGTCCTGACAAACCGAACGGATTCAACGTGATATCCACTCGGTACGCGAAGTTGGGCGTCGGCATCTGTTGGGATCAATGGTACCCGGAAGCGGCCCGCCTGTTCGCGTTGGCGGGAGCCGACATCCTGTTGTATCCGACCGCGATCGGTTGGATCGATGAAGAGAAAGAGGAGTTCGGTGCGGGGCAGCTCGATGCGTGGATGACCAGCATGCGGGCTCACGCGATCGCAAACGGTATTTTTGTGGGTGCCCCCAATCGCGTCGGGATCGAAGGACGCGTGGAGTTTTGGGGCAATTCTTTCATCGTGTCACCGCGCGGTGAGGTCATCGCCAAAGCAAACTCCGCCGACGACGCAATCGTTACCGCGGAATGCAGCCTCGAGGAAATGGATGTCGTTCGCACGCATTGGCCGTTCCTTCGCGACCGACGCGTCGATGCCTACGGCGACTTGACACGTCGCTTCATCGACTGAGTTGGTTTCGAGAGCCAGCCCGAAAGCCTAGTATCTCGACTACCCGGTGTGCGTTAGCACCGGTTAACCCGTGGAAACCGCGGCCAGCGCCGATCGGCTGATGAGTTCTCGAAATTGGTTTCAAAAAGATTAAAACCGTAGCGAAAGTCGCCAAGACTTTCGGCGATTCACGAGCCCTTCCGAAACTCTTGGCGAGTCTCGCTACCCAAAAATGAGGCTTTGACGCACGAGTAGCCGATGTCGTCCGACTTCAGGCGACCTCGAGCGTGACGCTCGACCCGAGCTCATTGGCGAGTTGCCGGATGCGTTCGTCGGGGCGTTCGCCACGCAAATTCGCGATCGATTCCGGCATGGTGATCACAACGCTGCCGTCGTCTTCTTTGCGAATCTGCAATTGAGAAATCACGCCGGGCATGGTTGCCGAAAAGAGGTACAGCACGCGGAAGATCGCAGCCAAGACACGGGCTTTTTTCTGCATGAGCGGCGACGCCAATGTGGTGATTGGCGGCGGTGTCACTTTTCCGCCCAGTCCGGTGTATCGATAGTAGTTTGCCATCGCGAGATACGCCCGGCCTTCATGCGAAATGCCGACGAAGCCCGCGTTGCCGATGATTCCGATGTATTGCTGGGCCCGAAAATCAGGGTGTGCCCGCCAGGCGATGTCGGCGAGGTAACAGGCCGCCGTGCGATACCGCCGCTCGTTCTCGGTCTCTTCAATCCCCAGCGTCGCGAACGCTTGGTCAGTCCACGCCGCGAGTTCCTGGCAGTGTTCCGGGTTGCGGGCACGGAGCGTCGACAAATCTCGACAGGCGACAAGCAACGAATCTTGCTGCTGCTCTTCGGGAGACAACATCGAGAACAACACGCCTTCGCGCAGCCCGAGCGATGACATCACCACGCGATCGGCCTTGAGTGCCTTGAGCGTCTCTCGCATCACGACGGCACCGATCGGCAGCAAGTCACGTCGGTTGCGAGACACCGCGTTGATGCCACCCATCTTGGACAAGTCGTTCGTTGCGATGAACTTGCAAAAGTTAATCATCTCGGATGCCGAGATTTCGTAGTCGTGCACCAAGGCGAGCGGGTGGTTGCGGCTGGCGATGTGTAGTTTGGCGAGCGATCGCCATGTCCCGCCGACCGCGTAGAAATTGCGTTCGATGCCGGGCCAATTCAGCGAAACGTCCCGTAAATGCGAACGGGCGATCTTCTTCGCTTCGGACAACGATCCGTCGGACAATTCGGTCAACCGCAGGCCACCGAGCGGAAGCGTGATTCCGTCGCCGAGTTCCCGATCAACAGTGATCAGTTCGAGAGACCCGCCGCCGATATCGCCGACAATTCCGCTCGGACGATGGAATCCGCTTTGGATTCCCATTGCCGAATACTTTGCCTCCATCGCGCCGGTCAAAACTTCGACGTGGGATCCGGTGATCTCGGTGACCGTTTTGATGAATTCGCTGCCGTTGTCGGCGTCACGCACCGCCGCGGTTGCGATCACGTGAGTCTTCGTCACGTTGAGCTGTTTGGCCAGCGCGTGAAATCTTCGCAGCGCCGCGAACGTGCGTTCAACACCGTCCTCGTTGAGACGATTGCTGTGAACCATTCCGCGCCCGAGGCCGCAGAGAACTTTTTCGTTGAACAATACCGAAGGAGCCTGAGCCAAACCTTCGTACACGACTTGCCGGACCGAGTTCGATCCGATGTCGATGACCGCGATCGGGACGAGCGACTGCAGGCGGCCTTGTGCGAGTTCAAATGGTGGCGTGGAAGAAGATATCGTACTGCTCTGAAACACTTGGCGACGAAACGGCGCGATCGCTCGTATGGCAACAGACAATCCGTCCATGCCGCGTGGGCAGAATCGCGCTGGGCGAGCAAAGCCTAATGAATCGAACTAGTCGTGACAACGGTTCGGGAATCGCCACGCGAACTCAGCCGGTTTCCCGGCCGCAAGGTGACGTACTAGTTTGCGTGCATCACCTTCGAGCAGATGCGACCCACCGCATCGACTACAAAACGAAACACTCGCCAGCAGCAGATCAAGGTTGGATGCCTCCCGTTCGGTCGCCAGCCAACTATGGCGAAGGCGAGGCGAACGCGTTTTCGATTTCCGCGAGCGACGCACCGAGCAGTTTTTGCGAGATCGGGTCGAGATCGGCTTCGCTGCCTTGAATGTGCCACGTTTTTTGCACGTGTTGCATCGTTTCACCGGTCTTCAGCGCGGCCGCCGGAGACGACGACTCGAGTTCATAGAACGGCCCCAAAGGAGCTTCGCCGGGAGCGGGCGAACCATCGTTGTACGAGTTCAGGACATCACCGCTGTAGGGTTCTTCCTGATGCTCCCACATCGAATTGACAAACCCGTTCGGGGATTCTTGAACGTTGTAGGTCAACAGCGTCAGCACTCCGGCTTTGGAATCGTAGCTGCCGGCGATGCCCTTGGATCGCTGGGGGCTGACGCCGATTTTGCCGCGCCGTGTACCGTCTCCTTTGAAGAACAACACATCATCGTCTACCCGCAGGTAGTCCGCCGGCACTTTGCCGAAATAGGTATCGTTCACCTTCGGTCCCAACTCCGCATCATCGCCTGATTTGAACGGGATCACGACGGTGGTGTCGGGCGAAGGGTTGTACATACCGAGCATCCAAATGGATAGCAGTCCCTTTTCCGGCGTCCATGGCTGGTCGCCCAAGTTGGTGATGCGGTTGTCGGTTTCGTATCCGACAAAACGCACGCTGCTGGCCAAACGTGATTGATCCGATCCATCGCTGATGAGAGCGTTGATGCCTTCTCGGTCCAACATCGTGACGCGGCGTTGGATACCGACATGAAAACGCGTTCCGCTGAAGTTGACCAGCTGCGTTTCGTGTTCGAACAACGCCGATTCTGTGTTTTGCTCTACCAAGCGAAACGGTTCGGTATCGATGGCCGGGGGCGTCGTCCAGTCTTCAAACTCGAACTTGGTTCCCGGTTTGAAGAAAATCGCGTACTGGCCGCCTTCGGGACCGAGCCAAAAACGCTCTTCGCCGCCGAAGATGTAGATGTGCTCTTCAAGTTTGCCTGCCTTCTCTTCGTCCGACATCAAGCCACGCTCGATTACCGGTCGATTAATCCAACCAAAACTAGGCCCTTCGGAGAGGTCATAGGTGCTCGTCATCACGCGGCCCTGATAGGCGGGGGCGACAGCGATCGCGGCATCGTTGGAACGCAACAATACCACGTCGGTATGCTGTTTGAGAAACGAAACGTCCTCCGAGAACCGGGGAGCCGATGTGGCGGAGTCACTGCTTTGGGCGTTTACTGTGGTGGACATGGCTGCGAACAGTAAAATCGCCCAGATGGTCGAAACGTGGTTCATTGGGCTATGTTGGAAGATAGGCGGGAAGCCACACAGGCTTATACGGGAAGATCAGGCATCCTAACACGCCGCTTTATGGCAGTGGTAATCGAATGCGGCACTCCGTTGCGGATTTGCGGCACAGAAGCCATGTGTGACCACGAGAAAGACGCGGCGCTGAATCGCAGGGCTTGCTACATCGGGGATCAGACACTCGGCAACAAACACGCTATCGCAACTCGATCCCAAGCGGCAGCGAGTCTCCAAAGATCGCGGCTTGTTCCTCGTGGTCGAACTGGCCGCCCTCCTCGACAAGTCGCACAAAGTGTTCGGGAGCCGAAAGGTCGCGGAGTTGACGGATCACGCGGGTGCGATCGGTTTCCTCTAAATCACGGAACCGGTCGTTGCATCGACGCGAAATTTGCGTCAACGCGAGAGATGCGGCGGTGTGGATGTGTTGGGTCAACCCCGGATCGTCCGTGCTCTCCGGTGCAACGGGACGTAGCGCCGGATTGGATAGTAGGCGGTTGATGACGTCGGTCGCGTCGCGCGCCCCCAAGACCCAATTGATCGGTCCGTATGCGGGGATCCGAGTCGCCATTCGTCCGATCGCCCACAGTAGTGCCGGATAGAGCGAACGGGCTTTTTTACGTTCGAGTTGTGCGAGAGCGGCGCGAATGAGATCGAGTTTTTCTTGGATCGGCAATCGTTCGAGCGAACCGGCGAGTCGCCACGACTCCAGTGCCTCGGCCGACTCGGGACGCAATCCGCCGGACGTCAACGTCCGCTTGAGCACGTTGGCGAGTTGTGCTTGTTGGCCTTCGGTCAGCCCGCCCGCGATCCGCCGCCACAGGATCATCGTTTCGGCGCGAGTCTGCGGGTCGTCGTGTGCAATCTTTCCAAACAGCGTTCGCCATGTTGTCGCCGTTCGCCAATCGTCGACGGCGACACCATAACCAGGTCGCAATGAATAGCCGAGCAGGTTCAACCACCGGGCTTCGTGTGCGGGCGAGCGGCGGCGGTGCGTTTCGACTCGCATCAACGATTCCCAAATCCCACGCAGCAGGACGGGCGGCCATTGTTCTCGTTTCAGATCCAACGTCGTCTGCAACCGCCGAACCAGTTTCGCGGGCTTCTCGTCACCGTGAACAAAGACAGCGTCAATTTGTTTGTCGCAGTCCTGCAGCGTTTCTTCGTCGACGATCCCCGATGCTTCGCCGCCACCCTGGTGAGCTTCCCGGTCGGTTTCCAAAGTCGCTCGAATGTCGAAATCGAGTTTCCATCGACGGGACTTGGTCGCATCCGACTTGGCAGCATCGCCGGCCGAAACGCAATAGACACCAATCGTGCCGATTTCCGTCAGATGGGTTTCCACCACAATCTGCATGCTCGACTCTTTCTTACGTTTGCGATCTTGCAGCGCCGTATGAATCGGTGGCAATGCGGTCATCTCCGACGGATCGATATCGACCACGTCGCCGGGACGATCCGCCAACCGGGTGCTGCTAACCCAGAGCGGGAAGCTCACGGGGACACCCACACGCAATTCCATCGGTAGTGAATCGATGCGATAGGTTTGACCGGGCTGAGCGTCGGCCGGAATCATGCAAACGGCGCGCGGCGGGGAATTGGAAATTTGCATGAAGTAGGTACGCGCCAAGTTGGCGGCGATCCGAACCCCTTCGCCACGTCGAACCAACGCGTAGTACGCCGCACCTTGTGACACGGCGAGATCCAAACGAGGCGATTGCAGGGTTTGTGGTTTCCAGTCATAGTCGTCTTCGCCGAACCAGTTCGCCAAACAGGATACGATTCGGTCTTGAATCGCAGAAGAACGCAGCACGCCTCCGTTGAACAACACCAGGTCCACGCGTTGAGAGTCGACCTGCTCGTCATCGACGCCGGTGTCACGATGGGCGCGAAGGAATTCCGCGAGATGTTTGGTGATCGCGGGATCGGACGCGTACGGCAGCCCGAGTTCTTGAAAGCCGCTCTGCCCTCCGACAACTTCAGCGTCGAGCGGGACGTTTGGGAAGAAGCCATCGAGCAAAACCTGATCGACTTGTTCGGCGCTCACGTTGACCGATACCGAACCGCCGATCAGCGATGAGCCTTCGCCCGCGAGATGGATGGTTGTCTCGGAAGGCCGGTTGTTCGAAAGCATCATCTCCTTGACACCCCGCGACGCGGCAACGAGTTGCTGCCACCTGCGTGCGGGAAGCGGCGCGTCGAGTTTGGCTTCGGCCGATTTCGCGATCGCCAAGTCCAGATTGTCGCCGCCGAGAATCAAGTGCTTTCCGACCGCGATACGGTGAAACTGCAGCGACGCCCCGTCCATCTCAACGTCAGATTCAGAACTTTCGCCTTCGATCTGCTCAGGCGTGGAAGTCTTCGCGGTTGCGGGACGCACACGAATCAGTGTCAGGTCGGTGGTTCCGCCGCCGATGTCGCATACGAGGATCAATTGCCCGACACGCACTAGGCTGGCCCAGTCGTCGCTGTGGCGGTCGAGCCAAGCGTAGAACGCCGCCTGTGGTTCCTCGATCAATTGGATACGCGGCAACCCTGCTCGCGCCGCTGCGGCAACGGTTAACTCCCGGGCAACTTCGTCAAATGACGCCGGCAACGTGACGACGACGTCTTGGTCGGCCATCGGCGAATCAGGATGCGCGTCGTCCCAAGCCAAGCGCAGATGCTCGAGATAGGCGGCCGAGGCAGACATCGGTGACTTTTTCGCGACGTCGGTGTCACCGTGCCACGGCAGCAAGTCCGCAGACCGGTCGACTCCCTCGTGCGACAGCCAACTCTTGGCCGATGCGATCAATCGCCCCGGGTGAATCGAACCCGCGTTGCGAGCAAACTCGCCGACGCGTTCGTTGGCGGGCTCAACGAGATACCGGGCCACGTTGCGATTCTTCTTCGCATTGTCAGCCGCGGTCGCTTCGGATTGCGTGAGCGTGTAATGAAATGACGGCAACGTCGTTCGCGATTCGAGCGTATCGAGATCCACCCACTGTGGCACCTGGAAGACCTGCACCTGACGGTTCGGTGCGAGCGTATCGACAAACGACAACACACAGTTCGTCGTCCCAAGGTCGATTCCAATACAGTACCGCGGTGCGTCCTGTTCGTCGGACACGGCGGCATCGGGGATATTCGCAGAATCGGCGTTGGGCGAAGAATTGTCGGGCGAGGGATCTTTGGGGGCAGACATACGGTATTCAAACGGCGGCTGGAAATCTCAGCCGCCATTTTAGACCGATGTCGAACTTCTCCCCAGACCCGGCGTGAAACGTTCGTGAATCGAGCAAATCGGGCCAGAAACGCGTTTCGTACTCAGGTTCCGCCGCAGTTTCTCTCGGGTAGGCGTTCTAGGATCTCGTTGGAGATTCGGATGCTGCAGGATCTTTGACAAGATCCACTACCCGAAAAAGGAGCGGAGATGGGCTGGTCAGAACGCCTTCGACCAACTCGCAACCATCGACCAGTCGGTTTCCAGTTGGATTCCGTTGAGGTCTTGGTACAGCGTCGGAACAATCTCGGTGCTGAGCAGGTGCCCGTTATGCAGAAGCGAGGCTCCAATTCCCAGGTTCAACCAATAGCCGCCGCGAAAGCTCTCGACGTTCGTGCTGATCCCCATGTCCGTGGTCATCGGATCGGCACCGTCGAAGTTGGTCCGCCACAAGTTCTCCACCCGAATGCTCGCTGAAAAGTTGTCTGTGATCAGATGGCTGTACCACTGATTCAGCCGGAACTCGTCGCTCACGCTGTAGTCGCGGTAGTTGCGTCCGATCGGGAGGTCGGTTTGGAACTGCGTCCCGAACGAACCGAAGTCCCAGTAGTGTTTACACGTCACACCGGGCCGGGCGTTGAACGTGCCCGAACCGAGACGCATTGGGTACGGCATCGCGGTCGGCGAGCCGGTTGGAATGCTGGTCGCCCGGAAGATGTCGCCGGTCGGAATCGATCCGGATAGATTCAAAATCCAGTCGTCGTTTTCGTCCGTATACAACCGCATGAGTGCACCGAGGGTCGTGTCGCCGAAACCGCTGTTGTGGGTTGTGAACGTCGTGCCCTCCATGGGGCCGGCACCCGGACCACGGAGGTGATCCATCGTGATACTCGGCAACATGATCATGGTGTAGAAGGTGACATTCTCAGTCATTCCACGCATGATGTGCAGCATGTGCATCTCGTGGGTCATCTGCTGCGGCGTTGCCATGCGGTTGGTAACCGGGTTGCTCGTCGCGCCGTAGGCAATCGCGTCGGCGTCAGACACCGTTTGCGTTCCGATACGGTTGTCGTCCATGTACATGTTCATGTACTTGTACTCGACCATCCATTCACCGGGTTTGTGAACATGGTCGCCCATTAGAAACGCAGGGGCGTGTTTGTCCGCCCGCGATCGAAAGTCATCATGGGCGGACGCATTCGCAAACGTCGCCGCAGACAGGGCAATCGCTACAACCCATGCATGTTCCATTCGCATCTATCTTCTCCGAGTATCTGGCCTGACGGTGTCTGGCTCCTCACGCTGGCACTATCGGAGTAATTGTGCCAACCACGGAATGCGAATTAAGCGGAAGCTGCGTTGCGACGCAATCGGCGACTGCAAAACCAGCAAAGTTTCACTGACAGGCCTGAGGGGCTGCATTTAAGAACCAGCAAAGCTTCAGTGAAAAGAACCTACCTGTAAATGCCGGCGGCGAATCGTTGCAACTAACGAGTTCCGCAATCGTAATGCCGCGACGACTCAATCGTTGTCTGCCGAGTTGCCTGATTCGCTCAAGATCACGCTTGAGGCAACGAACGAGATTCCTTGTTGCCCTTTCGTGTCGATCATCACCGTTTCGACAATCGGCTGGTTCACTTCCGTGCCTGCTCCCCACTCGACGATGAAGCTCGCTCCGCTCCCGCCGGCTTTGTCTTCCCGTTTGATCACAAACTCGGTCGACGCCAGCGGTGCGAGTTTGAGCGGTTTGTTCAGCATGGAACGGATCTCTTTGCCGCTCGTGTCGAAATACCGAACCGACGTCACCACGATCTCGTGTTCCACATCCGTGTTGCGAATATACAGACTCACCGTCAAATCGTAGGGAGCGCCTTCGCGATGGTACACGTGCGAATAGGCAGGCACATACAACCGTTGGCCCTCGACCGGATGCCACGGCATCGCGTCGATCTCCATTCTCGCTTCATCACGCACGCTCGGTTCCTGTGACGGGATTACTGCTTCGAAGGAGCGAAATCGAAACTCGATGAACAGAACCAACAGGACGACCGGAAGGATCACGAACAGAAAAATCAACAGTTTGAACTGGCGATAGACTGCTTCGGTACGTTCTGCGGGGGTTTGCGTGGACATAATGCCGCTGTGGATGGGAGGTGGCTACCGGCGTTTGCTGTGAACATGTTTACGCATTTCATGATTCCGGCAAGTACCGATAAACTGAAATGCGAGGTGTGTTCGTGGTGATGGGGTGTGTTCGTGGTGATTACGTCACAAGGGGATGGTGATGTTCTCGGTCGATCTGTGGGGCTTTGAATTATCAATCACTGGTTCCGTCGGTTTGCTTCGTCTTTTTTCGGAACGCCTTAGTGCAGTCCGGTTTGCAGATCGAGGATAAAGTGACACAGAGTGGTGATGACGACCACGCCGATGAGGTTGAGCACCAATCCTTGGCGAGCCATTTCCTGTACGGTAATTTTCTCGGATCCGAAGATGATCGCGTTGGGCGGCGTCGCCACCGGCAGCATGAACGCACAAGAGGCCGACAAAGCAGCAGGAATCATCAACACCGCCGGGTCGTAGCCCGCTCCCGATGCGGCGGCACCTAGGATCGGCATCAGTAGAGTCGTGGTTGCAGTGTTGGAAGTGAACTCGGTCAAAAACGTCACCGTCACGCAGACGATCGCGATCAGCATCGCCGGATGAAGCCATTGCAGCGACGCGAGCCGCATCCCGATCGTCTCGGACAGTCCCGACAATTCGGCCGCCCTCGCGATCGCGAGCCCACCTCCGAACAGGATGAGAATTCCCCAGGGAATTTCACGAGCTGTGGGCCAATCCAAAAGCGTGTCGGGTTTGCCGTCTTCATCCTTTTCACCACTGTGAATCAAAAACATCGCCACCGCCGCGGCGAGCCCGACGGTCGCGTCGTGTACCAGAGGAGTACTGATCCATGCCGACCATCCGCCATAGGGTCCGGTTCGAGTGATCCAGGCCAACGCGGTCAATCCGATCACCACCAATACCCGACGCTGCGCCGTTGTCCAGCTTCCCATCGGCTTCAGTACGTAATCGACCGAACCCGACAAACCACGGGTCA
This sequence comes from Aporhodopirellula sallentina SM41, assembly GCF_000346505.1. GTDB lineage: Bacteria > Planctomycetota > Planctomycetia > Pirellulales > Pirellulaceae > Rhodopirellula > Rhodopirellula sallentina. The sequence goes on from NZ_ANOH01000256.1 coordinate 14,825, forward strand.
ACCAAAAGCCACAGACCAACAGCATCACGGCCGAAACAGGGACACCAATCTTCAGCCACGACAAAAAGTCAACCGCCTGCGACGTCTGCAGCTCGTAGATCGATACCAAGACCCCGTTGGGAGGCGTCCCGATGATGGTCGTCATTCCTCCGATACTCGATCCGTAGGCAACGGCCAACAGGAGAGGAATCCGCAGCTTCGGTTCACGAACCTCCTGTAGCAGAGCGATCGCGACCGGCAACATGATGAGCGCCGTCGCGGTGTTGGAGATCCACATGCTGGAAAACGCGGGAGCGAGCATGAAACCGAACACCATTCGGCGCATTGAATTCGTGCCGAGCAACCGCATCAACATGTGGGAGACGCGAAGGTGGGCCTGAGACTTCTCCGCCGCTTTCGATAGCATGAACCCCGAGAGGAACAGCAATACGAATTTGTCCCCGTATGCCCTCGCGAGTTCCGCGTGATCCAAGACTCCGGTGAAGGGGAACACCACAAACGGGACAAACGATGTCACGGGAATCGGCACCGACTCGGTACACCACCAAATTCCGCACAGACACAAAACGCCCGCGGTCACCGACGCTTCATGCGGCAATCCAAACACGCTCGCACACAAACCGTAGACGGCGAGACCGGCGGCAACACCAATGACGCTCGTCAGCGTTTGGAAATTACTGAACAAGTCCGGCTCCAGGGAGAGGCACTTCGATCCGATTCAAATCGGACATTCTAGCGCCTTTTCGAACTCCCTGCAGCCTCCGACTTCCCCCGGTGCAGAACTTCCCCCCGGAACCGCGTGGGGCGGGAACGTTTACATGTGGAACACGCCACAGCGTTCAGGTTGAAACGAGATGTTCTCGACCCGTTTAAGGCAATCGCGGTCTGCCACTCGCAACCGGATCATGTCGCCGACTCGCCGTCCGAGCAAACTCGCCCCGAGCGGTGACAGGATCGACAACTTTCCTTCGACGATACAGGCCTCCTCAGGGTAGACCAGCGTGTACACCTCCGTTTCATTGCGTTCAACATCGACTAGTTTCAGCGTCGTGTTCATCGTAACAATGTCACGCGGCATGCGCTCGGGTGGCAACACGTCGGCGAGCATCATTCGCTCCTGCAGCCGGAAGAGATGCTCACGCCGGTCACCGAGTGCCTGAGCAAAATTGGTGTCAAGCAAACGAGTAAGCCGTTCGTAGTCGAGTTCGTTCAGATACATCGTGGGTAGGTGGCAAGGTGCCTGGTGGAGAGCAGGGATAGAAAGAGATCAACGATAGCAATGGGAACACACAGGTTTTGTGGTTCGGAACTTGATGAAGGAGGAATCGGTCACGGCGCAAACCGGTACCGTTCCATTCGGGCAACGCGAGTGTGTTCCAAACGTAGTGCGGTAACGTATCGGTGACTTAGCCGATCGCCCGCAAACAGATCGCAACGATGAAACAGAGGATCAACGCGAATTGGCCGAGCAGAATTTCGCGAGCCGTGTAGTTGGCTTGGGTCTCAGGCTCGTTCGCCAACGTGCCGGGCTCGCGTTCGTTCGCTACCGCGAGCGGCTTGGCGGAGTATTCTGGGTTGCGCATCAACATGGCCGGGTTCCTTTCGTTGTTCGGGCGAATGCAATTTCCCCACGAGATATCAGCGAACATTTGCAAACGCGGTGCCATGACACGTCAATGCGACAAAACGCCGTTGTTGGCCGTGTTTGAAGGCCCATGAAACCGTACGCGTCGCGCTCGCGCCAACGCAAACTGTCAACACAGGTTTGCGCCCGCAACTGGGGTTGCCGCATGGCGAGATGCTTTGAGCAACCCAATCGTGAGACGTCGGCAACGCGGGCGCGAACAGCACATCCCACTGTGTCTCCCGTTCACATTCCGCACACACTTTAGTGTGCTGAGAAGGATCTATCGGCTCTACTCTCGGGCGGTGGATTTTATTGAAGATCCAGCTGCATGAGGACCTTTTACAAGATCCACTAACTCCCATCCGGACGCCAAGTTGCATGGGGATACTGGTGCCGCGTCAAAGCCTAGTTTTCGCGAGGGCTCGTGAATAACCGAACGTCTTGGCGGTTTGTCGATTTATTCGTTTAACGGGCAGCCAAAGGCGACCTACTTGCCTTTTCACGTCGCCTACGGCTACCGGTTAAACGAAAACTGGTTGACTCTTGAATAAATCGACAAACCGTTGGCGACTTTCGCTACGGCCTTGAATCCACATTTTGAACGTGACGCACCACTCGAATGTTCTATGCCGGCAGAAGAACGACGCCGCGTTAGTGGTCCGATCGGCTGTTCTTAGAACAGTTCTTTGATCGGGTCGCCATCATGCGCGATCGTGAAGGGGCGTCCGCTCGGTGAGTAGAACTCTTTACGGATCGGAAGATCCAACGCGGTGCCGATGGTAGCGTTAAAATCTTCGACGCTCACCGGATCCATATCCGCGTAAAACGCGTCCTCGTCAGTCTCTCCGTAGACCTGTCCGCCTCGGATCCCGCCCCCCGCGAGAACGCATGAATATGCGGCCGGATGGTGATCCCGTCCGGCCCGATCATTCATCTTGGGTTTGCGTCCAAACTCGGTCCCGACGACCACCAAGGTATCGTCGAGCAATCCACGTTGGGCGAGATCTTCGAGCAGCGCGCTGAGGGCCTGATCCAGTTCCGGGCCGCGGTTGCTCATGTTCGACACCAGGTCGCTGTGGTGGTCCCAACTGCCGTAGCCGACCTCGACGAAACGCACGCCGCTTTCGATCAAACGTCGCGCCAGCAAACAACCTCGTCCGAGCTTTGACTCGCCGTAGCGTTTGCGGACCTCTTCCGGTTCGGCTTTGATATCGAACGCCTTCAAGTCTTTACTGCGCAGCAAACCGATGGCGTCGCGATACAGTTCGTCGTATCCGGCGACTTCCCGATTCTTCGCTGTCCGGGCGCGAAACGCTTTGTCGAACGAGCCCGCCAGTTGCATGCGACGGTCGAACAATTGGTTCGTAACGTAGCTAGGCGATTTAGTATTTTCGATTCCTTTGTACGGATCGCCGACCGGGACGGGAGCGTAGGTGGTTCCCAAATAGCCGGGCCCCTGCCCGCCGCCAATTTGCACGCTCGCGGGCAACGACGAATGCATCCTTCCGTGCACCTTTTGCATCCATGATCCCCAACCCGGATGAACCGTTGACGCGATTTCGCGATAGTTCGTCCGCATCAGGTACTGCCCGGGACCGTGGGCGCCGGTGGATGAATTCATCGACCGAATCACCGCGAGTCGGTCGGTCATCGATGCGAGTTTGGGGAGGTGTTCGCTGAACTGCACCCCTGGCAGTTTGGTGCGGATCACTCCCGTCGGACCTTGCATCTTGCTGTCCGGTTTCGGGTCGAACGTGTCGAGCTGGCTCATCGCACCCTGCATGAACAGATAGATCATGCGTTTGTTGCTCTTGCTGCTGCCGCTCGAAGAGGCAGCCGACGCGACGCTTTCGAGTCCACTGAGCAGACTGACCCCGAGCGCTGACTTGGCAACCGAATGAACGAACGCGCGGCGGGACAAGTCTTCTTGATGAGAAAGGTCCATGAAATGATTCCAATGCCAAACGAACGATGGTGGATCGAACCACCGAAATAGACGGCCCGAGCGTTGGTGCTACTGCACGAATAAGAACTCGCGGGTGTTCAACAACGCCCAAATCACGTTGCCATACCCCGCGGCTTTGGATTGACGAATTTCGCTGCTTGCGATCGCTAACTCTTCGGACGTTGGCATCCGGCCGAGAATGCTGAGGAAGATAATCCGCACACGGTTGGTGATCCCCGCCGCCTGATCGACTTCCGTGTAGATGACCGATCCGGCCTCGAGCATCATGTGGGTGATCGGACCGTTGAACAGAGCGAGAAGCTGTGGCACGGTGCCTTCGGTCGATCCTTCCGAGATGATTTCGCGGTCGCTCTGGCCGAATTGGCGGAGGAAGTGGGCAGCCGGTAGAGGCTGTTGCAACTCCGAGGCACGACGCAGCGTGACGCTCTGGTACTTCTGCGTTCCTTCTTCCTGGTTCATTGCCTTCTGTGCGTCCGGAACGCGAGTCAGGACCGCGAGAATCTCGTTACGCCCGGCGTCTGCATCCAGATCGAGAGCCGCGATGTACTGCGTGTCGTCCGGACGCAGGTAAGCCTCCGGCGCCTTGATACTGAGCGTCAGCAACGAGTCCCAAACCTGTTCCGCTGTCATTCGTCGCAGCACCGGGCCTGGGAAGTAATACGGTTCGGCCGGATCATAGCCGTCGTAAGACACCTGCCGTTGATAGGTTCGCGTGTGATAGATGATCCGCATGAACTCCTTTAAATTGAAATCGAGACGTTTCATCTCGGAAACAAGGAAGTCCATTAGCTCGGCGTTGGACGGTTCGGTATCGTCCGTGATGTCATCAACGGGATCGATTACCCCAACGCCCATCGCACGTTTCCACATCCGGTTTGCGATCGTCAATGCGAACCGCGGGTTGTCTTTCGACGTCAGCCACAGCGCGAACACTTCCCGACGCGACTGACCGGGTTTCAGTTTGGGTGTTTCGCCGAAGATGACTTTGGGTTTGGCAACATCTCCTGGCTCGGCGTTGCTGTAGACGTAATCGAACGGGTACTTCAACTTCCCGTAGGGCACCTCAAATACCTGATGCCGATTCGCGTTAACGAATTGACGAAGGCGATTGCCCTCGCGAGGTTCGAGTTCCTCGCGGATCGAGTTCACCAATTTGTTGTCGGGAACGTTCATGGCCTTCGGTGGCGTCCCGGTGCGGACACCACCTTCGAACGCGGCGAGTTCGTAAAACTCCTGCTGAGTCCAACGGTCAAACGGGTGATCGTGGCATTGAGCGCAACCGATCTGCGTTCCGAGGAAGTTGCGAACTGTGTTGTTGAGGTTATCCAGCGGCATGCCTTTGTCGCGGAGTTTGTAGCCGACCGCGGGGTTTTCCCAGGTCTTGCCTTCGGCGGTTAACATCTCGTAGACCATTTGATCGAACGCGACGTTGTCTTGAAAACACTCCTTCAACCAATCGTTGTAAGGCCGCAGGTACAACCGATTGTTGCCGGTGTCGTTCAACCGCAGGATGCCGGCCCAGTAATTGAACATGTGGCTGGCATATCCGGGCTGGTTCAACAAATGGTCGATCAACAGCGATCGTTTCTCGGGCATCTTGGACGCCAGAAACGTCCACGCCCGACGTCCTCGTGGGACGCGACCGGTGATGTCCAGATACGCCCGCCGCATGAACTGCTCGCTCGTGGACATCGGGTTGGGCTTCAATCCGCGACGTGCCAGGTCGGCCTCGATGATTTCATCGATCCGTGCGGCAGAACGCAATACGTCTGACTTCGTGGACGGGTCGACGGGAGCGATGTCGATCTCGACGACCGGGGTTTCCCGTTCGTTGGTTTTTGCGATCCGATTATTCTTTGCCCGCTGTTCCGCCCGGGCTGCCTCGCGGGCTTTGCGTTCGTTTTCGCGTTTGATGGCTTGCTGACGCTTGGTCAATCGAGGGCCCGCTGCCGATGCGTCGGCCGCGATACTAAACGTCAATGCTCCGAACAACAAACAAACCACAAACTGCTTCATCGATCTTTCGCCTATGACAGATAGGAAAGTCTTCCACACATCCACTGCGTGAACAAACAAGTGGCCCGCCGGTAATCAAAAACGGTTCGATTCCGCAGTCGGCGTTGTGCGAGAAAGCTCGCCCGTTGCCATCGCGATCGCAGCCAAAACAGCAATGATCGCGGGCGGCTAGAAGTGAAAAGAACCGGGACCACCCTCTGTGAACGTCTTCACCGGCCCGCTGAACCCACAACGGAAGGCGAAAGGACACAATATTACATTAAAGTAACTTCGCGGTCCCTTCGCAGCAAACTCAACAGCATGCAAATATTGAGCGGCGACGGTGTTGGGGGGAGGATTCGCCAAATTGCTCAGCGCAGTTTGGACGTAGCGATGTGAGACGAGATAGGGCGAAAGAAGATGCCCCCTACAGCCCCGCGTCTTTCATCAGCATTTGCAAGTCTGCCCAGGCCGCTCTTTTGGCGTCGGGATTCCGCAGCAGATAGGCGGGGTGATAGATCACCAGCACTTTGCTGTCGTGGTACTGATGGAACTTCTGACGCAAACGCCCGATCGACAGTTTCGTTTGCAGCAACGCCTGCGAGCTGACCGCACCGAGGCAAACGATGTACTCTGGTCGCAACGTTTGCAGTTGAGCTTCGAAGTATTCGCGGCAGTTGGCGACTTCGCTCGGTTCGGGGTTCCGATTGCCTGGCGGGCGGCATTTCACGGTGTTCATGATGTACACCTCGTCTCGCTGCAGACGACTCGCCTCGATCATTTTCGTCAACAACTGACCGGCTCGTCCCACGAACGGTCGCCCCGTTTTATCCTCATCGGCCCCTGGGCCTTCGCCGAAGAACACAAATCGCGGCGCCGGGTTTCCTTCGCCAAAGACGGTTTGCGTCCGGCACTGCGCGAGGGCTTTGCAGCGGGTGCAGCCCGCCACGGTCTCGGCGAGCGTTTGCAAGGTCGCGATCCTCTGGGCAACCGGCAACGATTCACCAGCGTACGGATCCGAACCACCTGAAACCGCCGCTGGCGCGGCTTTGGGCTGCGCGGGCCGGGGCTGCGCGGCGGGGGGCGACTGGGGTGGTGTTGGGGCCGGATCAGATGGCGGGGCCAATTGCGGGACTGCCGCCGCGTCCGCCGGTTGGGCGGCAACGGGTTGTTCGCCGGCGACTTCTGCGGCGTCGACAAACGCATCACTCCATTGCTGGACCCCAGCGTCAGTCGGCTGCGGCACGAATCGGATGCCGCTGCGTCGCAGGTGCTCGAACAGCTCTCCCGCCGTCGCAGCAATTTCGCCAGCGGATTGGCACTCGGTTCCCGCGGCGGGCGAAACGTCGGAATTGGGGGTGGGTTGACTCAAATTGCTAATCAAAACCGGGTTTTCGTCACGATCGTGCCGCCATGGCATTCTGAATATCGGTCGCAGAGTCTAACATGTCGCCTTGGCGAGTGTCGACTCGCCGATCGTGCCGCCCCTCGCAACCGCGTTGGACGTGGCGACGATTCGCGTGGCTCGCGAAACTCTTTTCGCTGCCCTTTGCCATTCCCGCAAAGTCGGTCCCGTAGAGCCACGCCGCTCAACCAGTTTCCTTTCGTTTAGTTCTTCCCAGATGCCCGTTCCTCAAGTTGCCATCGTTGGCCGGCCTAACGTCGGCAAAAGCAGTCTCTTCAATTGGTTGGCGCGTCGTCGCCTAGCGATTGTCGACAACTATGAGGGCGTGACGCGCGATCGGATGACGACTCTGATCGAAGCGGACGAGCGATTCTTTGAACTGGTCGACACCGGTGGGGTGGGCGTCGTGGACGCCGATAACTTGACCGCCGATGTCACCCAGCAAATCGAATTTGCGATCAACACCGCCGATGTCATCTTGCTGGTCGTCGACATCCAGACGGGCATCATGCCGCTGGACACGGAAGTCGTCGAGCGATTGCGCGGCGTCGAGCGTCCGGTGATCCTGGTCGCCAACAAGACCGACCAAGACCACCAAGAAATCCACGCCGAGGAGTTCCGCTCGCTCGGCCGTGGGATGTTGATCCCGGTCAGCACCCTGCAAAACCGCGGACGTGATGATTTGATGCAGGCGATCGTCGACCGATTACCCGCCGATGACGAAACGATCGCTCCCGAATCAGCGATGAAGATCACGATCGTCGGACGGCGTAATGTCGGCAAAAGTACGTTCGTGAACTCGCTCGCCGAATCCGAACGCATGATCGTCAGCGAAGTCGCAGGCACGACGCGAGACAGCGTCGACGTGAACTTCGAGGTCGACGGGCAAACGTTCACCGCGATCGATACGCCGGGTCTGCGGAAACGCAAAAGCGTTCGAACGGACTTGGAATGGTATTCGACGCACCGCGCGCAACGCAGCGTGCGACGGGCCGATGTGGTGCTGATGTTCTTCGACGCTACCCAGAAGACGAGCAAAGTCGACAAGCAACTCGTCGGCTATGTCATGGAGCATCACAAGCCGGTGATCTTTGTCGTCAACAAATGGGACCTCTACTCCGGGCAGGTTCCGACGGAGAAGTGGGTGAAGTATCTGCGGCACCAATTCACGACGTTGTCGTACGCTCCGATCGCTTTCATCACCGGCCAATCGGGCAAGAACGTCAAAACGCTGCTCAACCACGCGGCGATGCTGCACAAACAAGCGAAAACGCGTGTGTCGACCGGTGAACTCAACCGAGTCGTTCGCGCCGCGATGGACGTTCACCCGCCTCCGATGTACCAAAACCGTCGGCCGAAAATTTTCTACGCGACGCAGGTTTCCACCGAACCGCCAACGATCGTGTTAATGTGCACCGACCCGAACGCGTTTGGTCACGACTACCAACGATACATCCTCGGTTGGTTCCGCGATCACCTGCCCTTCGGCGAAGTACCGATCAAACTGTATTTCCAGAAACGAACACGCGCGGACGACGAAGCACCAACAGGACGGTCGAAATCTCGCTGAGTTGGAACAGGTCTCGTGTCGTCGTCTAAGTCTGTGCAATCCCCGTAGCTGATGTCGCCAGACTTCAGCCCCCACCAACATGAAATGCGTTTTGTGTGAAGTCGACAACGCCTTCAACGAGCATCATTTGATCCCGCGTCACTGCCACCGCAAAACGTGGTGGAAGCGGCGGTTCACGATCGAACAGATGCGGGAAACGATTTCAGTCTGCAAGATGTGTCATCGTTCCATTCACAATCTCATCCCCGACGAAAAAGAAGTCGGACGTGACTACAACACGATTGAGAAACTGAAGACCCATCCGGGGTTTGCAAACTATCTGGCGTGGAAGCGAAGACGGTTGGAATAGCCGGCGGCACCTCGCACGCCGTGGTCCGCGATCAGATTTGCGGCAACGTTCGGTCGGGAGCAGTGACCTGGGGCGAGATGTCTTCGAGTGGCAGAAACGCGTTGCTCTCCGGATTGAATCCAAAGACTTCGCCGGATTCGAATTTGTAAACCCACCCATGGAGTTTCAACTCGCCGCGTCCGAGAGCAGCGGCAACCGACGGATGGGTTTTCAAACTCTCCAACTGAACCAGCACGTTTTCTTCCACGGTCAACGTCAACCGCCGGGTCGGGTCGGTCAGGTGTTCGTAGTTCTCTTCCACGATCCGGCGAGTCGCCTCGGCGTGTTGCAGGTAGGCTTTCACCGCAGGCATCTTTTCGACGGCGGCGAGGTCCAACAAACCCGCCATCGCGCCGCAGTGTGAGTGGCCGCAGATGATGATGTCGCGGATCTTCAACGCACTGACCGCATACTCAATCGTCGCCGCTTCACCGGCAAACACGCTCGCGTAAGGAGGAACGATGTTTCCCGCGGTTCGCAAAATGAACAACTCACCCGGGTTCGTCTGCGTCAATCGGCTCGGGTCGATTCGCGAATCCGAACAGGTGATAAACAACGCCAGCGGATGTTGTCCCTCGGCGAGGGTTTCGAACAGTTTCTGATCGCGGCTGAACGACTCGCGCTGAAATTTGTGAATCCCGTCAACTAGCTTCTGCATCTCGTTTCTCCGCGGGCCAATGTTCCATGGTGTCCATCTGCATTGTGCTCGTTTGACGGCCTGCACGATCCGCGGTCGATGGAATATCCGTCAACCGGGGACAGTGTAGCATTCGAAGTGGAGTTTTGAGCGCGAATGCGAAACTTGATACGTGAAGTTTCAGTGCGAGAGAACACGTCCGTCACCCGATCGCTCACATGCGATACGATCCGCACAGTGGAATACAAAGACACACTGAAAATCCAACACTTTCCAAGCGCAATAGTATCTTGGTGGTGCGCCGCTGGCTAGAATCGGTGCTGGTTGCGATTCGTCGCCACAACCGGCGTAACAGCGGGTCGGCGTGGATCGTACCGCGGTGCGAAGGCCCCGACGTGAATCGCCCCGGCGACCTGAACCCTGACAACCCAGCATCTGGACAACCGTCTACGCGAAGACTGGACAAGTGATGAAGATTTTGATGGTACGTTTGATTTTGTGCGGCGCGGTCGCGTTCACAACGGCTCGCGTGGCGATCTGCCAAGACGGCACCGACCCGCGATACGGAACGGGTTACGACAGCGGCTACGATTACAGTGCGGCACCGGTCGGAAACTACGGCTACGGATACGGCGCCTACCGAGGCGGCCACGCATCGACCGCGGAAGAAGGCATGGCCCGCGGGATGGCCGACGTGATTCGATCACGTGCTCAAGCATCCGTTTCGTATTCACAAGCGGCGACCGAAGCGGAACGAGCACGCCGGGCGTACTTAGAAAACCGAAACTTCGCGATCAGCAGCTTTGTCGAGAACCGTGCCATCCGGGACGAGTTCCGCCGCAAGCAATCCGAAGCGAAAAAGGAAAAACTGGCCGCCTACATTAAAAGCCGCGAGTACCAACCGCTGACGAGTTCAGACTTCTACGAGCCGACCGGAAAGATCAGTTGGCCGCTCGGGTTGATGCACCCTCACGATGAAAAGGGACGCAAAGAGATCGAGGAACTGTTCGCCAAGCGAGCCAAAGACGGAACGCTTTCGGCGGAAGAGTACATCCGATTGAACAAGCTTCTGAATATGTGGGTTTACCACGTCGAAGATCACGCCTCGGACTTCTCCGCTAGCGAAATAACGCGGTCGGTTCGCTTCCTGCGTCGTTTGGAAAAGATGCTGAAGGAGGACTATCAATGAGATCGTTCTTAACCTCGACGTTTGTCGCCCGCTCTGACGTTTCCACTACGAAACTCCCGAAGTCTGCCCCCACACCGTTTGGTCTCTTCATCGTGAAATGTAAAACCGCTCACGTGCTCGCCGGATGCCTCGCTTGCCTTGGCACGATCGGAACGGCGATCATCCCAAATTCGAACATGTCGTTGCATGCCGAGGAAGTCGCCGCGGCAACAGACTCGGTTTCCACTCTCGTCGAAAAGCTGCAAAGCGATGACGACGATACCCGGTGGAAAGCCGCACGCGAATTGGGCCGTCTCGGTGCACGCAGTGCCGACGCCGTCCCCGCCCTCGTCGCAGCGATCCAAGATCCCGACACCGCGGTCCGGCATCACGCCGCCATCGCACTCGGACGAATCGGCGTCAACGAAGAAAAGATCGTGGAAGCTCTGATCGCCGCCGTTGGCGATACCGATTCGGGAGTGCGAATCGCGGCGGTGAATTCGATCCGCCAACTCGTCGACGATCCCGAGGTGATTGTGCCGATGACGGTTCAGGTCATGGAAAAGGCTCACCCATTGTTTGCCAGCCGAATGGTGGAAACGATCGTGATGCGGGGTGAAAAGGCACTGCCGTTTTTGAACGCCGCTCTGAAGAACGAAAAGGCCGCGTATTGGGCGTGCTTGGCGATTGAAGAACTCGGCCCGGTCGCGGCACCCACCACGCCGGCGTTGATTCAGTTGGTCAACAGCACTCCAGATACCGACACCAAGGTCCAAGCGTTGCTCGCGATTGCGAAGATCGGACCGGCTGCCAAAGACGCACAAGGTGAAGTCCTGAAGGCTCTCGAGTCTTCCGACCCGTCGATCGTAACCGCAGCAGCGTTCGCTTCCGGCGCCGTAGGATTCGACGCGGCCACACCGAAACTCGAAAGCACCGTGTCGAGCGACGAACCGCTGCTCTCTCTTGTATCGCGTTGGGCGCTCGCAAAGCTGCATCCGGAAGACTCCGAATTGAAACAAGCCGCCGTCGATCAATTGGTCGCCAGCCTCGGCAACGATGACCCGAGTATCCGGCTCGCCGCCGCAAAGGGACTGCAGTCTCTCAAGGTGGATCCTGAGGTACTCGGACCACGGTTGATTGCGAAGTTAAACGATTCGGATCCCGTGGTGGCTCATAACCTGGTCGAAGCACTGGCGAGTCTCGGAGAACCGGTTGCCAAGAAAGCCGGCGAGAATCTGTCCAAAGTAGAAAATCAAGAACTCGCCGTAGCCGTCTTGCAAGAACTCGGCCCGAAGGCAAAGCCTGCGATCCCAAATGTCGTCGAAGCACTCGGCTCGGCCGAAGGCGAATTTCGCCGTGACCTGCAGACGGTATGCGGCCAAGTCGGACCGGACGCTGCCGCCGCAGCGAGCGAGTTGGCGCGGTCTCTCGGGAGCGATGAAGAGTCGACACGGATCAGCGCCTTGTTCGCTCTCGGAAGCATCGGCCCGCAGGCCAACGCGGCAATGGCTGATGTCGAGTCCTTCATGGAGTCCGCATCAGATCCGTTTGAAAAGCTCCTCGCTGCGTGGGCGATTTCCAAACTCGCACCGACCGACGAAATGCAAATTGCGAAGATCGTTCCGGTCTTGGTGGAAGGTTTGACGTTCCCGGACCAGCGTGTCCAAGCCGAAGCGATCATGACGCTGGAGTCACTTGGATCCGCGGCCAGTTCCGCTGCAGACGCACTCACGACGCTCGCGAACGATCCGTCCGCTCAACCGGAACTACGATCACTCGCGAAGTCGGCTGCCGAAGCAGTCTCGGCCAACTAATTACGCCTGGCACCTTTCTCCACGACGAGTGTCAACGCGCCGCGGCCTGCGGCGTCGACGGGGATCTCGGCTGATGTTTGCGCGCGTTTCTGACGATTCGGAAACCCGATTGCCGATGTCGGCCGATCGCAGAACGAGAACCATCACCATTTGCCACCACTCCTAGGAGAACTCTCGATGACCAACGATTCCTTGCAGCCCCCGGTTGGCCCCAACCTCCCAAACCCGGTTGTTCATGAATTGAACCACATGCGGAAAGAATGGTGGTGCTTCCTCATCGTCGGAATCCTTCTCGTGCTCAGCGGAATCGCGTCGATCGCGTATCCGTGGTTCACGTCAATTGGTGTCGTCGTTTTTCTCGGGGCGTTGCTGATTGTCAGCGGGATCACGACGGTCATCAGTGCGTTTTGGGCTCGTCACTGGAACGCGTTCTTCCTGCAAATACTCATTGGGATCGTTTACACGGTCACGGGTTTTGTGATCACGGATGCTCCGCTGACGTCGCTCGCGTTGCTCACGCTGATGCTCGCCGGTTTCTTTGTGATCGCTGGTGCGTTTCGAATTGTGACGGCCCTCGTGCTGCAGTTCCCACAGTGGGGATGGCACCTTTTCAACGGCCTGGTCACCGCGATGCTCGGTCTCATCATTTTCCGCAGCTTCCGCAACCTCCCCGAGGAACCATCGGGCGTGTTGTGGATCATCGGATTGCTGGTGGGAATGGAATTGCTTCTCAACGGATGGACGTGGGTGGTGCTCGCGTTGGCGTTGCGAAAACTACCAGAAACCGAAGCGTCCAGTAGCTGAAATCGCCACGACTGATTTCGACCACGACGGCGTGATGCCGACGCCCACATCCGACCGATCCCTTGTGAGACGCAACTTCCCCATGCCTCACTACCCATCTGCGGTGCACAGCCTGCGACGCGTGTTCATGCAGGCGTTCGTGGTCCACGACATCACCGAACCGCTCGTGTCGTTCGACGACTTCGCACCGACCGACAAGGTCAAGGAATTGATGGGCGCGGGGAACTACGAGGTCGTCGGCATTCGTCGGGCAGGACGCATCGAGGGATATCTCGATGTCGCGGAGATTGAATCCGGTGTCTGCGGGGACTGCATGAAACCGTTTGAACATGCACAGGTAATCCTCAACACCGAACCGCTTCCGGAACTTGTCCGGCGTCTTCGCGATCAACGCCGACTGTTCGTTTCGACGTTCGGTCGGATCGGCGGTATTGTCAGTCGTTCGGACTTGGACAAACCGCCCGTTCGCATGTGGCTGTTCGGGATGGTCACCCTGATCGAAATGCGTTTCACGCGGTTGATCGAGCGGTACTGCAGTGAAGACGAATGGAAGACGTGCCTTTCCGCGGGACGAATCGAGAAAGCGGATCAGTTGCTTCGTGAACGAGATCGTCGCAATCAAAACGTCGCACTATTGGATTGTCTTCAGCTATCGGACAAACTCCAGATTGTCGCCCGGAACAAGGCACTTCAAGAGCTGACCCGGTTTCAATCGCGGCGACAGGTGGAGCAGATGGCAAAGAAGCTCGAGAAACTGCGAAACAACCTCGCCCATTGCCAAACGATCGTGACCGACGATTGGGAAACGATTCTTGCCCTGTCCGAGAATCTAGACAACGTTCTCGACAGAACACATGCGGATGAAGCCGACCGAAATGGCATCGCTCGAGATGAAAGCTAGTGGACGACGGTGTGCCAAGTGCGTGACCGGGTTTGAAGATGCCCTCGCTCGATGTCGTCAGACTTCGGAGACGCCAACAAGCGGTACGTCAAAACCAGTTTCAGGGTAGCGAAACTCGCCAACGGCTTGTCGATTTAATCGAAAATCAACCTGTTTTCGTTTAACCGGTAGCCGTAGGCGACGTGCAGTGGCAAGCAGGTCGCCTACGGCTGCCGGTTAAACGACAACGCCACAACCCGGTGCTTCATTGAACGGTATTGCCGTTAAGCGAATAGATCAACAGCCCGCCAAGAGTTTCGGCAGAGCTCGTGAATCACCGAAAGTTTTGGCGACTTTCGCTACGCCGTTGACCCCCATTTCTTGATGGTGGCGCATTGCTGGTGGGCGTGATTCTCGTACGTGGCAGACCTGAATGTGGCGAACCCTGCTACCGGAATTGGACGCGTCTAGCTCCGCGCGTCGACGTCTTATTCTTCTTCCACTTCCTCATCGGGAGATGCTTCGGAGTCCATCGCGCCCATTCTCGCCGCCTTTTCTTCCGGTGTCAGGCGTTGTCGTTCGGTAGTGTCAATCACGCGGTTATCGCTATTGTTCGAGCATCCCACAGCAATAGGAGCAAAGAGAAACACGCAGATCAAAAGTCGTAGCAACATGTAATTATTGTTGGAAAAGATGGAAAGCGATGGGCGGAAACGGCGAGCAGCATTTCTCTTCAGCGACAAACCGCGAACGCCCTGGAACGTCGCACCACAAACGGCGCGACAGACATTTATCAGATCGAGGAAGGTGGAGAGCTTCGAAACTTGATGCATTTAAGCCCTAACACAAAATGTCGCCCGATTTCAGATTGTTGAGTTCGGGCGACTCGGGATACGTTTCGGGTAGTGGATCTTGTAAAAAATCCTGCTGCATGAGGATCTTTCACAAGATCCACTACCGCCTACCCGAGAACCAAACTACGCGAGAATACTAGAACTCTTCGTCGATGACTTCTTTCGCGGCGCGAGTTCCGAGTGCTCCCCAAAGACCATAGGGGCTCGCTGAACCTGGAGCACGGACTCCGGTTCCACCATATTTCACCGTACCAAGGTCATCGTTTCCTGCCTCGATCGAATCGGTGATGAATCGAACAGCTCCATCGGCCATCAACACGTGAGCACCACCTTGGTGGCGACTGCTGACGGTGTAGGTACCACCACCCGCGGTGTTGTGCCCGACGGTACATACCTCACGGTTCGGAGGAAGAATCGTGTTGCACATCGTCCAACCCATCGTGGCTCCCGCCCAGCAAGCACCACGCTTGGTCTCGGCGAAGTTGTTTTTGTGTGGGCTCGTACGCCAGAACTGCGGACGGGTGACCTCGATTTGACCGTTGCAGTTGTTCGGTTTGTTGGCGACATTCGCGTTACGACGTGGGGACGTCGTTATGTGTTCGTCGCCCAAGTCACTGTTGTTTTCACCCATGCAGATCGTGTTCGAAAGTCCGTCGAGGATGTCGCGAAACGCGGTTTGCGTGTAAAGTCCGAAACAGCCACGAGCGGCGGCTTTGTATTCAGCGTCGGCACGAGTGTTACGGGCCCAACTGGTGTAAGGACCGAGGTGCATGTAGTCGATCGCGTCGCCGTAGCAAACGCCGTAGTTTGACCGACCCGCCAGTGGCAATCCGTAACCGGGGTCACTCGGGCAGCGGAACGTGTTCACGTCGGTGAAGCACGGAGTCCAATCGGTTGTGTAGATGTTCGTTTGAGCGACAACGTTCCAAGGAATTGCACCAAACGCGGGATAGGTTTCGGTCGTCCCACCACTGGTCACGATCAGTGGGTTGCTGACTTGTTCCCACAACGCCTGTTGCTCGACGAACGGTAGAAGAGCGACCTGCGCACTAAGTCGTTCGTGTTGAAGTTCGGTTTCTTTGGGCCAGTTCGCACCAATCGCACGCTCGGAAATCGGCCCGGTGCCATGCTTAGGCATCTTTCTGTAAGCCGAGTGATAGTTGTGGATCGCCAGCCCGATCTGTTTGAAGTTGTTGCTGCAACTCATCCGCCGTGCGGCTTCACGAGCGGCCTGGACTGCGGGCAACAACAACCCAACCAAAACACCAATAATTGCGATAACGACCAGCAACTCGACAAGGGTAAACCCTTTTCTGCTGACGGGGGGGTGATGTGAGTTCGACATCGAAAGGCCTCAATAATTTAGTACGAGATAGACAAGCACAAGAGCGTCACAACGCTGCCTGATATCCCCTTAAGCGAGGGCAATGGCGACGATCTATACACGCCTTCGGATAAATTCAACG
>NZ_ANOH01000257.1 GCF_000346505.1 Aporhodopirellula sallentina SM41
GAAACGGCCCCGACCGCGGCCCAAAGGATGGCGTTAAACAACAGATACAGAGGTGGGAAGGCGATTATCTTTCCGCGGAGTGTCCGGCAAAACACCAAGTCGCCTCTCGCCGTTCGGCGTGGATTTTGGATGGCAAACTGCACACCGGAGTTGGATGTGATTCGGGCCGACGCGGAGGAATGGGCGGCACGGCAGCGTTTGCGGACGCGTCGCTCTTTTCCGCTGCCGTAGCTCATTCTGCCTCCCAAATTCTTTTTGATTTGTCGTCTTGCCTGTCAGCTTGATCGGTCTAACATCGGAAAGTCAAATGGGGGAGAGAAATAAAAAGGATCTTTGACCTCGATGACGTAGCAGACGGATAATTGAAACGAATATAACGCCCCAAATGGATGCCAACGTGACGACACCCCTAGTCCATACCACCCGACTGACGGCTGCCTACCGAAGATACCTCCAATCCGCAAACTCCTGCCGATTCGCTCACGAAGTGGACGAATCCTACACCTCCGCGACCCTGCTATCGTTGCTCGCCCGAGGTGTGGTCGAGCAGCGCCGGGCTGCGGCGCTCGCACTGGGTATGTTGGGGGATCGCAAATGCATCGACTCGCTCGGGAGAGCAATCTCGGACACAGACCGCGGGGTACGGTTGGTGGCTGATGATTCCTTTCGTGCGGTGCTCGTTCGCGACGCAGCCCCGCTGCATCACCAGCAACTGCTGCGGGTGATGCACCTGAATGATGGCGGTGAGTACGCCGCCGCCCTATCTCCAGCTCTCATTCTGATCGATCAAGCTCCCATGTACGCGGAGGCGCATCATCAGTTAGCCATCTGCTGGCACGGGTTGGAAGATTTCGCACGTGCCGAACGGGCGTATCAGAATTGCCTTTGGCATTGCCGGTTTCATTACTTGGCGTGGCAAAGCTTGGCGAAAATCCGCTATCTGAACGGAAACCTCGAGAAGGCGCTGCAAGCGTTGGATTATTGCCTGGACATCAACCCCGATTTAGAAACCGCCCGGATGCAGCGTCGACAAATCCGACGCCGGATGCGCCAGAGCGACGTTTGATTCGATCGCCAATCGGCGAACAGAGAGGATGCATTTTGACTCCGGATGAGTTTCTAGTCAGTTGTTTGGCGCTGTCACTATCTGTGATTGCGACCGGAATCGCGCTGGGGCCGTGGGATGCCCCCTACAAAATTCGATCGGTCGCCCATATCGAGAACCGGTTTGGCAAGTTTGCCGCGAGGCTCGTTTGGGTCGTCATCGCGATCGTGTCAGGAGGCAGTGCCGCAGCGATCATCAGCGGCGTGCGTCCGGCGTACGCGACTCCCACTGTCCACGGCGAACCACCGCGGTAGATAAACCAAAAGGTGCCAGCCAATGGGAAGTCCCGGGCATGGCGTTCTTGCCATGGAGTCGTAAACACGCAGTCAAAGAATTTAAGAGCGCGAATTCATTTGCACGCGGCAGCACGAACGTGATAAGTCATGCGATTAGTCGAGTTTCTTAGCCTTTTCTAGCGGCTTGAGATAATTGATTCGATTTCGGAGTTCGAGATTCGCTTGCAGGAAGCTTGGAGCATTTCTTTCAGATGTTGCTTGCCTTCAAATCCGGATGGGGATCCGATGTTTCCCAGAGGGCCATTGCTGTCGATGACCCTGGTTCCGTCGGCCGTGAACATGGCGTGGTAAGGGATGCCAACATGCTTGCCATCCGTCAATCGGTTCACAATTTCGCTGTTCTCTGAACTGGAACCTTGCTCCAGTTTCAGCATCACAAAATCCTTGCTCAAGACATCGCTGTGGTCATCCAGCCAGCGAGCGAATGTGAAGCATGGACCGCAATAGCGTCCGCTCAATCGCACCCAAACCCGACGGTCGGTTTTCTTCGCCACCGCGAATGCTTCGTTCCAAGCTTCCTCCATGTCAACATCCTCCGGGGCGTGTTGATTGAGGAATGCTGACGCTTGAGCGACGCAGCCTGGATCACTGACGTCAAACGTTTCGCGTCCGATTTCGGTTCCCACTTTGTCGTAAGCGATTGCAGTAAGCTTGTTGTCACTGGGAACGGCCCAGTTCTGGGTCGCTGTGAAATCGGCTTCAGCAGGATCCGGATGGTAAGTCAATGTCATGAACTTCGCCGCAGAAGGATTTTTAAGATAGTTTGTTAAGTGATCGCCAGCGAACTGATCCATTGTGGAATTGTCTTGGGAGAGAATGACCATTGGACGATAGCCCCCCAGTCTGCAGTCTCGCATCAGATTTGACCAACGTTGAGCGATTGGTCTGTGGGATGTTTTCGGCTGCGTCGTGCTGCGAAGTTTCGATACCAACGGCGGACGTTTTTCGCCGGGTTGCAGATAGACTTCGTCGAGTCGCCAGTCTTGGCCTTCCGCGTAAATATGGGTAGCCAAAAAACACGGCAATCCCGTGATCGCATAGTTCCCATGCGCATCCGATGTTGCACTCCGCTTCACAAGTCTTACTCGAGAAGGAAACGAGACCATTCCGAATGGATCAACTGTTTGAGAAGTGGTCGGATCGCTTATGTTACCAATCGCTGTGATCGTTCGTCCGGCTGCAGGGGTTCCGTCCGAGTTCGTTACACGCCCGTGAAGGGTCTGAGTCGGATGCATCGTGATGACGATCGGTTGCGAGAGATCGTGGGCGATGGTGACGCCTGCAAATCGCTCGTCGTCGGTGATGGCGCCCACCCCGAGTTTGGTTGCAGCCGTTGTGAAAGAGAACGTTGCGCCGCCCTTCTGCTGAAGCGTCCGTTCATCTTGAGTCTTGCCATCGATGGCACCGATGGTCAGCACGCAGTCTCCCAATGAAGCATCGATGTTGTCTGCCAACACCAATGTCCCTGTTACCAATCTTGGTTCTGCGATTTCCCGGTGAATTTCAACGAAATTCTCGCCGTCCTCCGCAGCGTCAATGCGATCTGAACTTCGCCAGTCGTTTTGGGAAGCTGAGACTTCCACGGCGCCGGGAAGCACGACCATCGATGCAACTCCATCCTTGTTTGTGGTTGCCCAAGTGTTTCGTCCTGTGACCCCCACACGGGATTCTCCATCTTCCATCCATTCGTAACTGTGATTTTCTCGAAAAGACACGTTTGCGTTCGCAATGGGGGTTCGATCCTTGCCAGCGGTCAGCTTAGCCTTGGCCACGACACCTTTTTGCAGGGTGAGTTCAGGTGCATTGACTTGCGACGTTTCTGGATCGAATGCGAGCACGTCGGAATAATCGCTGGTCAGATTTGAGTCGTTGATGTGGACGCAGTACGTTGCTCCGGAAAGTACGTCGATCCAAAAGTGCCCTTCGGGATCGGTGATCGCGTAAAGTTGCTCGGTATGACCTTCTGTTTCAGCCTGGAAAGTTCCGGCTCGAACATTGAAACCGGCCATGTTTGTTTGATCACCCGTGAGAGTTCCCATCACTCGGTGACGCTCGGCGCGTCTTTTTAGTGTGATGACCAGTGCGTCATCGACAGGGGTCGCCTTCTTAAGAATGAACCAATTTTGGCTGAGCAGTTCGGCGTAGCGATGCACCTCAGGCCAATCTGGGAAGTATTTCAGAACGGCTTCGCCATTTGAATCGGTCTTCAATTCCCACTGATCGGTCGTGCCGATGTAGTTCACATGTGGAACGGGAGTTGCCAATTGCATTCGGAATTCGATGCCTTCGATAACGTTTCTATCTTCGTCAACCATCCGGATGGTTTGGTCGCGACATTTTGAAAGTTCAACATAGTGAACCGGTGCTGTGTTATCGCGGACGGGTTGGCGACTGAATTGATACCCGCCGACGCGATAGTCGGTGGTCCACGCCGTGATCGACCACAGCGTCTTGTTTTCATAGAGATCGATTCGAGCTATACCGTTGCGGTCGGTTTTTTCGTGTGCTGTTCGACCGGATGCGATTTGAACCTGCACGTTCGCGTTTGGGACGGGGTGGTTCTCCTCTATGACACGAACCTCGGTGGAGCCTGTCGGACGTTGTAGCTGAATGTTCATGCCCTCTTCGAGGTAGCCACGGAGTTCACGACGACTGACTGAGTAGAAGGCACGTTCGTCGCTTTTGTCATCTCGGCGAACATCCACGCTGACGCTGTACCAATTTGAACCCGAAGCTGGCAGCCAAGCCTCGAAAGAGTTGCCGCTAATGGTTGGTGTAACGAGTTGATTGTCACGATCGATGTGAAGCGAGATCTCGATCAACGGATCATGGACTGAGTTGCCTTTTTGATCTATCACCGTTCCACGTAAGAGAACTTCCGTCGCAGGGCCGATACCACGAGTTTGAACTCCGTGCTTATCAATTTGTTCGGCGATTTTCGTTGACTCCCCCGCTATCGAACTGGGGCGCAAGGCAGAGACCGTACCGCTGATCATCGTGATGGCAGCTAGTGCGCAAATGGCAACGGAGTGGTTGACCGCGATGCGCGAGCGAGTTGCATCCAGCAATGAACAGATGCGTTGCTGCAAGGCATTGGGGCGTGCCATCGCAAGTCCGATCGCACGATGGGGTCGACGATAATCACGTGCGACGTCGAGAAGCGTTTCCGCATAGGCGCTGGCAACAACTCCTGCGCGGAGAACGTGATCGTCGCAAGCCTGTTCGCGTTCGACATGCAGACGAGCGACGGCCAGCCAAACGAAAGGGTTGAACCAATAGACTGCTCGGCAGATTTCGGCCAATGATTGTGTTAGCAGGTCGCGGCGAATAACGTGAGCCAATTCATGTAGCAAGACCGATCTCAACCGTTCTTCCCTCCAAGTCAAGCAATCGGTTGGTAGTAAAATGACAGGGCGGAAAATACCTGCTGCACATGGCATCGACAAATCTTGTCGGTACAACAACGAGACGTTAGGGGATCGAGACAAAGCATTTCGCGCTGTCCAATCCTTGCAAACGATTGACAACAACGAGAGCACGTGTGCGTCGTCAACAGGATGAGCTTTGGATATCCAGGTCAAAGTTTGGATCTGGCGAAGCAGCCAGGTCGCCAACAACACAGCAGCACCGATCAAGTACAGCACAATCCACCACGAATCGTTTGATGAGGGCGTTTGAATCACGGACGGTATCGGATCTTGAGGCGTCGGCGCAAGGTCTGGTTGATGCGTTGCTTCTGTCGAAGACGCAGTATCGATAGTGATTGCATCGGGCAACGCGCTTAATGACTGCGGCGGAGCCTCGCTACTAAAAAGCGGATCGACCATTTCGTTTGATTCAGCCGTTGAAATGGTCGAGGCTGTCGTTTCGACCTCCGCGACGGATCGCGGCGGCAGAATATTGACTTGATAGCTCGGTAGCAGCCATGTGAGCAAAGGGATGCTGAGAGTTCCGCACAATCCGAGTGTCCAAATCCGGTGTCGAACGGCGGCGGAGGATCGGTGAAACACCAACGCGATCAAGGTCACGATCGCCATTACAACGAAAGACTTAATCGATACGTCGAACATCCAGTCGCTGAGTGACATGTCAGTTCCCTTGCTTGCGAGCTTGGTCAATGGATTGTTGGAGTTGAGCCAATTCATCGTCGGATAATTGGCACGCGGATTCATCCAGCAAAGCGGCGAACATTTTGCTGGCGGACCCTTCAAAGAACGTCGACATCAAGTGCGTCAGCGCAGAGCGTCCTGCCTTCTCGCGTGATCGAGTTGCCGAATAGAGGTGACGAACTCCATCGCGATGCCGTTGAAGAAATCCCTTTGTTTCCAGGATTCCCATCATTGTTCGAACCGAGGAGTAGCTTGGCGGGTCATGCAGTTGTGACCGCACGTCTGCAACCGAAGCTTGTCCCAGGTGGTAGACGGCGTCCAGAATTTGCCGCTCGCGGGCGCCTAGTTTCGGGAGCTCGGCTGATTTCTTCTTCGCCATTGGTACTCATGCACCGCACGTGTCAATTAATTAACAGGTGTCAATGTATTGGCACCTGTTGGCAGTGTCAAGCATTTTTGTTTCCCGTCGGAGATATCTCGCAAATGCAAGGCTGCTTTGAGTTGGATCAGTGGTGAGTTGGTATCGCCGATTTGAAAGACATTGGTGGTGGCTTGCTTGTAGTAGGAAATAGCAATGGGCTCTCTGGCGAAGACGTACGTGATTGGTATCGGGTGGGGATGTAACGTTTGCTCGCTTCTGATGTGTGGCCCGCTGGACTGCCTGCAGAAGTGGTTGTGGCTTGCGCCCGGTAATACAACGATAGCTATTTTCGGCCTCCCACAACGGACGTGAAAGTCAATGACTTTCTTGATTGGCCTTAATTCGAAAACCTGTCCCACGATCGAGTTTGCGGCGTGCCGTGCGGAATGTGTTCTCAATTGCAGTCGTGCTCAGATGGCAACGATGAGACGCGTTCGGATCGATCGAGGACAGAAGATTTTCGCCGACTTCGAGCAGACTTATGTTCGCCTTGGCGTAGATCATCTTGGAATAGCGATCTAGCTAATCAAAGGCTTCTTTGACTGCCCGTTGTCTTGGACATTGTGAAGACGCATGTAAAAACGAAAAATCTCAACCTAATCCTTTGATGCCAACCTCACTCCACGATTGCCATGCATTCAACCGTCGGACTCCTGGCGAATTCAGTTTGATGTCCTCAATCAAACGGCTGATGACGCCGAACACGGGGCACCTTAATAATCCACGTCTGCAATTGAGTGAGAGCCTTCAGCATTCGATAAGTGGCCAGTTTGAACGAGTGGCTGGCTCCGTTGTCATCCCTGCCGCGCACACGAGAACGAATGACCTCTTCACGCTCAAATACTTAAGGAAGATGCCGGGGCTGGAGCTGGTTTGAAAGTGATCTTTCACGCGCGGTGCGTGCTTGGGCCCGCGGAGCAGTGTGGCTTCAGTGGCCATCACTTCACGAACGTGGCTGCGGATGAAGTCGCGAACGACTTCCTCAGTTGCTGATTCTGAAAGTTGCCGAAGGTAGTTTTTCGCCTCCGGGATACGCACTTCCAAATTTCAGTAATTATTGGGACGCTTCCGTTCGGAAAAATGTGCGCAACTGGTGCGGAAGCTCAATTCTCGCCATCCTGCTCACTGGACGTCTGCCCCATCGAGCAGGTCTTCTCAGTGATCGAAGCTCCTTTACGCCGTCTGGCTGATCGCAGGGAACGCAGACTCCAAAACGCAATCGGTAACGCTAACTAAACCGGTACACCTGCTCATTGCCTCAATCGCTTTCGTAGCTCAGGTGGCATCGCACAGGAGAAAAACAAGATTACTTTAGCAAATTCCTTTAAGAGACTTGGCTGGCGCCCCTGGCTTCAGGGGGGGACTGAAACCCGACAAAGAGGCTTGCCTGTTAAAAGCTAAGCTTCATAGTTTGAGATGTTCTGGTATCCGTCAGTCGGTGTATTAGCGGGCGGATGTTCGCCTGGGCCAGTGGGGCCGGCCCTGCGTTTGTTGTGGGTTGCCTTCTAGCCGTTGGCGGGCAAGGCACGCACGTCCCAGATATCTTGGGCGTACTGTTGGATCGTACGATCGCTGCTGAACCATCCGCTACCGGCGGTGTTGAGAATGCTCATCTCATTCCAGTGCGCAGTGTCCTGATATGCCTTCGCGACTTCGCCCTGCGCGTCGATGTAACTACGCAGGTCAGCCATCGTTACCCATGGGTCGTGAGGGCTTCGCAGACCGCCTGTCAGCAGATCGTACAGGCCAGGGTTGGTCGGATTGAAGCGTCCGCTCTCGAGGATGTTCATCAGGCTCGCGATATCGGAGTCCGCAGCGATGATTTCGTTGGGGCGGTAGTCTTTCTTCGTTTCCATCACCTCTTGGGCATCGAGACCGAAGAGGAAGAAGTTTTCTTCGCCCGCGTTTTCACGGATTTCGATGTTGGCACCATCGAGAGTTCCGATCGTCAACGCACCGTTCATCATGAACTTCATGTTCCCCGTTCCGGATGCTTCTTTTCCGGCGGTCGAGATCTGCTCGGACAACTCGGTCGCGGGGCAGATCACTTCCATGGATGAAACGCGGTAGTTCGGGAAGAACACCACGCGAAGCAGATCCTTGCACTTCGGATCCGAGTTCACGACCGAGGCGACGTCGTTGATCAATTTGACGATCAGTTTGGCGACGTGATATCCCGGAGCAGCTTTTCCGCCGATCAACACACAACGCGGAACCATGCCGGTGGTTTCGCCACGCTGGATCTTATCGTAGAGATGGATCACGTGAAGCACGTTGAGCAGTTGGCGTTTGTATTCGTGGATCCGTTTGACTTGGACGTCGAACAGGAACGACGTGTCGAATTGGACATCGGTGTTCTTGGCGACGAGTTCGGTCAAACGTTTCTTGTTCTCTGCCTTGATTGCAATCCAACGTTCTTGGAACGAGGAGTCTTTGGCGTGAGGAGCCAGATCACTGATCTTGCTGAGATCGGTTTGCCAGCCATCTCCGATCGTTTCGTTGAGCAGATTACGCAGCCCGGGGTTGCAGTGCGAGAGCCAGCGACGTTGGGTCACGCCGTTCGTTTTGTTGTTGAATTTGCGAGGCCACAATTCGCTGAAGTGTTTGAACAAGCCGCTTTCGAGCAACTGAGTGTGCAAACCGGCAACACCGTTGACCGAGAAACTGCCGACGATGGCGAGGTACGCCATGCGGATATGTGGGTTGTCCCCTTCTTCGATCAGCGACATCTCACGACGCATCGCGATATCGCCGGGCCATTGCTGGTCGACGAGTTTCAAGAACCTCGCGTTGATTTCGTAGATGATCTCGAGCAGACGTGGTAGCAGGTGGCTGAACAGTCCAACCGACCAACGTTCCAGTGCCTCAGGAAGAAGCGTGTGGTTGGTGTACGCCATGCAACGCGTGGTAACTTCCCACGCGTCGTCCCAGGTCATGCCGTGTTCGTCCATTAACAAACGCATCAACTCGGGAACTGCACACGCGGGGTGCGTGTCGTTGAGTTGGAAGCAGTTCTTGAGGCCGAATTCGGTGAAGTCATCGCCGTGCTTTTCAACCCAACGCTCGATGACGTCCTGCAGTGAAGCGGAGACAAGGAAGTACTGCTGCTTCAGTCGCAGTTCCTTGCCGTTTTCGCTGGCGTCGTTCGGGTAGAGCACCATGGAGATTTGTTCGGCGTCGTTCTTCGCCGCGACCGCTTCGGGGTAACTGCCCGCGTTGAACTCGGCGAGATCGAACACGTCGGTCGTCGATGCCTTCCACAATCGAAGCGTGTTGACGGTCTCGTTGCGGTATCCCGGGATCGGCATATCGAAGGGAACCGCGAGCACGTCACGCGTTTCGACCAACCGTTTGCGTTGGGTACCGTCCTCGGCGAGGTAAGTTTCGGCGCGTCCGTAGAAGCGGATCCGGCGGGTGTGTTCGGCCCGCTTGATCTCCCACGGATTTCCATCACGGAGCCAGTGATCGGGATCTTCGACTTGACGTCCGTCCTCGATGTGTTGGTGGAACATGCCGTATTCGTAACGGATGCCGTAACCGACCACGGGCAATTGCAGGTTTGCGCAGCTGTCGAGGAAACACGCAGCGAGGCGACCGAGACCGCCATTTCCGAGCCCCGCATCGAGTTCATTGTCGGCGATCTGTTCGAGTTCCATCCCGTAGTAGTGCAACGCTTTACGGGCTTCCTCATCGAGATCGAGGTTTTGGATCGCGTTGGTCAACGAGCGACCGATGAGGAACTCGAGCGAAAGGTAGTAGACCATCCGGTCATTGCTGGCCTTGGTCCGATTCCAAGTTTTCCGCCAAGTCGGAACCAAACGGTCACGAACGGCGATCGCCAGTGCACGATACAAATACCCCTGTTCCGATTCGCTGTTGGCGGGTGCCTTGGGTTCAGCGTGACCGAGCGTAATCGTCAGGTGACGACGCAAATCCTCAGGCAAATCGATCGTCCCCAGGGTCGGTACGGGCTTCGACGAGTCTTGCTGATCGGATGAAGGGGTGTCGGTCAATGTATTGGACATGAACTTAGATCTTTCGAAGAGAAAGTAGCGGAACCGTCGTATGAGAATTCGAACCTTCTAAGACGACGCAGCAACCGGTGCACGAATGTGAATCGATCGAACCGCCGAAGTATAAGGTTTCGTGTTTTCTAGGCCAATCTGAATTGGTGATTGGAGCGTGCCTTGTCGCAAACCGCATGTCGCGAATGCCAGATGGATTTACGTCGTTTTCTCGCCCCGAAGTCGATAATGCTTAACGGATTACGAATATTGAGGTGCCCGTCAACAAACCCGTTTTGGTGGAATCTGGTCTGAGAATCAATCATTGAGCCAGCGATTTTCTTTTGCACCGCTGGGTTCCCCCCTCAATCGCCAGTGAAGGCCTGTTCTGTGCCGTTGTTTGTTGGTTAGTCGGCCACGGTCGACGCGAGATTGATCCAAAATTCAATCGGACGCGGAGATCAGTCCGAGGAACTCGTCCTCCGATACAATTCGAACGTCCGCACCCTCGGCGATCAACCCGCGTGCTTTCTCCTCCTTCGTGCTCAAAGTTCGGCCGGAGCGTGCCGTTCGCGGATCGGTCTTACCGACGACGAGTAGATTGGTGCGACGCGACACACTGCTGAGGCATTTCCCGCCGCTGCATAGCGTCAATTGCTCGGCGTCTTCTCGGGCAATTCGGGTCAGTGTCCCCGTAAAAACCACTCGCTGACCGGCGAGCGGCCGAATGAACTCGGCACGGACAAACAATCGCTGTAGGTCCAGACCGGCTTGGCTCGTCAGTATTTCCGTCCCGGAGGAATCAACCGGCCGCGAAATCTGCGGTGCCGAGCGGCGTTGGGATTTCCGGGCGGCAGATGGCCCCTTCTTGCCCCATTCGCCTGCCTTTCCACGCGAGAGTTTCAGTGTTGCCTCGAGTTCTTCTAGCGACGAGGCGCCGGACTCTTCGGCAGCGGCAATCGCGATCTTCGCGCACGCGATGGAATCTTCCAATGCGTCGTGGTGTTTGAAACGAACTCCCAACCAGTCCGAAATTGGTTTCAAGCCGAACCGAGGAAGCGTCGGCCAGGTGCGTTTGGCGATCGCTCGGGTGCAACTGTAGTGCATCTCCGGAACCGGATGACCGTGTGTCTGCAGGCACGCGATCAGAACGCCCAAATCGAAGCTTGCGTTGTGAGCGATCAAACAATCATCGCCCAACGTTTCAGCGATCGCCGGCCACAGGTCGCCGAATTCAGGTTGGTCACGCACCATCGCGGGGGTGATTCCGTGAATCTGGATGTTCTGCGGGCTGATGTAAAACGGCCGCGGTCGGATCAGCCAGCAGTCGCTGTCGACAATCTCGCCGCCACGCACACGGACTGCGGCGAGTTGACACGCACTGTCACTTCGCCGTGTTGCGGTTTCGAAGTCAATCGCGGTGAAGTCCACCGACCACTCCTCCTTGGATTTTCAAAATGGGCAAACGTCCTCGCGCGTCGATTTGATCGAGAATCGCAGGCGGTGTGTTGTCGATCGGGCGTTCCCTTTCGTGCGGCGGTTTCTCCGGTGCAACGAAGTGTGATCCCTGTCGTGTGCCTCGCCGTTGGAACTCCTCATCGATCTCGATACGAATCGCAGCTTTCTCGAGACACCACTGCGGCGCGATCAAGTACTTCGGCGGCGCGTCTCCGCTGACCCGTTCGACAATCACGTCGGGCGGGATGCGTTCGAGAAAGTCGACCACGGTTTGAATGTAGGCTTCACGCTGCATCATTTGAACCTTGCCCGATTCGACTTCATCACCGAGCGGGGTCCCGCGAACGCAGTAAAGATTGTGCAGTTTGATCGAGTCGAACCCAAGGATGCCGATCTCTTCGGCGGTCTGCATCATCATGGCGTGGTCTTCACCGGGCACACCAAGGATGACGTGGGCACAGCATTCGAAGCCTCGCCCGCGGGCGCGATCGATCGCGTTGATCATGTCCTCGTGGGTGTGGGCCCTGTTCATCCAACGGAGTGAATCGTCGTGAACCGATTGCATCCCGAATTCGAGCGAAACCGTATGGTGCGTGGCGATCTTCTCGAGCAAATCGAGAACACTGTCGGGTGTGCAGTCAGGACGGGTACCGATCGCGAGACCGACGATCCGCGGGTCGGCATTGACCGCGAGATCATAGATTTCTTCGAGTTGATTGACGGGTGCGTACGTGTTGGTCGCTGGTTGGAAGTACGCGATGAAACCGTCGACCCGATCGTAACGACGAACGACTCGCTCGATCCCGGCCTGCAACTGCTCGCTGACTCGCTTCAGCCGGACGCGTCGAGAGGGGCTGAAGGATCGGTTGTCACAAAAGTTGCAACCGCCGGTGGTCACGGCGCCATCCACGTTGGGGCAGGTGAATCCGGCGTCGATGCTGACCCGTTGGATCCGTCCGCCGAACTTTCGACGCAGCGCCCTGCCGAAGGCATTGAGATTCAAACCCTCTTTTTGCCACGAGAGTAACTCGACCTGCGGATCATTTGGGGTGTCGACCGGATTCTCTGTGTCGACCGGATTCTCAGTACCGACCGGATTCTCAGTACCGACTGCATTCTGCCCACCGGTTGGGGCATCATCTCGGGCATCGGCGGTACGGTTCAGGTCGAGATCAGGTTGTGGCATTTCGAGAACGGCCGATGGAGTGGGCGGAGTGAAACCACACGATATCATGCCCGGTCGGATCGGCAAGGAGGATCGGTGTCGAGATGCCCGGCCGCCGAATAAAACAGCCTCTCGGTGCGATTCGTGCCGGTCGCGAGCAGCGAATTCACATGGCACAAAGATTGCAGAACTGCGGATCCATGAGCATCTCACACTCTGAAAAATCTGCCCCCATCCACCGACGTCTGATTCGGTACGTCCGCGGTCGCGAACCGATCGCGATGGCCGGATTGTTGGCGATCGTATTGCTCAGTTGGGGATTCGTAGAACTCGCTGGCGAGGTTACCGAGGGCGACACCGCGACGTTCGACCGATGGGCTGTCGAAAGCCTTCGGCGGAGCGATGACCTTTCGCGACCGATCGGTCCGGAGTGGATGGCGGAGGCGGGAAGAGACCTAACCGGGCTCGGTGGCATCCCGGTGTTGTTGATCGCGATCGCTGCGTCGGCGGGTTTTCTGGTGATCAACCGGTCGTATCGACTGCTCGCCGTGCTGCTGGCCTCCACGCTCGGCGGCATCGCGGTGAGTCTGCTGATGAAGCAATGGTTCGCGCGACCGAGGCCCGACATTGTGCGCCATCTATCTCACGTCTACACGAGCAGTTTTCCGAGCGGGCATTCGATGATGTCGGCGGTGGTTTACCTGACCCTCGCCGCACTAATCGCTCCGGTGTTGAGGCATTTTTGGGTACGCGTGTACGTGATTGGTGTCGCCGTGCTGCTCACGTTTCTGGTCGGGATCAGTCGTGTCTACATGGGCGTTCACTATCCCACGGATGTGTTGGCCGGATGGTCCGCAGGATTGGTCTGGGCGTTGCTGTGTTGGATGATCACGCGTGCTGTTCCCGTGAAAAAAATCGACACTCAGATGCGATCATGAAGTTGCTAGTGATTTGGAACGGAGGCTCGGGACGGTCAACGCAAATCGATCAATTGCGGGCGGCTCTTCGCAACCACGACACGACATGGTTGGAGCTCGACCGAGGCGTTAATCTTTCCATCATCATCGACGGTTTCATCCTCGATGGCGGACAAACCGTCATCGCCGCCGGTGGTGACGGAACGGTGCACGCGGTGGTAAACCATTTGATGATGGTAGCCCCCGATACTCGCCCATCGATGGCGATTATCCCTTTGGGAACAGCAAACGACTTTGCGGGGACGCTCAACATCCTCGAGCCGGTTGAACACGCGGTCGAAACGTTGAATACCGGTCAGGTCGAACCGATTGATGTCATCCGGATCCGCGGTGACGGGCTCGAATCTTATTACTCGAACGTAGCGGCCGGCGGAAACTGCGTGCGCGTCTCGGAACAGTTAACCGACGAGGTCAAATCACGCTGGGGAGCGTTTTGTTACGTGCGTGGCGCCGTTGGTGTCCTCGCCGACATGCAAAGCTATCGCCTCACCGCCGATGTCGACGGCGAAGTCTTCAATCAACTGGATTCATGGGCGGTGTTGATCGCAAATGGCCGAACCAATGCGGGGCACATCGAAGTCGCTCCGGAGGCATCACCGGTCGATGGGATGATGGATGTGGTGATCATCCGCGACGGTGACGTGATGGACATGGTCGAAATTGTTTCAGGCAATTTGCTAGGCAACTTCCTCGAGTGCGACCAAGTCATCTTCCGCAAAGCAAAACGAATCGGGCTGCAATCCGATCCACCGATGCGTTTTACGCTGGACGGCGAGCTGATCGACAGAGAGCCGATCGAGTTCGAGGTGGTGCCGTCCGCGATTCGCATGTTCGTCGGTCCTGATTTCAGGCGTTAGGACAGACGACGACTTTCATTTGTTCCGGATCGCCGGCGTACAAACGCTCGAACCATTTGGGGCCATCGGCGAGCGATATTTTTGCGGTGATCAGCGGCTCCACGTTGATCACGCCGCGGCTCATCAGGTCGATACACTGCGGGTATTCGCCGTTGCAGCCGCAGGTTCCTTGCAGGCGAATTTCGCGGGTGACGACGGATTGCAAAGGTAATTCGACGGTCGGGCTGACATTGCCCACTAGGGTCACGGCGCCACCTTTTCTCACCGACTCGATGGCGGTCACCACAGTCGGTGTCGCCCCCACGACTTCAAAGGCGACATCTGCGCCGCGGCCGTCGGTCATTTCACGAACGGCAGCCGGGGCGTCGGTTTGGTCGCCTCGAATGACGTCGGTCGCACCCAGCTTTTTCGCGGTTTCCAGTCGTTTGTCGTTCAAATCGACCGCGATGATCCGTGTCGCACCGGCAGCTCGTGCGGCTTGCAAAGTCAAAAGACCGATCATTCCCGCACCAACAACAACGGCCGTGTCGCCGAGTTGAATCGGTGTGACCGCAGCCGCGTGAACCGCGACGCTGACCGCTTCCACCAAAGCGGCGTGTTCGAACGGCAGCGAATCGGGTAGGGAATAGACAATTCGCCGGGGCACGGAAATCCGTTCGGCAAACGCACCGTGGCGACGATACTCACCGCAGGAAACACCGAGCACCAACCGATTGTCGCAAAGGTTTTGATGCCCGTCGTTGCAGAAGTGGCATTTCCCACACGACACCATGGAGTCAAACGTCACGCGGCTGCCATTGGGCAGGTCGGTGACATTCTCTCCCGTTGCGACGACGACGCCCGCCGCCTCGTGTCCCATCACCAAAGGAGGAATCCGGCGCCCGGTGCTGCCGTCGTACCCGTGAATGTCACTTCCGCAGATCCCGCACGCTTCGACTTGCACCAAGACATCGTCCGGACCGACGGCCGGCTCATCGACGTCGATGCACTGCATCGTTTTGTACTCGGTTAGCAAGAGGGCTTTCATCTGATGTCTCTTTGGTGGGGATGGGGCGGCACGTTCGACGACTGACTACATCGATGACGATGATTCACTCGCCAGCGTTGCAACCGGGCGGGTCTCGACGCGACATGGAAAAAACGGGTGCGAGCGAGCAACGAGGTCGATCATTCGACGATCGTTGGAACGCGTCACGGCATCACTATATTCCACATCGCCTTCTCGCGGCGCGGTGAGAGATTGGTAGGACCTTGTCAGCAGCTCGCACTGCACATTGGGCGAATACCGCTCCGCAATGGTTTGCCGGTTGGATTCGATCAGGTCCGTTGGCGGTGTTTCGGTGATCGAATCGATGAGGGATTGATTGAGCCGCAATACTTCGGCACGAAACGAATCGTCATTCGCCACGCGGGCGATCGTTGCAATCTGTTCGGAAGGCATCAGATACGCGAAGTCAATCTTGTCATCGTGGGCATCCAACACCGAGTCAACCGATTGTCTCGGCCGCAGTTCCGCGGGCAGCAACGCCCACGCGGCTCGCGATGCAGCCAACCAATTCTGTTTCATCGATTTGACCCAAGCGGCATCGCCGGGGATCCAAACGCCGTCGTATAGGTCAGGTTGTCGGACGCCTTCGGCTGCAAAGTCCGCGGTCACGGTGGGCAGGTTGCGGGCAACGACACGGCGAGATGCGAGCCATGGTTCGAGAAACGCCATCCCGAACCCTTCAGCGACACTGGTTGAAAGCACACAGTGGCAGGCGGAAAGGTTATCGGCGTAAGCAATGTTGTCATGGTGAGCGGCATCGAAAACGACGTTGGGGACATACGCCTCCGCGACGCCGCGCCAGCGTTCATAGGATTCCGCTTCCAATGTCGTGTCGGGTTTCAACGTCAGCCCGCCGACGAAAGGTTTCGGCAACAGTTGGCACACCAATAAGAATTCACCAACGTTCTTTCGTCGGATTCCACGAACCGGATACAACACCCATTTGCTCGTCGTCGGAATGGACACCGCGCCAGCGACCTTCTCCAACGCGGTATCGCGGTCGGGCATGTCACCCGAAGGAAGCCGTACGCTGTTGGGGATCGTTGTAACGCGAGATTCGGCGAAACCGTACTGTTTCAGCACATCGGCATCGCCCGCGGTGAGGCATGCGTAGGAGACATTGGGATGGGACGGATAGAGAACCGCATCCAACGTCGATGACTTCGACGCTCCCGTTTGAGCAAGAAGATGCTGCAAGTTTTCGGGACGTTGGTCTTCGGCAAAATCATGAATTTGCAAAAGCAGTCGCCATCCAGCATTGGCAAGATGCGAGATCGCAAACGGTGCTGCGGCGTTCTTACCAAGGCTGTGATTATGCCAGTGGATTACCGTGTTGCCCGGCTCAAAGCCTTCGTGCCGGAGAGTCGCGTCGAGCAGTTCGAACAGACGTTGCCCGGCGACCGATCCATGAACCGTCTCGCTTCGCCGGAATCCACTGATCTTTTCCAAGGAAGACGAACGTTTTGGGGTGGCCCCTTTTTCGTTGTTAGTACTGCCGGCTTCTGCGGCATGCTCGGATGCGGGCTGTTGATTTGCGTCTGCCGCGGATAGAGATGACAACAAGCCGTCGGTAGCGAGAGCGTCGTAGTCCAGTTCCGGGATTTGCACCGCTTCGGCGTGTTCCAGCGTTGCTTTGCGAATCCCCGATACCCGTTTTCCCGAGAGCAGCAAGATCTTCCCGATCGCGTCACGTTGATCGCCGGTTCGAAGACATTCGACGTGGTTCTGAACGACGCCGGTCACGCCTCCGGGTTCGAAATGGCAATGAACCATTGCGACGTTGATCAAGGAGTCGTTCACGCGATCAAGGAACCCGTTTTAGAAGTGATTCGACGGAGTGGATCTCACCAGGATCCCCGGAGTGACGGGCGAAACACCACGTCCACATTCCGGGGCGTCTTTTCGTTTGACGTGTTGGAACCTATTCGAAAACCTCAATTGACCAATTCGCCGGCGGACGTCGGCCCCGGTTATCCCACGGAACCGTGGCGAGCGGTGATGTCAGCTCTCTTTTCTCGTTCCGGGTAGTGGATCTTGTGAAAGATTCTCATGCAGCAGGATCTTTCACAAGATCCAATACCGCCTCCCCGAAAACCGATCGGCTGATGAGCTTTCCGACAGGTTCTTAGTGGACGCGTTGTCCGGGCTGTGCGCCTTCGTCAACGCCGAGGATAAAGACTTCCTCACCGCCAGGACCGGACGCACAGACCATTCCTTCGCTCAGCCCGAAACGCATCTTGCGTGGTTTCAGGTTCGCGACCATGACGACTAAACGACCAACGAGCTTTTCCGGTTCGTAGGCAGCTTTGATTCCCGCGAACACTTGGCGAGTTTCGTCGCCACCGAGGCTGAGCGTGAGTTTCAGCAGTTTGTTCGCTTCGGGTACGTGTTCGGCCTCGACAACTCGAGCGACGCGGAGGTCCACTTTCATGAAGTCGTCGATCGTGATCTCGTCCGCCATCGGTTCATCCTTGAGCGGTTGGTCACTATCGTTGTACTGCGATGCCGGCGAGTCGGCGGATTCGGCTTCGGCGGCTGCTTCTTCTTTGCTTTCTTCGATCATCTTTTCGAGATTCTCCAACTGGACTCGGTCCATCATTCGTTTGAATTTATTTACGCCGCGACCGACCAACGGTGTTTGGCTTTGATCCCACGACACGATGGGATCATCGAGCAATTCGCCGCATGCCTTCGCCAGGGAAGGCAGCACCGGCGTCAAGTAAACGGCGAGTTGCCGGAACAGGTTCAACGCGACGGTGCAAACATCACGCAGTTCATCCTGCCGTTCAGGATCCTTTTTCATCTCCCACGGTTTGGCGTGTTCGACGAACGGGTTCGCCGCGTCTGCAAGCTCCATGACCAACCGCATGGCGCGGGCGTATTCGCATTGTTCGTAGGCCTCGGCGATCGCATCGCCTGCCTCGGCGGCTTTCTTAAACAAACCGCCGTCATCGGGGTATGTGTCCGACAATCCGGTCCGCCCAGCAAACTTGCCCACACGGCTGGCGAGGTTGACGACCTTGCCGACGAGATCGGAGTTGACTTTGTCCACAAACTCGGTCAACGACAAGTCGAGGTCCTCGACGCGCGAAGACAACTTCGAAGCGTAGAAGTACCGCAGCGCAGCCGGATCGATGTGTTTGAGAAACGTTTCCGCTTTGACGAGCGTTCCGTCACGTTTGGACATCTTTGTGCCATTGACGTTGAGGAACCCGTGAATGTGCACCTTCGTCGGCAGCGAGTAGCCCGCCGTCTTCAGCATGCCCGGCCAAAACAGCGTGTGGAAGTAAGTGATGTCTTTCCCGATGAAGTGGTGCACCTCGCACTCGTCGCTCTTCCACCAATCTTCCAATTTCTCGCCGTTGCGATCGCACCACTGCTGCGTGCTGGCGATGTATCCGATCGGGGCGTCGAACCAGACATACCAATAGTTGCCCGGCGAATCCGGAATTTCAAAACCGAAGTACGGCGACGGACGACTAACGTCCCAGTCGCGCAGTTCCTCGGCGAGGAAGTGACCTTTGAGGTAGTTCGCCGTTTCACTTTGCAGGGCACCCGACTCGGACACCCACTGGTTCAAAAACCCGTGGAGTTTTTCCAACTCGACGAACAAGTGAGCCGACTCGCGCAGGACCGGCGTGGCACCACTGAGCGTGCTGACCGGATCGA
This sequence comes from Aporhodopirellula sallentina SM41, assembly GCF_000346505.1. GTDB lineage: Bacteria > Planctomycetota > Planctomycetia > Pirellulales > Pirellulaceae > Rhodopirellula > Rhodopirellula sallentina. The sequence continues at coordinate 19,110 of NZ_ANOH01000257.1, forward strand.
TCAGGTCGGTCGGGTTGTAAGTGTGTCCGCACGTGCAGTTATCGCCCGCCTGATCGGTTCGGCCGCATTTGGGACAGGTGCCACGAACGAAACGGTCGGCGAGGAAGGTTTCCGCCTCCGGATCAAAGAGTTGTTCGACGGTTCGTTCGGTGACGAGGTTTTCGCTGCGTAGGGCCTGCCAAAACTCCCCGCAGATTTTTCGATTCTCGTCGCTGTGCGTGCTGCCGTAATTGTCAAACTCGATTCCGAAACCGGCAAAGTCGCGTTGGTGCGATTCGCTCATTTCGCCAATCAGGTCCAACTCGCTGCGGCCCTCCTTGCGAGCGCGGATCATGATCGCCGTTCCGTGGGTATCGTCGGCGCAAATGTAGAGGCAACGATGACTGCGAAGTTTTTGAAAACGAACCCAAATGTCCGTTTGCAAATACTCGACAAGGTGCCCGATATGGATAGGACCGTTGGCGTAGGGCAACGCAGCGGTAACGAGTAGGCGACGCGTCATGAGCGGTGACGAACTCTGTGCAAGATAGGTGGCAAAATAGGGGATTGGGGAGCAGGGCAAAACACGGTCGGATTCAACGCTGCCGCAGCATTCTTGCAAAGTCGATCCCGATCGACCACCACGGGCAAATCGGTCCAAAATCGCACACACGCGTCCTTTGTCGACGTTTTCGTCTTGCGAGAGGCGTCAAAGTTTCACTATCCCGAATAATCCTCAAGCTCGCATTGACAAGAGGTCGATGCACACGATGGGGGGGAAGATCGATATCGATCCAATTCAAAATGCAGGGATGCAACGATGACGCTCGCGTCTGAAACCAACCGCACAACACCGGACCGCACCGGTGCGAAGAAACCACGTTCTAGCCGAAGCCAGCTTTCGGACGCGCTACCTCCGACGCTACTGCGCCTGCCCGACCTCGATCCGGTGGACGTTTCGCAGGATGACGTCGATCCGCACGCAATCGATCCGCAAGAAGTCGCCACCGACGCAGCCACAGCGGGCGATCACCCGGCGAGCGATCAAGCGGCACCCGCGAGTGCCTCGGCTTCCCAAACGACAGACGAAGCCTGTCACGCCAAAACAGACACCGCTCCTGCCAGCTCGGTTCACACAACAGGCCGCCCGCACGACCAATCCGCAACCGAAACGCGGCCCAACGCGCCCGCGGTTGCTGCGAATGCCAACGTTGACGCGAATGCCAACATCGCGGAGAACGTCGGGACCGCCCACAACGCCGAACCTTCGCCTGCCGAGACGTTGACCTCGTTCGGAATGCTGCCAAACACGCAGGCATCCGCCGAGAGCGACCAGCATGGCCACCTTCCACCGGCGCCGCAGTCAGTTGACGACGGACCGTCTCACCTAGCTCATACTTCTCACCCAGCCCACGCTGCGACGGCGCAGGTTCCGCCCACTCAGACTGCGGCGACGATTCCGTTTGCGACGCCTCCATCGCAGGTAGAGCCGACTCGCGAAGAGAACCTTCGTGATGACGACCCCCGTGAAGGCGACTCGCGCGAGTCGTCGTTGTTGGAAGCGATGGCATCGCGGAAGGCGTTGCTGGTCGTCCTTCTGCTCATCGCCGGACTCGCGATTTTCATGCCTCGCGGCAGTGAGAACGATGGCGTCGACTCGCTCGTTGCAGAATCCGATGTCGCTCCCGGCGAACAAGCCCCCGTGTCTTCGATTGCCTCTTCCGACGTTTCGTCAGACGCAATCTCCGACGCGATGATCGCCAACGACGCATGGTCCTCGCCTCAAACAGCCACCCCGGCTTCGCCACCGATGGCAACCACTCATCTGACCAGCCCGCTGGCGTCGCAGATGATCCAACAGCCACCATCGGATCCAAATAACTTCTCACCAAACAACGGATCGAACAACGGATCATTGCCGCCTGCCCACGATCCCGGGTACACCTCGACGGCGAGCGTTTCGCAGTCAAACGTGCCACCGTTCCCGGGGCATATTGACCATGCATCGACCGGGTCACCGATGCCTCCTCATTTCGACACGGCCTCCATCGGACAGCCGTCCGAACCGGCAATGGGCGTCGATCCTGTCTCGCAAACGCCGGCTCACCGGTCGACCAACACACCTGAGTTCGACCCTGACCGATTGGACGCGTTGTCGGCGAGCCTTGCCGCCGCCGCCAACGAAGAGATCCGTCGAATGGATGCCGCCCGAGTCGCTGCGGTGACACAGCCCGCACCATCTGCCGCGCAGCCGACCATGTCACAACCAGGTGGCTCGCCCGCCGTCGCTTCAGAACCAGTCGTTGCACCGAAACCTGAACTCCAACAAAGCCGCACGCCACAGGCGATCACCGACTGGAAGCAATACCTTCCGCCAATCGGTTCGGCGTCCTTCGATCAGCCGACCCCGGCAACGCCTGTTTCGGACACCAACGCGTCGACGGGAGCACGGACAACCAATTTGCCTGACGAGCCGGACTTCGGTTTCGCTCTGCCTGGTGGAACCGCGGCCGACGGTTCGGCAGGAACCAACAATCGTTCGACTTCCACCGGCAACACGACTTCGCCGACCGCCCCGGAAGCTCGCGTTGCCATGCCTGCGGGCGGATACAGCGGTTTCGGCGGCCTTCGCTGAAACGAATAAATCATTTTGAATCCGAGCACGGACGCACCTCCGATCGCTCAATCATCGTCATCGCTTTTTCGTTTGAGACCCATCATGCCCCTCGCCAATGATCCTACCCGTGCAACGGGCGTTGAACCGATGTCAACTGAAACCGCCACCGCCGAACACCCACAATCTTTGCGAGAACGAATCGGCCGTGAAAACATGACGCAGTCGAGCGTCCTGGCTTCACATCGGCTCGACGAAGCCTTGTTGCGACTCGACCGGGCTGCCGGACGTGTGCGTGGCAACGAGTTCGAACCGACCTCCGCACGACCGTCCCAGGACGTCGCCTACGCAAACCGGGCCGCGATGTCGGACGAATCAATCTCGAACAGCCCGGCGACGGGACACGATCCGGCCGCGGACCACGCTCACTTCGAACCGAGCTACCACACTCCGCAGCGGCCGCGACGTTCCGGGCTCGAGTTCGACCACTCGGTTTCTCAGTCGAGCATGATGTGGTTGGAGAACGAGGACACCGGCGAGCAACTCCGACTCGACGCGGCACAGCAGCCCGCACCGGCACCTCATTTCGCCCCGCGCAGCAAGCCAGCTCCACCGGCTCATCAGCGGCACGAGCAAACGGTGCTTCCGCCCGAGCAGGCTCCACAGCAAATTGCCGAGCCCAAAGACGCGACCGAGCCTGCGAAAACCACCGGCAACACCGAGTCACGGATTTCCGCCGGCGCTCTCGAAGCGATGTTTGCCGAACCGATCGACGTGATGATCCTGTCGACAACGGCTCGCATCCCCGAGACACGCGCCGATGCGAAAACCGAAGAACCAACCGGTGCACCGGAACAACGCTCCGCTTCTGCGGAAGCCGATCCAGCGACACCGGCTCGCCAAGAAGAACCGGCCGTTGCCACTCAGCCGCCTGTCGTTGAGCCAACCGCCGCAGTCCCTCCGGCCGTCAATTCTGCGATAGCCATCGAACCTGCCCCGGCCATCGAAAAGGCTCCCGTTGCAGAAACAGTGCTACCGTCGGTCGAAACGCCTGAGCAACCACAGAAAGAAGCTCAACCGGAACCAGCACCCGCGCCTGCCACAGAACCCGCGTCTGCCACAGAACCAACGCCTGTCCCAGTCGCCCAAGCCGTTTCTGAACCTGCCGTCGAAACGTCCCCCGAACCCGCTATCGAGCCGGTCGCTGAAACGGTCACCGAGCCGCAACCCGAACCGGTTGTCGAAGAAGCACCGCTGGTCGAGTTCACCGCCGCGTGGCAGGTCGACGAGTTCGTGGTTCCATCGACCATTGATGAATTGTTTTTGTCTGGATCGATCGCTGAGAAATTGGCGGCTCGTTTGGCGAGTGCCCGCGAACAAGGGCTCCGGACGATTTCGATCACCAGCACCAAACCCGGGGAAGGTCGCTCGACGGTCGCCATCGGTTTGGCTCTCAGTGTTGCGTTTTCCGGTCTGCGTGTGGCACTCGTCGACGCCGATCGCGAAGGGGTGAAGATCGCCTCTGACTTGCACCTCGATCTCGATCACAGTTGGACCGATGCGATCCGCGGGAACACCGCCTTGGAAGAGGTAGCGGTTTCCTCCGACGCCGACGCGATGACGCTCTTGCCACTGCTCGAACGCAACGGAGATGCGCCGTTCCAATCAGAGGAACTGCGTGAAATGCTCGCGACGCTGCGAAAGTCATTTGACATGGTGATCGTTGATTGCGGTCCCTCGTCGATCGCCGATTCGGTGCTCTGCGACACCTCGTTGATCGTTCGCGATATGCAACGCACCAAAGCACTCGAAGTCGAAACGCTCGCCCTGTCGCTCCGGCGAAACGGAATCAGCGGCGTCGGCGTGATCGAGAACTTTTGCTGAAGATTCTAACCGCCGACTGAGAATCGCCCGCCAACGTAACCGCAGCACGCTGACATCCTGCGGCCACGACGTAATGCCGGCACGTCGCGAGACCGTGTTGCCGGGAAAACGGCGACTTTCGCGTCTCGCTTCCCGAACAACGTGTCGTTATCCTGGGCGGCATGGAAGTTTCTCAACAATTGACCGATCGCTTGCTGCGATGGGTTCACGCGGCGGAATACCGCCCCAGCAAACCAAAACAAATCGCCACCCATTTGAAGCTCGACAGCGATGAATATCGCGAGTTACGTCGAGTCATCAAACAGCTCGTCCTGGAAGGGCGACTCGTCTACGGCGGCAATCATCTCGTCATGGCGGCGGCCGCATTCGGCGGAAACCCCGACAGCATTCGCGGCAAGTTTCGCCGTGCCATGGGCGGCGGATTCGGCTTCGTTCGCCCGTCGAGTGGCGGAACGGATGCCGACGGTGACGTCCCCGAAGACGTCTTTGTCCCCCCCGGTGCCACCGGTGGCGCGATGGAAGGCGACCTCGTCGAAGTCGAAATCAGCCCCGGACGTCGTGGCGGAGTTGAAGGCGTCGTCGTGGCCGTCGTGCAGCGGGAACGCCGTCAGTTCACCGGAACCTTCCGGTCCAAACCGATGCCCCCGGAGGATGACGAACGCGGCCAAACGGCGGTAATCGATGGCCCGGTCGTTTACCTCGATGGCGTCCACTTCAACGCCCCGGTCAGCGTCGGTGATGTTCGCGGTTTGCCGCTGTCGGATGACGACAAGGTCTTTGTCGAAATTGTCGATTTCCCCGACGACGATGGCGGTGGCGGAGAAGCGGTCATTCTCGAACGACTCGGCAGCAACAAGAACCCGGCGATCGACACCCTGACGATCATGCGTCAGTACGGGCTGCCCGACGAGTTTCCGGCCGCGGTCTTGGACGAGGCTCGACAGCGTGCCGACGAGTTCGACGAAGACAATCCGCCGGCCGATCGCACGGACCTGACCGACCTGCTGACGATCACCATCGATCCGTTTGATGCACGCGATTTTGACGACGCGATCTCGCTCGGACGTGAGGACGGCCGTTGGCGGTTGTGGGTCCACATTGCCGACGTCAGTCACTTTGTTCATGTCGGTGGGGCGATCGACGTCGAGGCAAGAAAAAGGGCCACCAGTGTTTATTTGCCCGATCGAGTGATTCCGATGATTCCCGAAATCATCAGCAACCACCTCGCATCGTTGCAACCCGAACGCCGACGCCTGGTTAAAACGGTAGAGATCGAATTCACCGACGAACTCACCATCACGCACACCGAGACGCACAACGCGGTTATTCGCAGCGATCGGCGATTCAACTACGAACAGATCGACCAATATTTGGCGTCGCCTGAGACCTTCCGCTCGGAATGGGGTGCCGAGATTTGCGACCTGATCGACAACATGCACACCCTCGCGATGAAGATGCGCAAAAAACGCTTCCGCGACGGTTCGCTGTCGATGGACATGCCCGATATCAAACTCGATCTCGATCGCCTCGGCAAAGTCAAAGGCGCATACTTGGTGGAGCACACCGAGAGTCATCAGATCATCGAAGAGTTCATGTTGGCCGGCAACCAAGCCGTCGCGTACTGGCTCGACCATCTCGATCTGAACTTCCTGCACCGGATCCACGCGCCACCGGAACGTAGGAAACTGCGCAGCCTAACGTCGTTCGTCAAAGATTTAGGGCTCGGAATCGATCACGTCGAGAGCCGCTTTGAAATCCAAGCCGTGCTGGACAAAGTCGCCGGCACACCGATGGAGGACGCCGTTAATTTCGCAGTCCTCAAGAGCATGAACAAAGCGGTTTACGGCCCACATCGCGAAGGCCACTACGCTCTCGACATGGAGCACTACTGCCACTTCACCAGCCCCATCCGCCGCTACCCCGACCTCAGCGTGCATCGGTTGGTTCAAAAGCTACTCGACAAGAAATCAACTCCCGATGATTCGTTCGCGGAGTTGGTCAAACTGGGGCACGAATGCAGTGACGCCGAACGAAACGCGGCGGCGGCCGAGCGGGAATTGATCCAGCTCAAACTGCTGCACTTCCTCAAAAAGAAAATCGGCGAAACCCTCGAGGCCGTCGTCAGCCGGGTATTCGCCGACGGGCTGAACGCTCGCTGTGTGAAATTGCCCGTCGACGGCTTCGTCCCCGTGACGACTTTGCCGAGCGACCAATACCGTTTCGAGCGACGCGGTCAGATGCTGGTCGGACACAAAGAAGGCAACCAATTTCGGCTCGGCGATCAATTAGTCGTCCGAATCGACAAGGTCGACCTGCAAGACCGGCAGCTCTATCTCAAGGTGGTAAAAAACCTTACCGCGGGCAAAGGTCCCTCGCGAGCGCCGAAGCCCGCCGGAAAAAGCAAGTCGTTGTACAAATCGAAAAGAAAATCGGAGCGCAGGGAGAAAAAGAAAAAGCGGCGACGGTGACAAACAGTCTCAGATTAAAGTCTTGTGAACACCCCTTGCTCGATAATATAATAGGGGACGTCTGTCACCCCTCATCAGAGCGTACCGTCGATGTCGCGTTCTTCTCTCGATTTCGATTCGATCCCGTGTGGCGCTATCGAACCGGCGAGAGCAAGCCTTTCCGAGTCCCCTTTGAATACCGTTCTTCCTATTGCAATTTTTGCTTGTCGAAGACAGTCCGACCGCGCGATTCCATGCGAAGGTCTGTTTGAAGAAAGGACTCAGCGGGGAATACTCACTCTACGAAGCAGACAGTTTATCGGCGGCAATGGTCGTGCTTTCCGAGGTTTCGGTCGACGTCGTCTTGCTCGATCTGAACCTTCCCGACAGCCACGGACTCGACACGTTCCGCAAACTCGCTCAGGCGAGTAGAAACGCGGCGATCGTCATCATCAGCGGTGACACCGACGAACGTACCGCCGTCAGCGCGGTGCGACTCGGAGCTCAAGATTACATCGTCAAAGGTGACGAGTTCACGCCCGAGTTGCTCGGACGAACAGTGCACTTTGCGGTCGAACGCAACGCTCGTCACTTGCTCGAAAAAGAACTCGCCAGCGTTCGGCATGACCTCGAACTTGCCGACATGATTCAACAGCGTCTCTACCCGCACAACGAGTCGCAGTTCCCCAACGTCAGCCTCGCCGGTCGCTGTTCATCGGCAACCCAGAACGGAGGTGATTTCTACGACTACATCACGCGACGGGACGGATCGCTGATGGTGGTCATTGGCGATGTCAGCGGGCACGGGATCGGGCCGGCGATGATGATGGTCGAATCACGCGCGTTCGTCCGCGCTCTCGCGTCAACGCAGATGTCGCTCGGAGAAATCATCACTCAGGTGAACCAACTGCTGTCCGACGACATGCAGCAACAATTGTTTGTGACCCTTTTTGTCGCGAGCTTCAGTGCGTCGGGACGACAACTGTCGTTCTGCAGCGCCGGACACCCCGGTTACCTCGTCAAAAACGATGGCCGAGTCTTGCAACTGCAAGGAGAGAACCCGCCCCTGGGAGTCAACCCGAAAGAATGCTTCGTCGAAAACGGCGTGCCCGAATTCGAACAGGGAGATTTACTCGCCCTGTTTACCGACGGGATATCCGAGGCGACCTGTGACCATCAAGACTTCCTCGGTGACCGAAGGGTTGTCGAAGAGGTGGTCACGGGCAGAACGCTGCCCGCCAATCGCATCCTCGATTCCGTTTTCACGCTCGCTCAAAATTTCAACGGCGACGCCATCCAACACGACGACCGGACCGCCGTGATCGTCAAAACGCAACCATCCGGACAGTGACGCGGCCGGCAACAAAGGCTCCACAACACCCGTCGAAATGCAGCAGCTAAGCTACCCAGCCCCCCTCGACGCTCTCATCCACGCGGTTATCGGTTCGCTGAATCCCCACGCACCGACTCCCGGTCCCAGATCAACATGGACGTCGATCCCCCCGATCGCGTAAAAACATCGTCATCGTTTTGGTGACGGTTTGGGATACGTGAAAAATACACTCGCGAGAGCACGCTATGGACTGGCGAAAGAATCCGATTTGGTTGGTGGGAATCGTGATTTTCACCGTCGCGGGATGCTCTCGGGCTCCCGAATCGATGGCGGAAAACGGCGCGGCGGTGCCGGAAATTGCACTCCCGGACGAGTTTTCCAGACCGCACGCGATGCCTGAGGCCAAATCCGCTCTTGCTCCCCCTCGCCCGCCCGCCGATCCAGGAGTCGAGAAGGAGCCTAGCCCGGTCTCAGCCGAAATAACGCTCCCTCCGGACATCGCCGAAGCGGCACCGGCCATTCCCAACCCCACGCCAAAGCCCTCGGGCGTTTCGATCTCGCTATCCGATTCGCCTGCCGCATCCGATTCGTCCGCGATATCCCGATCGTCCGCATTCGGGGGCCGCAATGCATCGGGTCAAAACAAAAAATACACTCTCGGAAAACAGTCCGCCAAGTCACCGAGCCACATCTCAACTCCGACGTCGCCCACTAAGTCCAAACCATCGTGGTCGTTTTCGACCCGTGGGGGCTCCGGTTCATCCTGGTCTGCCGGCGGGACACCGGCAGCAGCCTCAGCAAGCACAGACGATGCGGCCGCCCATGTCGCAGCATCCGATGATCAACTCACGTTCGACACGAGGCTTTCTGAAGAAGCCGAAATCGAGGAAGTTGCCGTCGAAGAGGTTGCGGCGAACACCGCGACTGAAGAGCTCGCTCGAAGCGAATCGGCGATTCCGAACGAGCCCGATCCTCTCACAAGCGACACGATCGCGAGCGGCTCAAACTCGACACAGGACTCGGACGCAGACTCGCCATATCGTAGCGTTGATGTGCTCTACGCGACCGACCGGCTACGAGACACACACACACTATCCGCCTACCAACTCAGCGGACAACGACAACTCATCAGCCTACTGGGGATGGGGGTCGCGGCGACCTGTTTACTCTCGTTACTCGCGTTGTTGTTTCGCCGAACGACGACCGCGAAACTGTGTGGCGTCTTGACGGTTGCCTGTTGCTCCGGAGCTGCATTTGTGTTCTTCACCGGTGGGGCGACGATCGAAAAAACGGGAGTGACCTATACCGGTGATCGGGGAAAATTGACACGCGGCGTTTGCCGAGTCACCGTCCCCAAATCGCACACGCCCGGAACAGTCGAAAGACCGAGTTTGCTCAAATTCGAAGTGTCCGAGGACCAAGCCAAACACATCGTCCTGACGAGCGTGGATGAACTGCCCGTCGACGCATTTGAACAGCGTTTAAAAACGGAAATCGCCGAAGCGGACCAACCGGACTTGCTCGTTTTCATTCACGGTTACAACGTTGACTTCGAGTCCGCGGTTCTGCGAACGGCGCAGATCGCGGTCGACCTGCCGTTCGAAGGAGTGCCGGTTTGCTACAGTTGGCCGAGCCAAGGGACGTTGATCGGTTATCCCGTCGACGAAAACAATGCCGCGTGGACCGTGGGACACCTCAAGGAGTTCCTGAACGAATTGGTGGATCGTAGTGGGGCGAAATCGATTCACGTCGTCGCCCACAGCATGGGCAATCGTGCAATGACCGCCGCGATGCAGCAGATGGCGTTGGCCCGCCAAGGCAGCGAACCGATTTTCGACCGCGTCGTTCTCGCGGCCCCCGATGTGGACGCCGATTTGTTTCGCAAAGACCTCGCGGGTGCTCTTACTCAGATCGCTGAGCAGGTCACGCTGTACGCCTCGTCAGACGACCAAGCCCTGGTCGCCTCCAAAGCCGTCCACGGTTATCCGCGTGCGGGAGAGACAGGAGAGTTTTTGGTGGTCGTTCCCGGTGTCGATACGATCGACGTCTCGGGCATCGACCTCAGTTTGCTCGGCCACAGCTACTACGGCGACAGCGAGGCGATTTTGCGAGATTTATACGAAGTACTCCTGTCGCGTCTGCCGGCCTACAAACGCAGTTCGTTGATCTCGCGTGCTTACGAATCACAGGTCTATTGGCAACTCGCCCACGGCGGTGCGATCGCGGCGAGCCCGCAGCGTTAACGCGTTGATTCACGGCGACGAGAATTTGTCGCGAGTTGGAAATATTCAAAAGACATCCCGCTCAGTGGCGAACCTTTCGGGCACTTGCCCCGTCTGTTAAGATGGTATGTGCTGACGTGGCGTTTGAGCAGCAACTCGCTGTTTGATCAAAACAAAGCACACGAAAACGAAATCGGCCGTCAAAGCCGACTCGTTTTTCCCCAAGCACCGGGGGCGACTTGGAATCGACCGGATGTCAAGAAGCGAATGCCTGCGTGTCGTGGTTGATCAGAAGGCCACGTAAAAATCTGATCAAAAATTTTAGTTGCAGAAGAAAACTTTGCACTCGCCGCCTAAGTACAGGTAGCGCGGACTGAGGGGGATCGCCGGAGTCGCCCGAATGTCCGTCACAATTCCGGATCGCTTATCGTCCTACTCGAGACGCGATAAGTTAAATTTGATTCGAGTTAGCCGATCGGGGAGCCTGTCAGGTAGCGCCTCGTGACGCGAATAGGGATCCTCGAGTTCCCACAAATAGCTTGACTACACATGTAGACGGCATCGTGGATGCATCGCGGGACGGGAGTTCAATCCTCCCCGCCTCCACTTCCAAGCCGGGTTGCGAGCAATCGCAGCCCGGCTTTTTTTGTGCCCATCGCGATTGAGCCGTACATCACCGTTCGCTCTCCCAAGGGCCGCGCAATGTAAGCCGGATCAGGGAGCCCCGCGACGCAGCTCCGGCAACCACACGACACGTTTCGCCGGAACATCGCTAT
>NZ_ANOH01000258.1 GCF_000346505.1 Aporhodopirellula sallentina SM41
AGTTCATCGAGACCGATACCGTGGACGCATCGACCTTGGTGATCGGAAAAGGTGACTTGCAGGCATCGACCACCTCTGACACCTCGGAGCCTGGTGGAGTTGCGGGACGCGGTGGGCCATCGTTGGTGGTTCTCGATAAGGAGGACTTCGCAAATAGTGATCGGACGTTTGGAGATGGTTTCACCGATGTCATGTTCCATGAGATCGGACATGCTCTCGGACTGGGACACTCGTATGAACTGCATTCGGTTCAGGGCGAAGGCGTTCAAAGCGATTCGGGAGGGTCGGTTACCAGCCCTGGTGACGCAGACCTGATTCACCTGCAGCGAATTTCTCCTGCGAATGCCAATGACATCGACTTGTATCGTTTCAATATCACGAGCCCGGGAACGGTGCAGATTGAAACGATCGCCGAACGACTGACACAGTCAGAACACGGGAAAGACCCGAGCCTGCTCAATACGGTTTTGCGACTCTTCCGAAAGAACGCGGACGGCACCTCGGAGGTGATCGCACAGAACGATCGCTACTACGGAAGCGACTCGTTTATCGAGATTGAACTCGAAGCCGGCGAGTACTTCTTCGGCGTCAGCAGCACTGGAAACGATCAGTACGATCCGGCGATCGCGGATTCCGGATTCGGAGGCACGACCGATGGCGAGTACGAAGTTCATCTTGCGTTCAACGCAACTCCTGTCACAGGCGAGCAACTTACCGACACCGACGGCACGGCGATCGATGGTGACGGCGACGGAACTCCCGGCGGTGTGCACTCCTTCTGGTTCGACAACGCGGATGCGGCGAACACTTTCTATGTCGACAAACTCGGTGCGGATGTCGACATTGACGGGACCACAGTCGCGTCTCACACGACGATTGCCGCAGCACTTTTGGCCGCGCAAGCAGCGGCCGGCCGTTCGGTGGTTCGCGTGGTGGGAAGCCTCGATGACAACACCGCCGGCTCGCTTTCGACGACGACTCCTTACCTGATCGGTTTTGAACCCGATGGAACGCCGTTGGCCGATGGCACGTCGTTGAATGTTCCTCAAGACACGACGGTACGGATCGAGTCCGGTGCTCTCTTGAAGATGCGGGCGGCGAACATCGATGTCGGTACCTCATCGATTGGTGCCGATCGCAGCGGCGGCGCGATTCAGGTGCTCGGCACGCCGGATTTGCCTGTGTATCTGCGCTCGTATCATGACGATACCGTCGGTGGAAACTCCGACGGTATCGGGCCTGGTGCCAGAGCCGGTGATTACGGGGGGATCGTCATGCGAGACGATTCGGACTTGGAAGATTCCGGTGTCTTCCTCAATACTGTCAATCATCTCGACATTCGTCATGGTGGGGGCAAGGGCAATCCGACTGACACGCAGGTTTACTCGCCGATCGACATTGTCGACTCTCGCCCAACGGTGAGTTTCAACACCATCACTGACGCGGCGAGAGCAGCCGTTGCGGCGACGCCGGACAGCTTTAATGACGCCGGCGGACGAATCGGTCCAGACATCGTTGGTAACTACCTCGATGGAAACACCAACAACGGTTTGTTTGTCGGGATTCCTACCGCGCTGGGCGGATCGGTTCAGACGATGACCGTGTCGGGACGCTTTGACGATACCGACATCACACACATTCTTACCGAGTCGTTGATCATCGAGGGCAACCCGGGCGGCCCGACGTTGGTGGGTGGTACGCTAGAAGCACGACCCTCGGGACGGTTGGTGATCGATCCTGGTACCGTGGTCAAACTCAGTGAAGCTCGTATCGAAGCCGCGCGAGGCGCGGCGACATTGATCGCCGAAGGTACTCAGAACAGTCCGATCATCTTCACTTCATTGGACGATTCACGGTATGGCGGTAGTGGAGTCTTTGATACGAACACGGGTGTTGGCTCAGCGGCCCCTGGTGACTGGGGCGGATTGTTCTTCAGCGAGGCCTCGTCGGGGAGCATCGATCAAGCCGTCATCGCATACGGCGGTGGTGTGGTTCCCACGGGCGCGTCGGCGGGTGGTGCAGCAGACTCCTTCAACGCGATCGAAATTCATCAAGCCGACGTCCGTGTCGCCAACAGCCTGATTACGGACAACGCCAGCGGGAATGCGTCGACCGATCGTTTCGGTCGCGGAACAAATGAAGCCGCCGCGATCTTTGTCCGCGGTGCCCAGCCGATCTTGATTGGTAACGAAATCGTCAACAACGCCGGACCGGCGATCAACATCAACGCCAACGCCTTGACGTACGAGTCACTCGTGGACTCGGGGCGAAGCATCGGTGCGGCAGATCGCTTCTCGCAGTTCGACGATAACCGCGGTCCGTTGGTGCGGCTCAATGAGACCGACAACAACACCATCAACGGAATGAAAGTTCGGGGGCAGGAACTCACCACCGAGAGCGTCTGGGACGATTCCGACATCGTCCACGTGCTTAGCGGCGAAGTGATCGTCGAGAACCACCACACCTACAGCGGCCTGCGGTTGCAAAGTAGTGTTTCGGAAAGCTTGGTTGTCAAAGTCGACGGAAACAATTCCGGTTTCACCGCAACGGGAGACCCGCTGGACATCGTCGACCGTATTGGTGGCACGATTCAGGTGATCGGTTTGCCCGGCTACCCCGTGGTGATCACGCACCTCGCCGATGATACGGTCGGTGCCGGGTTCACTCCTGAAGGACGTGTGAACTTTGATACCGACAATGACGACAGTGGCATAGCCGGTGGCGATGAATGGCGCGGTTTCCTCTTTGATGAATGGAGCAACGACCGAAACGTTGCAATCATTCTCGAGGCCGAGTCACCACTTAGCGGAACCGTGGAAGTCAATTCCAATCCGATCACCAAAGCACAACCGCTCGGCGTTCTTGCCCCAGACATGAAGAGTGGTGATGAAAATCGTCGACTCGGTTTTGAAGTGCACGGTTACATCAGCCCGAACAATTCCAAGGACGTTGACGCGTACAGTTTCCAGGCGACTGCTGGAACGCAGGTGTGGATCGATATCGATCGCACGGATCCGTCACTCGACCTCGTGATGGAGTTGGTGCTCGATGACGGAACGGCGTCCGGGCAGGTTGTTGCGTTCCTCGATGATCCGATCGCAGCGGGCGATCCAGGTTCGCTGACACAGGAACCGTTGCTCGGTGGTGACTTCTACACGCTCACCAATAGTGACCCGGGAGTTGCAGCAACCCTCACTGCCACCGGTCAGTATTTCGTTCGCGTGAAATCGGCCGGCAGCCAGGTCACCAACGGTGCCTATCAACTGCAAGTGCGTCTGCAACAGGTGGATGAGTTCCCCGGTTCAACGGTTCGTTACGCGGACATTCGGTACGCATCGACCGCGTTTGACGTGCGTGGTTTGCCTCGGCACAGCCCACTGATTGGTGAGGCCGCTGAGCAAGTAGACGCTGGAGCAAATGTCACTCCAGGTGGATCGCAAGAACTGGCGAACCTGCTCGCGAGCGACACCGCGACACTGTCCATCGCGGGGTCGCTTGATTCGGAAACGGATGTCGATGTCTACCGCTTTGAAGTCAGCCATCCATCAACTCAGGTGATCCCAGGTGTTACCGAGGATGTCGGGACCGTTTCGGTCGTGTTTGATCTCGACTATGCGGATGAAAAACGCGGCGATACGACCATCGCGGTATTCAACGCCAACAACGAGCTGATCTTTGTCGGTCGTGAATCTAATATCGAAGACGATCAACCTGAAGTCGGCGGCGACGGTCAAAGCCTCGATGATCTCAGTCGTGGATCGCTCGGCACGGATGACCCATCGATCGGTCCTGTGCACTTGACGCCCGGCGGCAGTTACTACGTCGCCGTGATGAGCAACCAATTCACACCTTCGGTCGTCGCGTCGCAGTTCTCCATTCAGGGCGAGAATGGAACGGGCAACGCGGGCATCCTGACTCGCTTGGAGCCGATCAACTCGGTCACGCGTGTCGTCGAAGATCACATCGGTTTCACAGGATACACATCCGGAGTTGATGACCTGATCAGCCAGATCAATCCCACGTCGGTTGATCCGCTGATCGATATCAGCACAAAGGCGGCTTTGGATCAACACATCACTCCGTTCCGCCTGCAAGATGTTGCGCTCTTTGTGGCAACAGATTCGAATGGGGACAACGGGGACAACTTTTACACCGTTGATCCTTCCAACGGTGGCGGAATCGTCAATGATCTCACACCCGATTCCGCCAACCTGACCAGTGGCGGTGACGATGTTCAGGACATCGTGATTCGCGGCGATGGCAGGATGTATGGGTACCACGAGATCGAAGACGGTGCGGACACCGTCGGAGTGTTGTCACAGTTGAACCCGGCCAACGGCCAAGTCATCGCCGGGACCAGCCAAAACGACAACATCCCAGGAGTGGAAGGCTATAGCAATGTCTCTGCAATTCCGGATCCGGAAGACACCAACAATAACACGGAGAACCGACTGGAACGCGCCCGGCAGGTTACCAACTCCGACAACGCAGACGCTGTAACGTTCCGCCGTCGAAGTGAGACCGGCCCGTCCACGGCCCCTGTTCCCGTTTATGAAACCTACTACGCCGTCAGGGAAGGTGTCGGCGGTGGTTCGCGACTGTACCGGGGCGACGCCGATGGCAATGCACTGCCGGCACCGGCGCTTACCAACGGGACTCCTCAATACGGTTTGGTGGGCGAGATCCAACCAGTCGGTGTTGACTATGCGGAGACTACCTTCAACGTTGCTAGCGGAGGAGACAACTCGGTTACAACCGGGATCTATCTTCGAGCGACTGTGCCGGGCGAAGCAGGTAACTTCAATTTGACGTTTAGCTTAGGTGCAAACGGCCAGCCGACAGTGGCGACGTTTGACGAAGGCACGAACACCATGAATGTCCGCCTTTCGCGTGCAGGAGATCCGCTCGCGGTAACGGCAACCGCGCAGGACATCGTTGATGCCATCAACGAAACGGATGCAACGAGTGCACGCGCGGTTGCGTTGATCTATGACGACGGAAACGATGGCGATGGCGCCGGAGGAACGGTCGCGAATATTCGACCGTTGAATGTGAATGTCGACGGAGGTGTTGGGACCGCAGAAGAAGTTCTGCAGGGGACTGTCACCGGGCTCTCGATGGGTGGGTTTGGCGGCGGCGGCCAGTTGTATGGTGTGACGAGCGCCGGCGAGTTTTTGGAAATCAACCGCAACACCGGCGTCGCAGAAGTTCTGTCAACAACCGTTGGAATTAGCTTTACCGGTCTAGCTCTCGGTCCGCAAAATGTCGAAGGCGGTATCTACAGCAATGTCTTATTCGCGACGGCATCTAACGGCGAATTGTATGCGTTCGATACGGACGGGAACGCGGTTCGTGCGTTTAACTCGGGGGACGCATCGCAAACCATTACCGTCACTCCTGGTGTCCCGTCTGCCAATGGCACCTTCACGCTCACGTTTGACGATGGGATGACAACGGCAACAACGGCACCGATTTCAGCAAATGCCCCCGCCGTTGATAGCGTCAACGAACTTCAAACCATCACGTCGACGGCGACGAGTGGAACTTTCACGCTTAGCTATGACGACGGGACCACGACCGAGACCACGGGGCCGCTTCAGTTTGATGCCGACAATATTGATGTCCTTTCCGCGTTGGCGGCATTGCCAAACCTCAGTGCAGGCGATATCCAAGTCACGGCCACCGATCCCGCCAACCCAACCGTCACTAATGGTCTGACGATCGAATTCCGCGGGGGGCTTGCGCAAACGGACATCGCGGAACTAGTGGTCAATGATATCGACCTCGACCCTGCCGGGAGTGTTACGGCGTCAACGGAGGTCACCGGTGCTCAAAGCCTTCGTGATGCTTTGATCGCTCTGCCGAACATTACAACCAACAGCATCCGTGTCAGCGGCGACCTGCAGGACGATGGTGCGGTGGTTCACTTCACCGGTCTTTTATTCAATGGGATCGATGTCAATCCGCTCATCGTTGACGACACCGGATTGCTCGACGGCACGCTTGCTGATGTGGCCGTAACGGGTACCGTCGGTGATGATTTGGCCGATGACATTCGGATTAGCGTTTCCGGCATGAACGGGACACCCATCGGTTTGGCGTTCTCCCCGCTCGATTTCAACCTGTGGCACCCAACGATGCAGCGGGGCAACGATGCCGGGCATGGGATCAACGCGGCCTCCGACGGCAGTCGTGATTCGGGTAATTTCACCGTTCAAATTGAAGATGGACTTCGACCGACCTCCCTGGATGAGTTTGGGAACATCGTTCCGGGAACTCGGACAACCAACGAAGGGGCCGGAGGCGCGAGTTTCTACTTCGGATTTGAGCAGTGGCGACTCAATCCACAAAGCACGACGCTGAGTTACATCACGCCGACCGATGTCACGACGAACGCGCAGTACGGCTTGAACCAGTTGCAACACCAGGACCTCAGCAGCAACACAGCACTGCGTGACACATATGATTTCGCCGGCGGTGCGAAGGGCGGTTTGACGACAAACTCATTCTCGCTCGACGGATCCGTCGCAGAAGACCGTCCGACGTTGTATTTCAACTACTTCCTCGAAACGGAAGCGGATGACGGAAAGCAGGTCAGTGACACCGAAGCGGAACGTTTCTTCCGCGACAGCGCTCGTGTCTACGCGTCACGTGATGGTGGACTGACTTGGGAACTCCTGGCGACAAACAACTCGGCGTTGAGCGATCCGGATGCGTCGGTCGCCAATGGTCAAGCGGAACTGCCCACGTTTCTCTCGCACGTTTCCGATGCCGGAGTGAACAGTTCCGACCCGCAACCTGCTGAAAAGCAGATTCGGCAAGAGTTGATCGATAACGACGGTGCCGAGGTATGGCGACAAGCCCGTGTCGACCTTTCAACTTTCGCGGGCGAAACCGACGTGCAATTGCGATTCGAATTCAGCACGAGCGGTTCGTCGATCCAAGGTGACTTGGTCGGCGATGAGTTCGGCGACATCAACGAAGCCGACAGCGAGAACTCGGTCGGCGGGCTGAACAACAATTTTGAAGGCTTGTACTTAGACGACTTCATTGTCGGTTTCGCTGAACGTGGTGAAATGGTGACCGCGGCACCGGGTACGGCTACGAATGCTTTCGTCAATTTGTCAAACCTCACCGATCAACTCGACGGCGGAGCGAGCGATGCCGACCGGGCTGATGTCAACCGGGATGACAACGCACTGACGAATCAACTCTCCGGTCGCTATCAACTCGAAATTCGCCGTGCAGGAGAATTCGCATTGGCCTCAGGCGATGCGACTGTCCTCGTCTCGCACTACGATACCAACGCGCGGCATATCCTCGATTCCCTCCTGGGAACCGGGCTCGATGCGGACCAGAACCGAGAACGTGCTCAAGGCATTCTGATCCTCGAGAGCAACATCCTGTCCGACTCCCGTGTACTCGGAATCAACGTCGAACCAGGCGAGGTCGAAGGCGATGCCGATCCGGCGGACAATCCGGATGCCGCTGACGCTGGTGTTGGTGTTTCCTATCCAGGTTCAACGCAGAACTTCGCTGATGTCGATGACGCGCGATTGGTTCCCGGGATTGTGATTCAAAACAACATCATCGTCGGTAGCAGCGGGATCAACTATTCCGGTGAAGCCAACACTGATCCGCAGCGTCCGGTGCCGATCGGACGGATCATCAATAACACTTTTGTCGGCGATGGCGGTGGCGTTGGCGTGAACGTCAACAACAACGCTAGCCCAACTTTGCTCAATAACGTGTTCGCGGAACTCGCGACAGGCATCGTTAACAATGGTGTCGGTGCGGTGATCGACAATAACTTCTTCCAAAACGCGGGCGCTCCGATCGGTTCGGACGCACGAACGGACAACAATCCGTTGTTTGTCGATGCAGATAACGGCAACTACTATCCCGCCGTCGGTGCCGGCACGATCAACAACTCACAAGATGTGCTCAACGATCGTGGATCGTACGCAGCGTTCAAAGACATCCTTGGCATTCCAGATTCGCCGTTCTTTGCGCCGACGCTCGACGCGTTTGGTCAATTGCGAGTCAGTGGCGGCGTCGGGGGTGATGGTGCCGGTCCGAATACTGACATTGACATCGGTGCTCTGGACTTCTCCGATTCCACGCAGCCTTACGCGGTTCTGCTCGACCCGGTTGATAACGACATCGATGGAGTGGATCTCGATCCGAATGACACGTTCGTTCATTGGGACGAAACAATCGTGGGGGCGTTCTCGATCCTTCTCTCCGATGGTGAGAACCCCGATTCGCCGTTCGAAGGCACCGGTGTGAATCCGGATACCGTGAACGAAACCACGGTGACGATTCGACGCAACAATGAAGTGTTGACTGCGGAACAAGACTTCTTGTTGGCGTTCAACTCTTCGACCGGTGAATTGCGTCTGACGCCACTTTCGACGTTGTGGACGCTCGATAGCGTTTACGAGATCACTCTCGATAACACCCAAATTGAAGATTTAGCGGGCAATCCGTTGCGGTCGAACCGCACCGATGGTTCCACCGCATTCACGATTGTTCTCCCGGACACGCAGATCGATTTTGGCGATGCCACTGATGGTACGTTGACGGATCCTTACGGATCGTTGTTGATCAACGATGGTGCCCGTCACGCGATGGTCGATGATATTCGTTTGGGCGCGGAGTTTGACGGTGAATCCGACGCACCGTTGCCGGGCGGAAGCGATGAAACCACCGGTCTCGCCGATGAAGATGGTGTCGGTGTCGGGATCTACAATGATGGAACGACCGACCGCCGTGTCTTCCTGAATGCCGGAAGCCAAGCGACCACGTCGGACGAAACGGAAGTGCTCGGGTTCCTCAACCCGCTCAATCCAAACGGTGCGGACTTTGTCTTGACCGCGAGCGCCGATGGGTTGCTTGATGCGTGGGTTGATTTCAACGGCAACCAGGTGTTTGACTCCAACGAACAGATCTTCACCAGTTTTCCTGTCGTCGCAGGGCAGAACACACTCACGATCGTGACCCCGGATACTGCGGTTGCGGGAACCACGTGGGCACGGTTCCGAATTTCGCCCGAGGGTGGTCTTTCACCGACCGGTCTCGCCGTTGGTGGTGAAGTCGAAGACTATCAAATCGATATTCTGCCGGTCGCACTGCCCGTGCCGAACGACGATAACGACACGACCGCTTTGTACTCGGTGGTGGAAGACGGCAGTCTGGATACCGCAGGGGCATCGCTCGCGAGTGTGATCGACAACGACACGATCGACCCGAACAGCTTTACCCCAGTTACCGCGATCTTGGTCAGTGGACCGTCCAACGCGGAGTCGTTCTCGTTTGATTCGGAAACGGGGCACTTCACGTACACACCACTTGCCGACTTTGCAGGGTATGACACCTTCACATACCGCTTGGCCGATCAACAAAGTTCGATCGATGGTGCCCCCGCTTATCCGACCGGCGTCAACGACGTCGCAACGGTGACGATCAACGTGACTCCGGTCAACGATCAACCGGAAATTGATGGCGACGAACAGATTCTGTACGCGGTGGAAGAGGTCACTCGCACCTTTACCAAGAACGATCTGTTGCAAGGCGCCGATGGCGTTCTGGATGTGGTCGGTGACGCCGACCCGATGTACCCGAGCGGTACCGCCGCGGCTCCGTGGGACGAATCGACACAGGAGGATGTTGATGAGATCGAAATTGTCTCGATCGAAATCACTCCCGGAACTCCGATCACGACGTCGGGAACCTATCCGACCGCACGCGGAAGTGTCACGGTGGTGTTCAGCGGTGGCTTCTTGCAGTCGCTCGAGTACACCGGCGACCAAGATCTCAATGCCGACAACGATGTTTTGGGAGGCACGGCGCCGTACTTGGATTCGTTCTTGTTCACGTTCCAAGACAACGGCAAAGTCATCAATCCGATGGACCTGTCTGACGCTGGCGATGATGTAGAGGTCGCCGGAACGCCGCTAACCAATTCAGCGACCGCGATGATTCACGTTCGGCCTACGAACGATGCACCTATCGCTATGGATGACACGATTAGCGAGAGCAATCCTGATTGGATTGCCTACTTCAACGGTTTGACTCCGGCAGCGGTTGCACCGGTTCCAACCGAAGATGTCATGCTGACGATCCCTGCGGGCTACCTGCTACGTAACGATGAGGAATCGCGTGCGGGGGCCAACGACGAGTTGGACAACACCAATGACGCTGGACTGACAGTTAGCGATGTTGACGCAACCAGTGCGTTGGGAGCGACTCTCACGTTCGATGTCGATGGGAATGTGGTTTACGATCCGTCGACGTCTCCGCACGCGTATGGCATTGATACGTTCGTTTACACGATCACGGACCAAGGTGTCGATCAAGCGTTGGATGGTACGTCGACTCCGGCCCCGCTGATGCATCAGGCAACCGTCACCGTGTTGCTCAAACCCGTCAACGACGCTCCGCTGGCGATCGACCGTGATTTCGAATTGACCGAGTTCGAAGAGTTCGCAAATGCGACCGGTGCTGCGAACGCGGATCCTGATGTAGCGGACGACGGGAACGGCATTCTGACGATCACCGCCGCCATGTTGCTGCGAGATGGTCAAACGGATTCCGCACTCGAGGCCTCGTTCTCCCAGCGGACGGACACGTTGACGGGTGAGGGTTTGTTCAACGAACACGAAACCTCCCTCCGCGTCTTCGGTATTGGCTTGCCCGGCAATGCCACGCCGAGTTTCGATGCGGCCACGTTGGATTACTCGTTGGGCGATGTGACAGAAACATTGGACACGGCCAACGGGACGCTGACGCTGACGTTCTCGAACGTGTCGGGGACAGGCGAACTCATCCAGGTCATCTACAAACCGAATACCGATTTCAACGATGAGACTCCATTCGTTTCACCGGACGAGTTCACGTACTTCGTGGAGGATTTTGGCGAAGTCACCGTGCACGGTGCCGCGTCGGTTGGTGAAGCGGCCACCACCACAACTCACGGAACCCAGCGAAGTGGTCCGGCGACGGTTTCCCTGACGACCCGTGCGGTGAATGACGCTCCAGAGTTCCCAACGTTCAGCACGGTCACGTTCGCCGAAGACGTTAACGCGGATAACGCTCCTGTTTACTACGACATCTATGGCGGCGGTGTGATCGCGAGCAACGATCCGGGCGTGCACGGTCTGGACGAGATGATCTTCGTCAGTCGGGACACGGCGTTGGATGAACGTGGTGACGGAGCCGGTCATGCGGCGACGCAGGACCTGACGTTCACGTACTCAGTCGATGCTCCGCAAGGCATGTTCTCTGCCGAACCGGTTCTGGACGAGTATGGCATTTTGACTTTGATGCCGAATCCTGACGTGTTCGGTTGGGCGGTGATCGAGATCACGGCGACCGACAACGGTCAGAGCTACATCGGTGGAGTCATGCAGGATGACTTCCGCAGCGTGACGCGGACAGTGACGGTGAACATCACGCCAGTGAACGATGCTCCGGTC
>NZ_ANOH01000259.1 GCF_000346505.1 Aporhodopirellula sallentina SM41
GGGGGCTATTGTTGGTGTAGCGATTAGGCGTCGCGGAGCAATTTCCGTGGCTCTGCCTGACGCGACACTCGTTTAGCGTTGTTCGCGGTAGGTCGTGAAGCTCAGGTAGGCGAGAGCCCCGGCAAAAATGAGAAATGCCAGGTCCATGAGCATGCTGGTGGATTGCATCGGGGCCGCATCTTGCATGCCGGCAAATCCCATGATGAGATCGGCGCCAAAGAGCACGAGCAAGAGAATCGACGCCACAAGGCTGAGCAGACAGAGCGCCTTGGGCATGAATCGAAACCTCGTAGATCAGACAAGAAGTAGTTGCAGGTGGTGTACGCGACCAAGAGTAATCACTGGGGCAGCGTCAGTATACTTGCGGGGCCCAAAGTTTCCCAAGCCTACGCGAGATCGCCAATTTAACGTCTTTTTCTTTGCGACTAGAGCCCGGTTGTAGCGACTGTGGCAAAAAAACTCGACTATTCGTGGCGTATCGGGCCTGCGACATTGGTTTGCTGAGCGAAACGCTACACGATTTCAGAAATTGCCCCCATCCCGCCCTACGATCCTCATGCGTCGAACGCTTTTCCTGATTCCCCACGAAATCGCCGGTGTCCCGTTTTTCGGCGTTGGGTGGCTGCTGGCTGCTCTGGTCATCTTCATCGTGGTTCGGCTGGCGATTACCGCGATTTGGCCGGCGAGAATCCTCGCCCCATCGGACGGCAAATCCGCCTCGGCGGATCAGCCACAGCGGGCAACGATTGGGCACGTGATCAAGAACGAAGGCGGCCTGTGGGCGTTTTTGGGGCTGATCATTGTCTTTCTGCTGCCGCGGTTGGAGTTGGAAAACCTCGCGGGCGAGCCGGTCGGTTTACCGATCCGCGGGTATGGCATGTTCCTGATGCTCGCGGCGGTCTGTTCGGTTTCACTCGCGGCGTGGCGAGCCCAGCGTGCCGGATTGGGGGCCGATGCGATTTACCGGTTGGCTCCCTGGACGTTCTGCGGCGGGCTGGTGGGCGCCCGTGTGTTTTATGTTGTCCAGTATTTTGAGGACTTCCTACGACCGACGTGGGGCGAGACTCTCTCGGCGATGGCGGCGATGACCCAAGGAGGGTTGGTGGTCTACGGCGGGTTCATTGGTGGTTTTTTGGCGTCGGCGTGGGTGGTCACTCGGCATCGCCAACCGCTGTGGAAACTCGGCGATGTGATCGTTCCCTGTATCTTCGTGGGGCTGTTTTTCGGACGTCTTGGGTGTTTGATGAACGGATGTTGCTACGGCGGTGCGTGCGAACCGAACGCGTTGTCAGTGCAGTTTCCTCCGAGCAGCAACGTCTACGTGGATCAGTTGCTCACGGGGAAATTGATCGGCATCACCGCTCGACCGCACACCGGTGACGAGGGCGGTTCGGATGATGATGGGGAGCCATCGCTGGAAGGAAAGCAGGTCCGCCGGAATAAATTGTGGATGGTCAAATCGGTCGACGAAGGCAGTTTGGCCGATCAGGCGGGAGTGAAGCCGGGTGAGGTCCTCACGTTCATTCTGGATCCGGGGTTTGCGGATCTCGCCCCCTTGGACATACCCGCCGAAGACGCACTGCCTGGGCTCGCAGTGCTGCGCGATGGTGAATTGGTGGCCCGTATTTCGCCCGATCAACTACCGCCGCGGGCCGAACCGGTTTGGGCGACTCAGATCATCAGTTCTGTCATGGCGGCGGTGATGTTGGTCGTTTTATTAGTTTTGGAACGGATCCTGCACGCCTCCGGTGTTCACCTGGACGGTATCCTAATGTTGTGCGGCTTTATTGCGTACGCCGTTCTTCGGATCGTGCTCGAGTGGGTGCGCGTTGATGAGGAAGGGCAGTTCGGCACTTCGCTGTCGATCTCCCAGTGGGTCAGTTTGGGAGTCATCGCTGCGAGCACGGTTGCGTTGGTGTTTCGTCTTCGGTCAGGCGACTCCGGCGCGAAGGATGACGGCGAAATGGCCGATGCGACATGAATGCCTCGAGAATCTGCAACCTTTGAAATAAGAATCCAAACCGATGGTGCTTCCACGCTGCCGTGTCGAAGAAAAGATGGATGCCCCCGATCTATCTGCGGACCGACATCGGGCGGCTCTCGCCGGGCTTCGTCGGCTCAATCGAATCAGCGGCGTATCGTTGGCTCTGTTTCGTCAACTGATCCGGTTGTCCGCTGCAGGCCCTCGCAATCGACCGTTGCGGGTGCTCGACGTGGCCAGTGGCAGTGGTGATTTGCCGATCGATTGGCTGAAGATGGCTCGGCGTCGAGGCATGCCGTTGGCTGTTACTGCGTTGGATCGCAGCGAAGTGGCGATGCAAACGGCTGCGGACGCGGCAAGATCTGCCGGAGTGGAGCTGGGGACGATCTGCCGTGATTGTTTGCAGGACGGACTGCCGAGCGGTTTCGATGTGGTCACCTCGTCACTGTTCATGCATCACTTGGATCCGCCCGACGTTTCGAAGCTGCTGCAGGAAATGTGGCGGGTGAGCGAACGGGCGATTGTGATCTGCGACCTCGAACGTTCTCGAGTGAACCTCGGACTCGTTGCTGCATCGGCCCGTTTGGTAACCCGCAGTGACATCGTGCACTTCGATGCCTCAGCCAGCGTTCGGGCGGCGTACACGCGAGGCGAGTTCGAGACGTTGCTGCACCAGGCACTCGGGTTTTCGGTGCCGGTAAAGACATCCTTCCCGTGCCGATTGTTGGCTGTGATTGATCAGCAATGCGAGGCCGAAACCGTGGACGGTTACGCGCCTGCCGTCGTTGGTGCGAGTTCATGATCGCCAAGACGCCCCGACCGTCGCGGGTGCTCGTTGTCGGGGCGGGCGTTTCCGGTTGTGCCGCAGCGATTCGTCTGGCGCACCACGGTCATGAGGTGACTCTGGCCGAACGAGCAGAGTTCCCGCGTGAGAAAATTTGTGGGTGTTGTTTGGGAGCGGCGGGAATGCATGCTCTTGATGCGATCGGGGTTGGTGCCCCAATTCGTGACCTCGGCGAGTCAACTCAT
>NZ_ANOH01000260.1 GCF_000346505.1 Aporhodopirellula sallentina SM41
GTGTGGCCGAGTGACCACCTTGCCTTCAACGGTAGCTACGAGGACTGCGATTCGCTCCTCGGCTCCGCGTTGGAACGACGTCCGGCTTCGAGGAGGTCTAGTAGTCGTCGCCATTGATGCTGCGAACGACCGAGCGCATCCATTGATCCAGTGCCTTCTGCATGCGAACCAATCGAAGCTGCTGCTTCGGATCACCAGCCAGATCGTGCTCTTCCATGGGATCGTCGACCAAGTTGTATAGCTCGAACTTCTTGCCATTGATGCGATGGAGCTTCCATGGCCAATCGTTCCATGCGGCGTGCCCGGTCGTTGTATTTTCGGCGAACCGTGGGAACTCATCGACGTCCTTTTGCATGCGATGTGCGTTGTGCGGCAACGGTGCCCCCGTCTGCTGTTTTTCCATGATCGCTTTCAGAATTCGGTCGCTGTAGGTCAACTGACCAGGCTGGAACTGATGCCAGAACCCCATCGGCTGGCCGCGAGACGTGGACTCTCCCGAGATGATTTTGGTGATGTCGATTCCGTCGAGCGGATCAGTTGGCCCGTCGGTGGAATCGGGATCGACGCCGGCCATCGACAACAGCGTGGGATAGATGTCACACGTCCAAACGGGCACATCGGTACGCCCATGTAGTTCACGAGCGGGCCATTCAATGATGCCCGGAACCCGCAGGCCGCCTTCGTAGATACTGCCCTTTTTTTCTCGACCGCCTGACGTTTCGTCATTCAGCCCACCGTTGTCGCTGCAGTACCAAACGATCGTGTTGTCTTCGATTTTTAAGTCGCGGAGTTGTTTCCGCAATCGACCGACTTGCTGATCGAGCAACGTGATTTCACGGTAGTATCCGGCTTGCTTCTTTCCGGTGTAAAGCGGTGGTCCGTCGGGAACTTCTTGGTGTGGGTCATGCGGTGACGGAAACCAAACGGTCATGAAAAACGGCTGATTGCTGGTGCTATGTTTCGAAACGAATTCGATCGCATCGTCCATGACCAGGACCGATCCTTTGCCCTCACAATGTTCGACCTTTCCGTTGCGACTGAGGTAGGGATCGTTGTCGAAGAAATTCAATCCGACACACCATTCGTCGAACCCCATGCCGCTGGGGTTGCATGGCGAGTCCGGTTGTCCCGAACCGAGGTGGACTTTGCCGAAGATCCCGGTGACGTATCCGGCCGCCTTCAGCGATTCCGCGAGAGTATGTTCCTGAGGCCGCATGTAGCGTCCATGATTGGGCACTTTCGAACGGATCGGGTTGCGGCCTGTCATGACGCTCGCTCGAGTCGGCGAGCAAACCGGCGCGGCGGCATAGAAACGGTCGAACACAAACCCGTCCTTCGCCATCGCATCGATCTCGGGCGTTTGCAAGAACGGATGTCCGTAGTATCCGACGTCGCCCCAACCCTGGTCGTCGGCCATTACCAAAACGATGTTGGGCTTGGCGATCGCCGTTTCGTGTTGCGGCAGATCTGCGGCACGCAGCACCGGCAAAGAAAGACACGCAAGCGATAAAACAAACCAAGCCAGGTATCTAGTCAATGCAATTCGAGTCACTGGTCAAACTTCTTTGATGGCGTGTGTCGAGATGGATGGGTGAGCGGTTGGCGAGTTGGCAACGAACCATCCGATCGCCTGTGCTGTGAATCGGAGGTATCTATTCGAGGTGTACGTTCGTGACGATTCGATCGTCCTCGACTCGTAGCTTATGTCCACTACCGGGTACCCAAACACCAAGCTACGTCGGAATACGAGAGCGTATCCAAGAAAGATATAACCGATATCGCCAGACAGCGGAGATCTGAATCTTGGCGAATCCAACTATGGGATCGGACGTCTCAAATTTGTAATACGCTAGGGTAGCGAAACTCGCCAAGAGTTTCGGCAGGCTCTGCGAAACGCCGAAAGTCTTGGC